>JAEXAJ010000024.1 GCA_023458215.1 Bacteroidota bacterium
CATCACAAGAGATTGCCGTTAAAGGTTCTGCACCAATCAATGTGCTGATGCAAAGCGACTCGCAACTGATTGAAGAAGTTGTGGTAACCGCCCTCGGTATCAAGCGTGCCACGAAGGCGTTGAGCTATAATGTACAGGAGGTGAACACTGCCGCTCTGAATGCCAACAAAGACGCTAACTTCGTTAACTCCTTGAGTGGTAAAGTGGCAGGTGTCAATATCAACGCCTCCTCTTCTGGTGTGGGTGGTGTGTCTAAGGTGGTAATGCGTGGTACGAAATCCATCATGCAGTCTTCCAATGCTCTTTATGTAATAGATGGCGTGCCCGTCTTCTCAGGTCGTGGCAAGAGTGGTGGTACGGAATTCGATTCTCAGGGTTCTTCTGAACCTATTGCCGATATCAATCCCGATGACATTGAATCTATGTCGGTGCTGACTGGTGCTGCGGCTGCGGCATTGTATGGCTCGGAGGCTGCCAACGGTGCTATTATCATTACTACCAAGAAGGGTAAAGAGGGAAAACTGAATCTGACAGTAAGCAGCAATACCGAGTTTACCACTCCATTTGTGATGCCGAGTTTCCAGAACCGCTACGGTACAGGATCGAACGGTATCTCTACCAATACAGGTGCACTTAGCTGGGGAGCTCGTCTGAACGAAGCCAATAACTATGGCTATAGCCCCCGCGACGACTACTTCCAAACCGGTATTGTGGGTACAGAAACCATCTCGATGTCGACCGGTACTGAGAAGAACCAGACTTATGCATCGGCTGCTGCCCTTAACTCTAAAGGTATCGTTCCTAACAACAAATACACCCGTTATAACTTTACCGTACGCAATACCACTTCTTTCCTCAACGATAAGATGAAGCTTGATATTGGTGCAAGCTACATTTTGCAGAGTGACCGTAATATGACCAATCAGGGTTCTTATAACAACCCGCTGGTAGGTGCGTATCTTTTTCCTCGCGGCAACGACTGGGAAGACATCCGCATGTACGAGCGTTATGATGCCGCCCGTAAAATCAATACGCAGTACTGGCCTATAGGCGACGAGGCAATGGCTATGCAGAACCCGTACTGGATTAACAACCGCAACCTGCGCGAGAACAAGAAAGATCGCTACATGCTGAATGCCGGACTTAGCTATCAGATTCTAGATTGGTTGAGTATATCGGGACGTGTCCGCCTGGATAACTCCAACAATGACTATACCGAGAAATTCTATGCAACAACCAATACGCAGCTCACCGAGAAATCCACTCGTGGTTTGTATGGCATTACCAAAACTCAGGATAAGCAGTTGTATGCTGACTTCTTGCTGAACATTAACAAAAGTTTCGGCGAAAGCTGGACGCTGCAAGCCAATCTTGGTGGTTCTTTCTCTGACATTCGTTCGGATGCCATGAAGGTACGTGGCCCTATTGCTGATGGAAGTGATGCTTTTGGAGATGAAAAGCCGGGACTTACTAACTATTTCGCTATTCAGCACCTTAGTGCCAGCAAAACTCAGCGTTTGCAAGAAGGGTGGCGCGAGCAGACACAGTCTCTGTTTGGTTCTGCCGAACTAGGCTATAAGAGCACCTATTACCTGACGGTGACCGGACGTAACGATTGGCCTTCACAGCTGGCAGGTCCTAATTCAGTAAATAAGTCTTTCTTCTATCCTTCTGTCGGTGGTTCGGTAGTGTTGTCCGAGTTGATACCCGAATTGAACACAGACCTGGTGTCATTTATGAAGATCCGCGGTTCGTGGGCATCCGTAGGTAGCCCCTTCTCCAGATACTTTGCCAACCCTCGTTATGGATGGAATACAAGTTCCATACAGTGGAGCGTCTTGACTCAACTTCCTATAGACTTAAAACCCGAACGTACCAATTCCTTTGAATTAGGTTTGACTTTACGCTTCCTGAAGAATTTCAATCTGGACGTGACTTACTATAATGCCAAGACCATGAACCAGACATTTAATCCACAATTGCCAGTCAGTGGATATTCATCCATGTATATCCAAACAGGTGCTGTACGTAACTCCGGTGTCGAACTGTCATTAGGATTTAAGAATACCTGGAACAAATTTACATGGGATACAGGAATCACTTACTCTACCAATAAGAATAAGATACTTACATTGGCCGACAATGCTATCAATCCTGCCACCGGTGAACGCTTCTCATTGAAAAGACTAAATATGGGTGGTTTGGGTGAAGCTCGTTTCCTTTTACGCGAAGGTGGTGGCATGGGGGATCTCTACTCATTGATTGATATGAAACGTGATGCCAACGGCAATATCTATGTCGATCAGAACGGAAATGTATCTACTGAAACTATTCAGGATCCCGACAAATACATCAAGCTAGGCAGTGTATTGCCGAAGGGAAACCTGGCATGGCGCAATAACTTCAACTGGAAAGACCTCGACTTTGGCTTTATGATATCGGCTCGTCTGGGTGGAGTGGTTTACTCGCGTACACAGGCTATGCTCGACTACTACGGGGTGTCTGAAGCTTCGGCCGACGCACGCGACCTAGGTTATGTAGGTATCAATGGCAACGATTTTATCAATCCTCAAACTTGGTATAGCGTAGTGGGTAGCGGCACGTCTGTTCCTCAATTCTATACCTATTCGGCCACCAACATTCGCTTGCAGGAAGTATCACTGGGTTACACCATTTCCCGTAAGTTGTTGAAAGATGTATGCGACATTCGCGTATCATTAGTGGGCCGCAATCTATGGATGATTTATAACAAAGCGCCTTTCGATCCTGAGAGTGTAGCTTCTACCGATAACTTCTACCAAGGTATTGACTATTTCATGATGCCTGCTCTGCGCAATATCGGTTTCAGTCTGAACTTTAAATTTTAATAGTGGAATAACATGAAAAAGAACATCATAAATAAACTAATTATAGGCTTGATTGCATTGGGCTTTATGTCTTGTACGGGCAACTATATGGATATTAATTCCAATCCTTATGAACCGGGTGACTTGAGTGCTGACGACTATGCCTTGGGTTCGGCTATGAGCAACTTAGCGAGCACTGTGATTTCTTCGGATATCAACACTACACAGTTCACCGACTGTTTGTTGGGTGGTCCGATGGGGGGGTATTTTGCCGACTCAAACAGTGGTTGGTCCAACACAATCTCTAATTTCGATGCCAAGAATGACTGGACACGTGTGTTTTTGATCAGCGATCGCATCATAGCCACACTATACAGCAACTTGAGGTCTGTTAAGTTGGTGTCCGATCAAACCGGCAATCCGGTTCCTTGGGCTATTGCACAGATTGTAAAGGTGGCTGCTATGAGCCGTGTTACCGATACATACGGTGCTATTCCTTACTCCAAAATCGGGGAGGATGGAAAGATTGCCACTCCTTACGATTCACAGGAAGAGGTTTACAATAAATTCTTTGAAGAACTCGAAGCATCTATCACTACCTTGACCGAGAATAAAAATGCAGCGTTGGTTCCTACTGCCGATTATGTGTATAGCGGTAATGTTCAGAAATGGGTAAAATTTGCCAACTCTCTGAAATTACGCCTTGCAATCCGCATTGCATACGCCAATCCTACCAAAGCAAGAGAAATGGCGGAAAGTGCCGTGAAGCAAGAATTGGGATTGATTGAAACCAATGCCGATAATGCAACTTGGAAATACTTCGGTACTCTTCCTAATCCTATTTATACAGCTGTACGTTATAATGAAGAGCAAACCGGTGGTGATGCACATGCAGCAGCCGATATCATTTGCTACATGAACGGTTATAAAGACGCCCGTCGTGCCAGCTATTTCGAAAAATCAGGATGGGCAGGACAGGATTACGTAGGTCTTCGTCGTAGCATCAATATGGCTAAAGTGACTGAACATTTCAGCAAGTATTCTCGTATCAAGATGTCTTCCAATGATCCCGTTCTTTGGATGAATGCCGCCGAGGTTGCTTTCTTGCGTGCCGAGGGCAAAGCTATATTCGGTTTTGATATGGGTGGTAATGCCGGCGACTTCTACAATCAGGGTATCGCACTCTCCTTTGAGCAATGGGGTGTATCAGGAGCTGATACTTATGCGAAAGACGACCAGAGTGTGCCTGCTGTGTATAAAGATCCTTCGGGCATTTATACCTACTCCGGAAACTTGACTGACATCACCATCAAATGGGACGATGCTGCCAGCACTGAGAAGAAACAGGAACGTATTATTACTCAGAAGTGGATTGCCAACTGGCCTTTGGGCAACGAGGCTTGGGCTGATTATCGTCGTACTGGATATCCGAAGTTGATTCCTGCCTCTGCCGATGGCAACCGTAGCGGTGGAATAGTGGATAGCAACCGTGGTGCACGTCGTATGCCTTACCCTTCGGAAGAATATACCAACAATACGGAGAATGTACAAAATGCAGTGAGCAAGTTCCTGAATGGCCCCGACAATATGGGTACCGACGTATGGTGGGCTGCAAAGAAATAACCTTTAAAGAAAAATAGTATGAAGAGATTATATAGAAATTCAATCAAAGGAATAGCATTGGCTCTGTTTTCCATGTTTGCCTTAACCGCTTGTTCGGACTGGACAGAGGTAGAAAGTATTGGACTGGATGAGCCAACCGTGGCAGACAAGAATCCTGAATTGTATGCCAAATATCTGCAAAATCTGCGTGATTACAAGAATTCGGATCACAAGATCGTTTATGCTTGGTTTGATAATAGTGAGAAAACTCCTGTTAGCCGTGGACAACACATCTCTGATGCTCCCGATAGCCTTGATGTTATCTCAATGATGTATCCGGCAGAGTTGGCAGAGTTCGAACTGGCCGATATGAAGACCGTGCGTGAGAAAGGAACCAAAGTGGTTTATACCATCAGCTTTGATAAGATAAAGAAAGAGTATACCGAGAAAGTAAAAGAAGGTATTGAAACCGGTACTTTTGATACATACCTTTCTACTGAGTTAACAAAGCAAATCGGTTATGCCGATGCCTTTGACGGCATGATTGTGGAATATAAGGGTACCAACCCCATTTTCATGACTGCCGAACAGAAAGCGGAAGTAAAGAAGCAGCAAGATACTTTCTTTGGTGCCTTGTCTACATGGAGAAGTAGCAACGATAAGAAGTTGTTTACCTTTCAGGGATATCCTGAAAACTTGATTGGACAAACTTTGCTGGCTGGCTGCAATCATATAATTCTTGCTACGGACAATGTGGCAGATGATGCACAGTTGTCAGTAACTGCCCGTTTGGCAATGGTCGCTTCGGGCATACCGACCGACCGCTTTATTGTAGCTGTATCTACTGTCTCATTGGACGGTTCTGACAAGCTTACCGGATATTATGGTTCGGACAGAGCTTTGGCCGAAGCTGCTTACTGGACAATGGAATCTTCAGCCGATTATACCCGTGCCGGAATAGCTATCTACAATGTGCAGAACGACTATTACAATGCTGTAAACATCTATCAGTATGTACGCGAGGCTATTAACATTATGAATCCTGCTCCTAAAAAATGAATCAAGCTATGAAACTGAGAAAATTATATATTGCATCGATTACATTGCTGGTAAGCGTATTAGTTTCGTGCAGCAATGATACCGAGACATTCGATAATCAAGTATATATCAATGCTTCGGCCAAAACCACTAGTGTATTACTGAAATCAACAGCTCCTACAGCTGAAGGAAAGTTCAAGGTTGCCATTCCCCAACCGGAATCTAAGGATATCACTATCTCCTTGAAGGCTGAACCTACCTTGGTAGCTACCTACAATGCCGCTTATTATGACCATGCAGAAGCCTTGCCGACACAGTACTACACACTGGAAAAGCAACAAGTATCTATCAAGGCAGGTAGTACTGTATCAGATGAAGTGGCTGTGAACTTCAAGGACCTGACGCAACTGGATCGTGAAAAGATTTATGTATTGCCTGTAACCATTGAACAAGCCAATATCGGCATATTGCAAAGTGCACGCACTATGTATTATGTACTGAAAGGTGCCGCTCTTATTAATGTGGTGGCTAATATTACTAAGAATCTGGTTTATGTAAACTGGAGCAAGCCCGAAGTGGCCGATAACCTGAAGCAACTTACTGCCGAAGCATTGATCCGTGTCAATAAGTTCGACAAGATGCTGACTACTATTATGGGTATTGAAGGTTATTTCCTACTTCGTATCGGTGATGCAGGTATTCCGCAGAACCAATTACAAGTAGCTACAAAAGCCGGTAACTTAACTTCTTCCGACTTGGCTATTCCTACAGGTGAGTGGACACACATCGCTGTGACTTATGATGCAGATGCAGGGGGCAAAGTAACCGTTTACATCAATGGTAAGAATAAGTTTGAAGGAACTGCTAATTGTGGCGCTATCGACTGGGCTAAAACTAAAACAGATGAAGGTAATGGTTTCTGGATTGGTCATTCTTATAATCGCGAACGTTTTCTGGAAGGTGAAATCACTGAATGCCGTATCTGGAACAAAGTGTTGACACTAGACGATATTAACGCTAAAGATCACTTCTATGAAGTAGCTCCCGGAACCGAAGGACTGGTATCTTATTGGAAATTCGATGAAGGCGCAGGTACTGCTATTACTGACTATAGCGGTAACGGGAATAATGCCACTGCCGTAGAAGCCATTACTTGGAATGCAGTGGAATTACCTGCAAAGAATTAATTAGTTATACCTTAATCAAATAAAATGATGCTTATTATGAAATATATGAATCATATAAAATCAGGCTTGCTGGCAATGACTTTTGCATGCATCGGAACAGTCCTTACTGGCTGTGAAGAGGACATCACAATTGATAACGCTGATTCAAGCAAGTTAGAGACTGTTGACGGTATGTACGGCTATGTGAAGTCTGCTGCCGGAGCACGCGAACTTACACCGATTTCTATTTTCGGTGACAAAGCCGGAGCAGGACATCTTTACTTTGAATTGAGTAAAGCTGCCGCACAAGATGTAACTGTTACTTTTAAAGTAGATGCAGAAGCACTTGAGGCATACAATACAGCTCACGGTACATCTTATACGATGTACCCTGCTG
>JAEXAJ010000025.1 GCA_023458215.1 Bacteroidota bacterium
TGAACCCCTCGGTCCCCTAAAGGGGAAGGGGGATACTCTGAATATCATTATCCTAAATATAAGCATATTAGGTTTGAGAGTATCCCCCTCCCCCTTTAGGGGGTCCGGGGGTGTTTGATTCATTACTAAACGCAAACGAAACAAATTCAACTCCTCATTCAAATATATAAATAACAAAACCATCCCCCTCCTCTTTTAGGATTCGGGGGAATAAAAAAGACTAATATGAACGAACAATTCAGTATTGCCGGCAAAGTAGCCGTCATCACCGGTGCGGGTGGTGTATTGGGTGGCAGCATAGCCAAGTGTTTCATGCAACAAGGTGCCAAAGTGGTAGCCGTCGACATCCGTCAGGAGCAACTGGACGCACGTGTGGAAGAACTGAAGTCTTACGGTGAAGATGTTATCGGCATCGTGGGCAATGTGCTGGACATCACCAGCCTCGAAAAACTGGCCGAAGACATTGTAGCCCGTTGGGGACGCATCGACATCCTGCTCAACATTGCCGGCGGCAACATGCCCGGCGCAACCTTAGCTCCCGACCAGCCTTTCTACGACATGGACATCTCCTGCTGGGAGAAAGTAACCAACCTGAACATGAACGGCACCGTTTACCCATCATTGGTTTTCAGTAAAGTGATGGCTAAACAAGGCAAGGGATGCATCGTCAATGTATCTTCTATGGCAGCCTATAGCGCCATTACCCGAGTACCGGGCTATTCGGCAGCCAAGACAGCCGTTGCCAACTTTACCCAATGGCTTGCCAGCGAACTGGCTCTGAAGTACGGCGACGGAATCCGTGTAAATGCCATCGCCCCGGGCTTCTTCATCGGCGACCAAAACCGCGCCGTGCTTATCAACCCGGACGGCTCACTGACGGACCGCAGCAAGAAAGTACTAGCCAAAACACCGATGAAACGCTTTGGAGACATCAACGAACTGAACGGCGCCGTGCAATTCCTTTGCAGCGATGCAGCCAGCTTCGTCACCGGTGCACTGCTCCCTATTGACGGTGGTTTCAGCGCCTTCAGCGGAGTATAACTTCCCTCCCCTTCCGCAATGCCGATATAATATAAAATACAAGGAACTGCGGAAGGGGAATCGTACCAATACTTTTCCTTACACCACTGTCCAGCCCCAGCGTTAACTCTCTCTTTTTCTATAACTACATTTTCAATTCTTTTGCTTCTATCATGTCCGCCAATTGAATATTAATACGTATTTTTACGACCTAAAAGTAGAAATATAAAACATGACTTCAGCAGAAGAGAAGATATCCAAATTAGAGAAGGCAGTCTCTTTAAGTCGTTTAGGATGGTGGGAAGCAGATTTTAATGACCAAGTGTATTATTGTTCTGAGTTCCTTCAAGATTTGTTCGACCTGAAAGGAGAAACAATCTCCTTCCAAGACTTTAATAGCCGTATATGTGAAGACTACCGAGAAAGAATACTTTCCGAGTTTGCTTCTTTCAAATATCTCGAAATCTACGAGCAAGTCTTCCCTATGAATACCAAATACGGCGTTACGTGGGTCAGTACCAAAGTAGGAGAAAAGACTGTAACTCCCGACGGGCATGTCCATGTTTTCGGAGCGATGCAGTGCATTTCCCGTCAAAGAATGAATATTCATGAGAAAACCGTAAACCGCCTCAATACACTTTTACACCAGCTTAACGGACTCACGCAATCACTATTGAGTCTGCTTCACTCTGACAATATGGCGGAGGTTATTAATCGGATTTTGAAGGATGTTCTTCTTCAATTCAACGGTGACCGAACTTACATTGTAGAATACGACAAAGTGAACATGTCACAACGTTGCTCCTACGAGATATCATCCAACTTAACCACCGGACAATGGAAAGGACAAGAGAAACCACTGGATATTCATTCGTGGTGGGACAAACGGATACTATCCGGCGTTCCAATCACCTTGTTCTCTTTAGAACACATTCCTGCTGAAGCTATTGAGAAAAAAGAAAGGCTGGAAAGCACCGGCGCCAAGTCGGTCATGTCCATACCGTTGACTTCCAAAAGCGGCGTATGGGGATATATCAGCATTGATATAGTCAAAGAATATCGTGAATGGAGCAATGAAGACTACTTGTGGTTCTCATCCATAGCAAACATCATCAGCCTAAGCATGGAATTGCGCAAGGCGGAAGAAACCGCCAAACTCGAAAAGAAGTATTTCCGTGATATTTACCAAAAGATTCCCGTAGGAATAGAACTCTATGACCATGATTGCAAATTAGTGGATATCAATGACACCGACCGGGAAATGTTCGGAATAAAGCAGAAAGAAGACATATTGGGCATTGACTTCTTTGCCAACCCTATGATGCCACCGGAATGGAGAGACACTTTGCTAAAAGGAGAAGCCTTGAACATCTCCTTCAAATATGATTTTGCCTTGACAAAAGGATATTTCATAACAGAGAAGAAAGGTTATATAGATTTAATATCAAAAGCCATCCCCATATTCAATATAGACGGCAATCTGGAAAATATCCTGGTTGCCAACATTGATAATACAAAGGCAAATGAGGCGTATAGAAGACTGAAGGAGTTTGAAGAGAATTTCATGCTGGTAGGCGATTACGCCAAAGTAGGCTATGCCCGATTCAATGCAATGACCCGAGACGGCTACGCACTGAACAGTTGGTACCGGAATGTGGGAGAAAAGGAAGGTACCCCCTTGCCGCAAATCATCAGAGTGCATGCTAATTTTCACCCGGAAGACCGAAAAGTGATACTGGACTTTTTCGATCAAGTAATAGAGAAGAAATCAACCCACCTACGCCATGATATGCGTATTATGCGCGAAGGAGGACATTACACCTGGACACGCGTCAATGTCATGGTGCGCGATTTCCGTCCGGAGGAAGGTGTTATCGACATGGTTTGTGTGAACTATGACATTACCGAACTGAAGGAAACCGAAGCCATGCTGATTGAAGCTAAAGAAAAAGCAGAAACCGCCGACCGATTGAAGAGTGCTTTCCTTGCCAACATGAGCCATGAGATACGTACCCCGCTGAATGCAATTGTAGGTTTTTCGAGCATGCTTGTAGAAACTGATATTCAAGAAGAAAAGCAGGACTACCAAAGCATTATAGAAGAGAATAACGAATTGTTGCTACAGCTCATTTCAGACATTTTGGACTTATCGAAGATAGAGGCCGGCACATTCGATTTTGTAGAAGGGGATGTAGATGTAAACCGTACTTGCAACGAGATCATCAACTCCACACAGATAAAAATGCCCGAAAATATAGAGCTACGTTTTGAAGAGTATTTGCCCGAATGTACCATTCATACGGACAAGAACCGACTTGTACAAGTCATAACGAACTTCATGAACAATGCCATCAAGTTTACTTCGGAAGGTAGCATCACCTTAGGATACCGGCAAGTGGACGATAACTATCTGAAGTTCTATGTGCGCGATACGGGCATAGGCATTCCTGCCGATAAAGTACAATCCATTTTCGACCGCTTTGTAAAGCTGAATAATTTTGCCAATGGTACCGGCTTGGGTCTGTCTATTTGCAAAAGTATAGTAAAGCAGATGAACGGGCAGATCGGTGTAGATTCAGTTGTAGGAGAAGGTTCTTGCTTTTGGTTTATCATCCCAAAAACAAAAACTTACCACAAATAAGACTATTGAGTATCTTAATCTATCGGCAGTATAAACCAGAAACAAGAACCCTTACCCGGAGTACTATCAACCCCGATAGTACCTCCCAGTTGTTCTATAATACTCTTACTGATGGAAAGCCCTAATCCGGTTCCATGCACAAAGGAGTTCAACTTTACAAAGCGTTCGAATATCTGGGCTTGTCTTTCCGCATCAATGCCTATACCTGTATCGGTTACGTAAAAGCGAAGGTTCCTTTCGTCAATCTTATCATAGCCTACACGAATGCTTCCCACAGAGGTGAACTTAATGGCATTGTTCACAAAGTTGGCAAGCACCTGATTCAGAC
The DNA here is from genome assembly GCA_023458215.1 of Bacteroidota bacterium. Next base: position 3,990 of record JAEXAJ010000025.1, read on the forward strand.
GGTTACGGTCACTCAATATCTGGCATTCCGGTAGATGGCGGTCAAACAAAATCTCTACTCCCGGCTTTGCCTTCATGCGCATGACACGCACTATGTCTTCACACAGGAGGTTTACATCCAGTTCCCTCTCTACGAAATCGAATGTACCGGCTTCTATCTTTGCCAAATCCAATATGTCGGAAATCAGTTGCAATAACAATTCATTGTTCTCTTCGACAATAGTCATATATCGCTTTCTTTCTTCAATATCTTCGGTTTCGCCCAGCAAACTGGAAAAGCCGACTATCGCATTCAGCGGCGTACGTATCTCATGGCTCATGTTGGCAAGGAAAGCACTCTTCAATCGGTCGGCGGTTTCTGCCTTGTCCTTGGCGTCAATCAGCATGGCTTCCGTTTCTTTCAGTTCCGTGATATCATAATTTACGCCGATCATTTCAATCTGCCCTTTCTCGGGTTCATAGACGTTCACTGCCAGATTGGTACGTACCCAGTTCCATTTATGCTTCTGGCCCGGACGCGCAATACGCATCTCGCCTTTGAAATATTTAGCCTCACCGGTACGTGCTTTCCGGTAGAAGTTGAGCATCTTCTTACGATCTTCCGGATGCATCTTTCCATAAACACCTACCACATCTGCCAAGGAAGCATTTTCGTCTTCGCCCATATTCTTAAACCACTGCTTGATGGCATATCCTTTACGATCAATTATATTTAGTTTGGCGTAACCAATCTTCGCATATTCGGATATCAACAGGAAGAAGTTCTCGAAGTCATTGATACGGCTCAAAGCATCTATACGTTCTGTATTGTCGATATTAATCAAAACATACCCTGTAAAGTGCCCTTTACTATCGTAGAGTTTGCTAAGCTTGGTATAGAGGTTTATCACATTCTTCTTGGAAGTATCAAAATAATCCAGTGCTGCATCGAATGCATAATCCAATCTGAAATCAACGACATCATTCGTCTTTATCTGCTCAATGATATGAGGAGGAATATTGGGATTTTCAAATAGGTTTACCCCGACGACATCTGCTTTATCACGTACACCGAATATTTCTATGTCTTTGTTATTAAGATCCAACAGAACACCTTCTTTGTCGTAAATCTCTACTCCGGCAGGTATATTGGCAAAGATATTCTTGAATAACTTCTCACTCCTATCTAACGCCTGATGGGTTTGCATGGAATCTGTTACATCGAGGAACAAAGCTACCACTTCATTCTCCTCAGGAGAATACATGATCACATGACAATGTTTACCGGTAATCACAAAGTTCTCTTCCACTTCCTTAAAGGTACCATTCTCCAAAATGTCATCCAAGAGTTTTAATTTGGAAGCCAGATCAGAATAAATGCTCGAAGCCGTCCTCCCAAAATAATCCGAGATAGGTTTTCCCATGAAATCAGACAAGATTTCGTTAGCATCCGTTATCCGATAATCGCAAAGCTGTCCTTTCTCATCACGAAGAATAGACATCCGTATATATCCCAAAGGCATATAACGGAACAAATTACTGAGAAAACTCCGTTCGCGAATAGCATCATCCTTATTCTTACGAAGTTCTATGCAAATACTAATAATGTTTGCCAACGAACTTAACCACTGATAGTCTTCGTTCGTCCACATCTTAGTACGATCTATCAAATCTACCCCTAAATATCCCCATACCTGATCGTTGGCAATCAATGGAGTTACCATCAAAGATTTAATATTTTGCCTTGCCAGCACCTCATATTCTCCATAGGCCGATTCCGGGATTGCCTTCAAAGTCTCCAGTAAGATCGGTTTCTTAGCAAGTATTTGTGACGACCACCAAGGTAAATCGGCAATAAGCATCTTCTGCAGTTCCTCTTTCTCGGGACGTACACCGGGGGCCACTACTTCGTAAGTACAATTTTGGTAACGATATTCATCTTCGTACTCGAAGATATAAACACGACCTCCATGGAAGAAGTCAAGGATATCCCGCAATATTTCATAAATTCCCGAGTCTATTTCTTCATCTTTCAGAAATCGGAACAAAGACTGCGATATAGAATTCTGGCGATACATCAAGTCATTAATCCGATGCATGATTTGCTTCCCCTCTTCATTATCGGGAGCATCTACACGTTGCAAAATACCAAAAGTTGTTACCCTTCCATCCGGTGATTCTTCCTTATATCCCATACGGGTATGTATCCATATTACCCCTCTCGAAGTATGAATAGGAAAAGTTTGTTCATAAACATCCTGATATTCTATGGAAAGAAACTCACGGGTCACGCGACTCCGATAATCTTCACGAATCATCTGACTAAAATCGACAAAGCTTAAAATTTGCCCTTCTATTTCGAATAAGTCAGATACATATTCAGAGCACACGAACTGCCTTGTGGCAAAATCGGCTTCCCACCACCCAATACGTCCAAGAGTGGAAAGACGCTTAAAACGCTCATTATCGTCAAGATGAGTAGCGGTCATATATATTTCATATTTGTTTTAAGCTACAAAAATAAAGATAAAACTCTAATAAACAATAGGCCATATCTATTTTTCACATAGCATCTGCTTTTACAAATAAGAAGCATTTTCCTAAAAAAATGTGTAATAGAAGTGTAACAGATTTGAAAATAAAACGTACGAGCTATGTAGCAAACATGTAATGCCACTGCCGCATCTTTGCAACGGATTTAGAAACAAGATTATGATGAATGTGAAAATTGATTTAGGAAAGGTTTTCTTCCTTATTTTATTCTTTACTCTCTCTGCCATGGCAGCCTTTGCAGGAACCATCAAAGGCACTATCACCGATAAACAAACCAAAGAGCCGCTGACCGGAGCTACCGTGCAGATAGCAGGCACTTCGCAAGGAACCATCGCCGATGTAGACGGGAATTATGTATTGGAGGTAAAAAACGGAACATATACCTTAGATATACGCTATGTAGGCTACAAGGATATGAAAACGACCGACATAAAAGTAGGGAAAGAGCCCGTTAGCCTGAACTTTGAAATGGAAAGCGACGCACAAGCCCTAGGGGAAGTTTCGGTAACAGCCACAGCTAAGAAAAACAATGAAATGGCCCTGATTCAAGATCAGAAACGCAGCTTGCTCGTTCAAAGCGGTGTATCTGCACAGCAGATAGCCAAAACACAGGACAAGGATGCATCGGAAGTCATCAAGCGTGTGCCGGGTATTTCCATCATCGACGAGAAGTTCGTGATGGTGCGCGGACTTTCGCAACGTTATAATAATGTATGGATGAATGGCAGCGCCGTACCCAGTTCGGAAGCAGACTCACGTGCCTTCTCTTTCGACATTATACCCTCCTCGCAACTGGACAATATGGTGATTGTGAAGAGTCCGGCACCCGAATATCCCGCCGACTTCACCGGTGGTTTTATCCTGATTAAGACAAAGGACATGCCCGGCAGCAACGGGTTCAACATCTCCGTGGGAACCAGCATCAACGATCAGACGCACTTCAAGGACTTCTATAAAGCCGAAGGAAGCGGCATGGACTGGCTGGGCTTCGGCAACGGATTCCGTTCGCTGGATGCAGGAATGAAAGGAAAGCTGAATATGTATCCCGGTTACGACGAAGGCAAGAACACCGACCGTATAGACGTCTTGAAGAACGGATTCAACAACAACTGGAAAGTAAACAAGATAACACCGGTAGGAGATCTCAAAGCCAGCCTCAACTACAGCCGCCGTTGGGAACAAGAAAGCGGACGCATCTACGGACTGCTGGCTGCCGTGAACTACAGCAATACCTACAAGACTTACCTCGACATGGACAACAATCTCTTTGCGCCTTACGACACGACGAACGACCGTCCCGTCACCTTCCGCAAGGCGAAGGACGACCAGTACAGCAACGACGTACGTCTGGGTGCCTTGCTGAACTTCACCTTCCAGCCAAAGAGCAGTAACCATCACTACGAATGGAAGAACATCTTCAACCAAATAGCTAAGAACCGCTATTCCGAACGTACCGGCGTCAATGCCCAGAACAACAACTTTTACAATACAGAGTACTACTACTCCAGCCGCACCACCTACAACACGCAGTTCACCGGCAAGCACATCCTGGCCGACGTTAACAAACTGGACTGGAGCGTCGGTTACGCCTACGCCAACCGTAACTTGCCCGACCGCCGCCGCATAGAGATGGACGACGCCCACAGCAACGGAATGGGGCTGCAAGAAATCAGCCGCGAATTCACCAAACTGGACGAGCACATCGCCTCGGCCAACATGAACTATCGCCGTGATTTCCAATGGGGCGAGATCGATCCTACCCTCTTGACCGGTGTTTACGGAGAATACCGTACCCGCAAGTACTATACCCGTAACTTCCAATACGACTGGGCCGACGGTAGCGGACTGCCTTCCGGGTGGAGATACGACACGGATTTTGCCCATAACGTGTTGGTTGACTCCAACTACGGTGCCGACAAGCTTTATATGCTGGAAGATGTGAACTTCCGCAACAACTACGACGGTAAGAACACACAAATTGCGGGTTATTTAGGATTCAACGTTCCGGTCAGCGCTTTCAATATCTATGCCGGTGTACGCTATGAATACAACCGTCAGGAATTGATTATGAATACCCGTTCTTACGAAGAGAGCAAGCACAGCACCAACTATGACTATAAAGACTTATTCCCTTCATTGAACATCACCTACAAGCTGAACGAGAAGCACCAGCTACGTGCAGCATACGGCAAGTCCATCAACCGTCCGGAGTTCCGCGAACTCTCCACCTCGGTATTCTATGACTTCGACCTCGGCAGCAGCGTGATGGGTAATGCCGACTTGAAGGCTGCCTACATCCAGAACGTAGACTTGCGCTATGAATGGTACCCCAGCAATGGCGAGCAAGTTTCCGTAGCCCTGTTCTACAAGAACTTCAAGAACCCCATAGAGTGGACTTACACCATGACCGGCGGCACAGACCCCGTATATTCCTACATCAATGCCTTGGGAGCCGACAACTACGGTATTGAGGTGGACATCCGCAAGAACCTCGACTTTATCGGCATGAAGGACTTCAGCCTCAGCTTCAACGGCGCCTGGATCAAGAGTAAAGTGAAGTTTGAAGAAGGGACCACCAACGTAGACCGCCCCATGCAAGGACAGTCGCCCTACCTCGTCAACCTCGGCCTCTTCTACAA
>JAEXAJ010000026.1 GCA_023458215.1 Bacteroidota bacterium
GTCCATTAAACGAACGTCTAAAAAACGCTTTATGCTTGTAATCGTTTCGTTTATAGCTTTTTACCTATAGGGTAATGAAGAACTACGAAAAAGCAGTTGGCAAGAGGAGTACAAAGCTTGCCGTATATTACATAAAGTACTCGCAAGTGATTGAAATTCAAGCTTATGTAAGGATTTTAAAGCCCCGGGAGAACACCCTTTTCTGAACAGAATCCTCGAATGAAAGCGGAAGAAGTAGTGGCAATAGTAGAAAAAGAAACGGAAATATGGTATGCCATGCGTGCTACCTACCGCAGAGAGTCTGATGCCATGCGTCTGCTTGAAAAGGAAAAAATGGGCTGTTTTATTCCCATGCAATACAAAATAAGCCTCAAGAAAGGCAAGAAAGTCCGTGTCTTGGTTCCAGTCGTTCACAATCTAGTCTTTGTCCATGCCTGTCCTTCCGAAATAAAGCGTGTCAAATCGCAAGTTACCTATTTGCAATATATCACCGACACCCGTAGCGGGCAAAAAATCGTTATCCCCGACAACGAAATGCAGCGTTTCATAGCTGTAGCCGGTACCTATAACGACCAACTCCTCTACTTCCAACCCGACGAGTTGAATTTGTCGAAAGGTACCAAAGTCCGTGTCACTGGTGGTGACTTCGAAGGACAAGAAGGTGTTTTCCTAAAAGTAAAAGGTGCCCGTGACCGCCGTGTAGTCGTCCAGATACAGGGTGTCATTGCCGTTGCCATGGCCACTATCCACCCGGATTTAATAGAAGTAATCAAATAAAAGCAGTATTTCAAACTATCTGTCATCCTGAGCGCAGTCGAAGGATCTCCTCCCCCTGTCGCACTCTAATCATAAATTATAAATTATAAATCATTATGATTCTCCTCGAAGAAACCTCTGCCCTTCAGCATGCTGCCCATGACCTGATGTATTTGGGCACAGACGGTAGCCTCATCTACAGCGATGACCTCTCCCGTCGGAACAGTGAAGTTTATCGCCTGACCACCGCCTTGTATAATTCCGGTGTCAAAGGCACCACCATCGACGAACAAGCTCATGTCTGCCTCGCCCTCCTGATGGGCTACAATGCATCATTCATCGACCACGGTGAAAAGCAGGCACATATTCAGGAAGTGTTGGATCGTTGTTGGGATATTCTTGATGCTCTTCCTGCTTCACAACTGAAACTCCGTCTGCTTACCGCTTGTTATAGTGAGGTGTTCGATGAACCTTTAGTTGATGAAGCCCGTGCTATTATTGCTTCCTGGGACTCAGCATCACTTACGATAGAGCAACAAGAGGCTATCTCAGAGTTTCAGAATGTAGTGGATAATCCGTATCCGTGGGAATATATTGATGAATGAATAGTAAAGATATAATTTCCATATTCTCTACACGATCAATACTAAAGACTCTCTAATTAGAGAAATTAAATTTAGATAAGAAATTAGAAGTTAATAAGGTTAAATTTGACAATTTGTAAGTATATCGAGATATTTTTTCAAGAAGAAATATTATAAATATGTATTGCTTTGTATAACTAGCAGTTAAAAGTAGTATATGAATATATTAATGAACTTACATAAACCATAATATATATAGAAATGAAAGCATGTTTTATGGGGTTGGGCTATATTGGCTTGCCCACTGCTATAATTGCCGCTAAGCACGGAGTTCAGATTATTGGAGTTGATATAAATCCAAAAGTCGTGGAAATGACTAATCAAGGTAAGTTGCATATTATTGAACCCGGTATGCAAGAGCTTCTTCAAGAGATGGTTTCTTCCGGTCACCTAAAAGCATCTATTGTTCCTGAAGTAAGTGATGCTTATTTTATAGTTGTTCCTACTCCTTTTAAAGGAAATCATGAGCCTGATATATCTTATGTAGAAGCAGCTACTAGTGCTATCATTCCTCTTTTAAAAGAGAATGATTTATATGTGATAGAGTCAACTTCCCCTGTGGGTACAACTGATAAAATGGCAAATCTAATATTTGATTTACGTCCAGAATTGAAAGATAAAATTTATATAGCCTATTGTCCGGAGCGTGTTCTTCCTGGTAACGTTATTTATGAGCTAGTTCATAATGACCGTGTTATTGGAGGAATGAATGATGCTTCCACGGATAAGGCTGTAGCATTTTATAGCCAATTTGTGCAAGGAATGCTTCACCGTACCAATTGTAAGACGGCTGAAATGTGTAAATTGACAGAAAATTCTTCACGTGATGTACAGATTGCTTTTGCTAATGAACTTTCCTTGATTTGTGATAAAGCGGGAATCAATGTTTGGGAATTGATAAATTTAGCTAATAAGCATCCCCGTGTAAATATACTCCAACCTAGTTGTGGAGTAGGAGGGCATTGTATAGCTGTGGATCCTTATTTTATTACTGCGGATTTTCCGATGGAATCAAAAATTATTGCTATAGCTCGGGAAATTAATAATTATAAAGCTTTTTGGTGTGCGGAAAAGGTAGAGAATGCAATGCTGAAATTTGAATTAGAGCATCATCGCAAACCGACTATTGCTATGATGGGATTAGCATTCAAACCTGATATTGATGATTTGCGTGAAGCACCTGCCAAGTATATCGCTAGCAAAGTGATGCAAAGTTGTAACAATGCAGATATTTTGGTTGTTGAACCTAATGTAGAGGAACATAATGTTTTTAAATTAACTGATTATAAAGAAGCATATGCAAAAGCTGATATCGTTGTGTTTTTAGTAGCTCATTCTGTATTTAAGACTTTGCCATATAATAAACAAAAAGTTATTCTTGACTTTTGTGGTATTTATAAAAAATAGTCCATGAATGCAGTAAATTTCTATCGGATAGAACATTGGCTGTGGAAAAGGAAAGTTCCTATTCTTCCACAATTCATTCATCATCTCATTTTTCTTATGTTCAATTCTCATATTCCAGCTTCGTGTACAATAGGAAAAGGTACGCGTTTTGCTTATGGAGGAATAGGAGTGGTAATTCATGCTAATTGTATAATTGGTAATGATTGTATCATAGGTACCAATGTTACAATTGGTGGCAGAAGTGGGCGTATAAATTCTCCAACAATAGGTAATAATGTTTATATATCAACAGGAGCCAAAGTTTTGGGTGATATACAAATAGATGATAATGTGATTGTGGGAGCAAATGCAGTTGTCATAAAGGATGTACCCCGCAATGCTATTGTGGTTGGAGTACCAAGTAAAATAGTAAAATATTCTCCTGAGGGAAATAGATTAATACCATAATAAAAGAAAATGAAAAAAATAATGTTGGTTTTCGGAACTAGGCCTGAAGCAATTAAAATGGCTCCTTTAGTAAAAGAGTTTCAAAAAGATCCTAAAAAGTTTAAAACTGTGGTTTGTGTAACTGGACAACATCGTGAGATGCTTGATCAAGTGTTAAGGCTTTTTAAAATCACCCCAGATTATGATTTGGATATAATGAAGCAAGGACAGGATCTTTATGATGTAACGGCTAGAGTATTGTTGGGAATGCGAGATGTTTTGAAAGAATCAGTTCCAGATATTGTGTTGGTACATGGTGATACTACCACTTCTACTGCTGCTGCATTAGCTGCTTTTTATCAGCAAATACCAGTAGGGCATATAGAAGCAGGACTCCGTACCCATAATATTTATAGCCCTTGGCCTGAAGAAATGAACAGGTTGATAACAGGACGTATTGCTACATATCATTTTTCACCTACTCCTTTGAGCAAACAAAATTTGTTAGATGAGGGAGTGAAGGATTCGTCTATTGTAGTGACAGGTAATACAGTGATAGATGCTCTTTACATGGTAATAGATAAGATAAGAGTAGATGAAAAGCTTGATGAAGAGCTAAAGAATTTATTGTATTCGTCGGGATATGATGTTCAGCGTCTGCAAAATGGCAAAAAGATGATTTTGATAACAGGACATCGTCGTGAAAACTTTGGTGATGGTTTTATTTCCATGTGTCAAGCCATAAAAAGACTGACTGAAAAATATCCGGAAGTTGATTTTGTTTATCCGATGCACTTGAATCCCAATGTACGTAAGCCTATTCATGAAGTTTTTGGAGAGAATTTATCTGGACTTGGAAATATGTTCTTTATTGAACCATTAGAATATCTTTCTTTTGCTTATCTGATGGAAAAATCTACTATTGTTCTTACTGATAGTGGAGGTATTCAAGAAGAAGCACCAGGATTGGGGAAACCGGTATTAGTAATGCGTGATACTACAGAACGCCCAGAAGCATTGGAAGCTGGAACTGTTAAATTGGTCGGAACAGACTTTGATAAAATAGTAAATGAAGTTTCTGCTTTGTTGGATGATACGGTTTATTATGAAAGAATGAGTAAAGCAGTAAATCCGTATGGAGACGGATTGGCATGCAGTAGAATTTTTAATTATTTGCAAGATTAAAAAGTGTCATCAGAAAATACTAATCGTATAGCTCGAAATACAGTCATGCTTTATTTCCGCATGATACTCATGATGTTAGTGAATTTATATACATCAAGGGTTGTGCTGAACGCATTAGGTGTTGAAAATTTCGGGATTTACAACGTCGTAGGTGGAATTGTGGTAATGTTTTCTTTTTTGCAAGGAGCTACTACTACTGCGACACAACGATTTCTGAATTATGAGTTAGGAACAGTTGGTGGAAAGAACTTATTGAAAGTTTTTAGTTCAAGTATTGAAGTTCATGTTTTCATTGGATTAATATGCGTGTGTATTGCTGAAAGTATAGGATTATGGATCGTATGTAATCAATTGTCTATATCAACAGAAAGCAGGGATGCTGCTATATGGGTTTATCATTTTTCAGTCCTTACTTTTTTTGTAAATATGGTAAATGCACCTTACAATGCGGCCATAATAGCCCATGAAAAGATGGGAGTTTATGCATATATTGCCATAGTTGAGGTAGTAATGAAACTGTTGGTTGCTTGTTCTTTAGTTTATTTTCTTTTTGACAAACTGATGCTTTATGCATTTTTACTTTTTATTGTAGCATTGATAATACATGCTGTCTATTTCTTTTATTGTAGAATTCATTTTAGCGAATGTAAATTCAAATTTTGCTGGGATTTTGCTTTTATAAAGATTTTCTTTTCTTTTTCCGGTTGGATGCTAATGGGGTCTTTGACTAGTCTGTTAAGTACTCAAGGAGTCAATATATTGTTGAATATATTTTTTGGACCTTTGGTGAATGCAGCTCGTGGAATTGCTTGTCAAGTTCAAGCTGCTGTGAATTCTTTTGCCTTGAACTTTATGGTAGCTGTAAATCCCCAAATAGTAAAATCTTACTCACAGCAAAAACTAGATTATATGTACCATCTTGTTTTTGCATCTTCGAAATTTTCTTTTTTCCTTTTATTTATAATATCTATTCCGCTTTTAATAAATACAGATTTAATATTGACCTTGTGGTTGAAAAATGTTCCAGAATATGCAGTTCTATTTACGAGACTTGCATTGATTGATATTCTATTTCAAGTATTAAATATACCAATTGGAGTTATTTCACAAGCTTCGGGAAAAGTTCGTAATTATCAATTGATTATGGCATTGTTTTTTTCTCTGATTTTTGTTATAAGCTACATTGCATTCAAACAGGGTGCACCTGTATATTCAACATTTTTAATAGCCATTTGTTGTACAATATTAGGTACAATAGGGCGAATTTGGGTATTAAAAAACTTGATTAATTTTCCTGTAATTACATATTTAAAGAAAGTTATGTTTCCTGTAATTACTATATTCCTTTTATCATTGCCTATATTACTTCTTATTGATTCTTATTGGAACATAAAATCAACTCTTTATATTTTGCTTTTCTCACTTCTTATTGTTTTTTTATTCTTATATCTGATATGGAAAATTGGATTAAATAATAGTGAAAGAATTTTCTTCATTCAAAAATTCCAGCAGATAAAAAACAGATAATTTTAATGAAAATTGCAATATTGACATTTTCAAGAGCTTTTAGTACGGGAGCATTACTTCAGTGTTATGCGTTAGCCACATTTTTACAAAGAGAAGGGCATACTGTAAAATTGCTAAGAAGTGATTTGAAAGTAGAGAATAATTGGAAATATTTTTTGAATTCAATCACTCGATGTGCTAATTTTAGAAACTTTAGGAAGCAGTTTCTTCCGCCATATGCTAATAAAGATGAGAGTTTTGATTTATACATTGTAGGCAGTGACCAGGTTTGGAATCCTGATATTCCTGTAAAGCCTTTAGACTATTTTTTTTCATTTTTACCATCGATGGCAAAAAGAATTTCTTATGCTGCAAGTTTTGGTATGGAAAACTGGGATTATAATGATAATTTTACTCAACAAGTAAAAAGTTGTATCCAACGTTTTTCACATATTACTGTTCGTGAGGATTCGGCTATTAAAATTTGTAATGACCTTTTTGAGTGTCATGCTGATCTTGTTGTGGATCCGACCTTACTATTAGAAGATTTTGAAAATTTATATGCTCCATCGTTAATAAATAATGGAACGCTCTTTTATTATAGGGTGTCGCATAAGGACAATTGGGGGAGTTTAGTTGATGAAATTGCTGATGAACTCAATTTGGAAGTATCACAGTACTTACCTAGAAAGAGAGTCTCTTTTTTACCTGCAATGCATGGATTAAATATGATTTATCCATCTATTCAAGAGTGGTTGGGAGCAATTCGTGTTTCTTCTTTTGTGTTGACAGATTCTTTTCATACAGTAGTATTTGCCATTTTAAATAGAAAACCATTTATTGTCCTACCTTCTGTAAAATCTAGAATGGGACGTATTATTTCTCTGTTATCTCAATTGGGGTTATTTGATCGTTATTTCCCAACAGTTGAGATGGCTAGACAAACTCGAAGTTGGAATAAGAATATTGATTATAACTCTGTTTTTTCACTTTTGAACAGAATGCGAGAGCATTCGATTAATATCTTGAAAAAAAGTTTATACTAATATAATATGTCTGCTGCTTATACAACTAAAAGGCTCTCTTATTCTCGTATTTTTTTCTATCAATTTACTATATTATTTTGCGTTATTTGCCAAGTAGTGGAACTCCATTGATTGGTAATTGTCGCTTATTACGATATAACCGTTGTAAGCATATCTTTTTGTCATGTGGTAAGAATGTAAAGATTGAACAAAAAGCATATATTGCTTCGTGGTATAACTTAGTAATTGGTGATAATCATGGATTAGGTATAAATTGTTGTATTCCACAAAATACAGTGATTGGAGAAAATGTCATGATGGGGCCTAATTGCTATATTTTAGCTCAAAATCATGACGTGTCTAGAACAGATATTCCTATGATTCAACAAGGTTTTATAGCTCCTAAACAAACGGTAATTAAAGATGATGTTTGGATAGGTAGAGATGTTTTGATGACTCCAGGGCGGATTATTGAAAAAGGTACAATTATTGCTGGGGGATGTGTTTTGTGCAAAGATTTCCCGGCTTTTTCTATTGTGGGAGGTAATCCTTCTCGATTAATAAAAAGCAGACTTTATGATTAGTGGATTAGGAAGTTCTTCTGATAGTATTCTTGTTTCTTGGGGATTAGCTTTAATTATTTTTCTTCAAAATCCACCATGGCCTTTATGGAATTGTGGATTGCTATTAGGATATTTCTTATCTTTAATATTGATTATCTATATTAATATAAAAAAGAGAAATCGCTACCTTTTACAAGGAATGAAACAGAAACGTTTTCCAATTTTTTATTTTTCTCTAATCTTTTTATTGATTATACCTCTAGTGTATGGCTTGAAGCTAAGTAGTGTTTTTATATTTATAACTTATATCCTACTTTTTCGTGTTACTCAAAATGACTTGAAGCATTCTTTGACAATATTGACTAATATCATTGCTTATGTAATATTGTTTACATTACCTTTTTGGATTTTTCATGTATTCATAACAGAACTACCTTCATTTGGTGAAATCGACATAACTGAGATGAAGGGTCGAGAATACATTTTGGATAATCATATATTGTTTTTAACATATAGAGGATTTGATTTTTTTCGTTTTTATTCAGTTTTTGATGAACCAGGTGTACTAGGTACTTTATCCGCATTTATAATATTCGGTAATCGTTATAATTTTAAACAATGGCAGAATATTGTTATTTTTATAGGAGGAATATTCACATATTCAATGGCTTTTTATGTGCTATTTTTATTGGGGTATTTTTATTATAATACTTATTCTCTGAAACACTTTGTGAAGTCATTATTTTTTCTTATTTGTACAATTCCTATTGTCTTTTTTTTGTTGAAGGATGATTTAGCCTTTTCATTGTCAGTTGTTGAGCGTTTTAAAGATTTTGGTTTAAATAGAATTGAAAACAGAACAGGAGAAGAAATTAATAGACATTTGAGTGAAATGTTTTATTCGCCAACAATATTTTGGGGAGAAGGAACTTCATTCTTACAAAGAAATAGGTCTGAAGTAGGAGCATCTTATAAATTATTTATCATAGAGTATGGCGTAATGGGATTATTGGGACTTTTTTTAATGTATTTTTCTCTGCTTTGGCAGAAAAACAGAGACACTTTGTTCTTTTTATTTCTTTTTTCTCTTTCTTTTTTACAGAGACCTTATGCCTTTACAGCATGGCAACTAACTATTTTTGCCGCTGTTGTTGCATCACTTAGTAAAAATATGGAATATGATTGATTTCTTTTCTAATCTTTATGCAAGTATTAGGGGTAATAATATTTTGTTGGTAAAAATGAAATATTACTCAATAGAGCGTTTAATTATTCGTTTGTTATGTAATGCGATATTGCCGATCTATTTGAGAGTAACCTCTAATAATGTACATTATACGCTACAAGGAACGGATAAGGCAAAAGGGCGTATCATTGTGTCGTTAACATCCTTTAATAGACGTATTGGAAGGGTTTGGATAGCTATTGAAAGCATATTGAGACAAACTCATCAACCAGACATAATAATTTTATGGTTGTCAAAAGAGGAATTTCCTACTATAGATTGTGTGCCTAAGAGTTTATTAAGACTTCAGAAAAGAGGGGTAAAAATAGAACTGCGAGATGGTAATTTAATGTCTCATAAGAAGTATCATTATACTTTGATTGAATATCCCGATGATCACATGATAACAATTGATGATGATATTATTTACCCATCGAATTTTATTCGTTCATTATTAAATGGATATGAACAGAATCCAGAATGTGTTATTTCACTATTTTCTTTTAAAATACGTCGTGATAACGATGGGGAAATATTACCTTATTCAATATGGAGTGCAGAACTATTGAATCAGAGTACTTCACCATCTTTTGATATCTTTTTTGGTTCTGGTGGTGGTACGTTTTTTTCGGCCCATGTTTTAGGGGAAGAAGCTAAGAATATTACTCTAGCAATGGAAAAATGTAAATTTGCTGATGATGTTTGGCTGAATACAATGTGTCGTTTAAATAAGAAGAAAATTGTTGTTGTTGATAATCTTTTTTCGTACTTGCCTATATTAAATTTTTCAAACTCTAAACTTGTTACAATTAATAATGGACAAAATCAAAATGATGTTCAATTATCGAATTTAAGAGAATATTATATAAAGCATTTTGGAAAAGATCCTTATTCCCCATTAAATTAGTAAAGAAATGAAGATAGCAATTATTTTACCTGCGGAACCGGAAATGGCTCCATATATTCATTATTACATTGATTTGTTTAAAAATAAATATATAAATTATGATTTGATAGCTTGGAATAGATCGGGGGAAAATAGTAAACAGGCTGAAAATCTTATGATGTATGAGCATGTTAGTCCAGATACTTCACATATATTGGCAAAGATATGGGGATATGTTGGATTTGTAAAGTTTGCAAAGAAGCATATGCAAAAAGTAAAATATGATTTGGTTATTGTCCATACTATATTACCTGCTGTATTAATGAAACAATTTTTAATTGAGGAGTATGGGGGACGTTTTATTTTAGATATTCGTGATAGAGGTAGTTTATTTGTGTTTTGGAAAAATCGTTTGAAATCATTATTAGATTCCTCTGCTTTGAATGTTATTTCTTCTGCAGGTTTTACACAATGGCTTCCAAAAAATAAATTTTATTTGAGTCATAATGTTGGTGTGAATGGAATAAATGGAATGACAATAGAGAAGGATATTTCATTTGGTCAAAAAATTACAATATTAAGTATTGGGCAAATTCGCTTTTATGAAGCTAATAGATATTTGATTGATAGTTTAGGTGGTAATTCTCGTTTTTATCTGCATTATGCAGGTTTTGGTCCGGATAGTGAGAGACTTCAAGAATATTGTAAATCAAAATGCATATTTAATGTTTGTTTTTCTGGACAATATTTGAAACAAGATGAACCTCAAATATTAGCGAATTGTGATTTTATTAATATTATTTTTCCTAGAACTAGTGGTACACTATCTGCAATGCCGAATAGATTTTATGGAGCAGCTATGTATCGTAAGCCTGTAATTGTAACTTCAGGTAGTGTTCAGGCTGAATATGTAAAAAAGTATAGGCTTGGTATTATAGTGGATGGGACGGAAAATTTACAAGAAAAAATAGATACATATATACAATCGTTTGATTCAAAAGAGTTTATAAAAGGTTGTGATGCTTTTTTAAAAGAAATCAGTCAAGATAATGCAGATTTTGTAAGTCATTTAAATTATTTGATAGAAAAAAATAGTAAACATGTCTAATCGCATAGGTTTTAAAGAACTAATATATTATTCTAGTCCTGTTTGTATTCAAAATTTGCTTTGTTGTATAAAAGGTTATTTTATTAGGAAGAGAAGATACTCACAGGAGTTTATGCAACATTTAAGGCAGTATGAATCCAGAGCTTTTGATGGTCAAGAGGAATTAAGAAAATTCTTGCAAAATATAGCTGAAGTCCCTTATTATAGACATTTATATAAAGAAAATGATTTTAATCCGAATGCTGAAAATTTGCAGGAAGAGATAAAGAAACTGCCTGTTTTGACACGTGCTGAGGTTATTGCAAATAAACAAAAAATTATCAATCCGCATTTTAAAAAAGCTGTAATTCTATCGAGCACGGGGGGAACTACGGGAGCTGGACTGGAATTTCCGCTTTCGATAGAGGCAGAACATAAACAATGGGCTGTTTGTTGGAGATATCGTGAAAATTTGGGCATTAAGTGGGATACTTGGCACGGGTGGTTCGGTGGTAAAATAATTATTCCTGTACATAAACATAAACCACCTTTCTGGCGTATCAATTACCCATGTAAACAGGTAATGTTTAGTAGTTTACATTTGTCAGAGGAAACAGTTGTTTTGTTTCATAAATGTATTTGTGAGAAAAAGCTTTCTTGGCTGCATGGATATTCTTGCAATTTGAATTTGTTAGCTGTACTGATTTTAAAAATGGGATTAAATCCGATTTACACAGTGACACATGTTACTACAGGTTCGGACAATTTATTAGATAGTTATAGAGAAACTATTAAAAAAGTATTCCCTAATGCACAAGTACATACACATTATGCAATGAGTGAATGTGTAGCTAATATTAGCGAAACCAAAGATGGTAAAATGTTTGTGGATGAAGATTTTGCTTACATGGAATTACTCCCTTTTGATAACAATAAACCCCATCTAAGAAAAATTATTGGTACAGGTTTTGTTAATTATGCTTTTCCGCTGGTGAGATATGACACAGGAGATGTAGCTGCTATTGATTATGATGATAATGGAAAAATGTATATAACTCGTATAGAAGGAAGAGAAGCGGAATATTTGAAACTTCCTAACGGACAGAAGATAGGAGTGACATTTATTGATAATTTTGAATCTTTCAAAAAAATAAAAGCAGCACAGATATATCAACCTGATATAAATACTCTGATAATTAGAGTAGAAAGGAATGCTGATTATGATCTAGATGAAGAACGGGATATTATAAAAGAAATAGAAGGACGCTTGTCATGTCCCATGAATATCAAAGTAGAGTATGTAGATAAAATAGAACGTACGAAATCGGGAAAATTGCGTTTGATTATTTCAGATTTTTGATCTATGCTAATAACGAAATTTAAACTTCTTGTTTACACACTTTATTATCTAAAGCTGATTCAGATTTTTTATAGGGTGAAATTTCTATTAAGGAAATTATTTCCAGTAAAGGTATTATGGAATGTTGATAAAAGTACAGAAAGCCAGATGTTGACTTGGGAAAATTCTATTTCTTATCCAATGTATTTGAGTAATGGATATGCTTTTACTTTTTTGAATTTGTCACATTCGTTTCCAAAACAGATTGATTGGAATTGGTTAGGATATGGTAGATTATGGTGTTATAATTTAAATTATTTTGAATTTTTGGATCAAAAGAATACTACTAAAGATGTGGGGAAAAGATTAATAGATGACTATATTAGTCAGATCTCTTCCGTCATGATTGGTATGGAACCTTATCCTCTTTCACTCAGATGTTTAAATTGGATCCGTTTTTTTGCAAAATATGATTTGAAAGATAAGAAATGTGATGCCATATTGTTTCAGCAGTTAGAATTGTTGACACACAAATTAGAGTATCATTTGCTAGCAAATCATCTTTTAGAAAATGGCTTTGCACTATTGTTTGGAGCTTATTATTTTAATAATGAATATTTTTATAGACAGGCAAAAAGAATATTGTTGCCGGAGCTAAAAGAGCAGACATTGAAGGATGGGGGAAACTTTGAACTGAGTCCAATGTATCATTGTACTATCCTATTACGTGTCCTTGATAGTTATAATCTGGTGAAAAATAATGTTTCTTTTTCTTGTGAACTTCTTCCTTTTTTAGAAAAGTATAGCATAAAGATGTTGGGGTGGCTAGATACTGTTATTTTTAAGAATGGAGATATCCCTTTATTTAATGATGCTGCTTTTCAATCTGCCCCTTCAGCATTATCTTTGTTTGATTATGCTAAAAGATTGGGGATAGTGCATGATGTGGGTGTTTTAGGTGAATCTGGATACCGAAAAATAGTAAATTCAAAATTTGAAATGGTAATGGATGTTGCTAAGGTGGGACCTGATTATCAGCCTGGACATGCACATGCTGATACATTCAGTTTTGAATTACATGTGAATGACCGTCCTGTAATTGTGGATACAGGTACTTCTACTTATGAACTTAATAAAAATCGTTTCTATGAACGTTCCACTGAGGCTCATAATACGGTTGTAGTAGATGATATGAACTCTAGCGAAGTTTGGGCTAGTCATAGGGTTGGACGGAGAGCTTCTGTTACTATTCTTGAAGATAATGATCATAGATTAATAGCTTGTCATGACGGATATAGATTTAAGGGGATAAAACATATTCGTTCTTTTGAAATGATAAATGAAAATATTGTTATAACAGATAACATAAATTCTAATGCTGTTGCTTATTTGCATTTTCATCCGGCAGAACATGTGAGTTTGAAGAATGAGAAAACAATTATTGGAAAGGATTACTGTATAGAATGTGAAGGAGCTATTTCGATAAAGCTTCTTGATTCATATTATGCCCCAGAATTTAATAAAAGAATCCCTTCTGTTAAAGCCGAGATTCATTTTAAGAATAGATTATATACGATATTTAAATGAAATTATTGTTTTTATCTTTCTATTTTGAACCTGATCTTTGCGCGGGTTCTTTCAGAAATAGTCCTTTATTTCGAGAGCTGCAAACTAAATTGTCTAAGGATGATCTTATCTATGTAATTACGACACAGCCTAATCGGTATGAAACATTCAAAGTATTGGGATTAGCAGAAGAATACGGTGAAAATTATATAATAAAAAGAATTGAAATTCCAAAACATAAAGGAGGGATGTTAGATCAAGCTAAATCTTTTTGGGTATTTTATCGTAAGGCAATTAAAATGGTGGAATGTGAAAATTTTGATTTAGTATATGCTTCTTCTTCTCGACTTTTTACTGCATTTTTAGGCCGTCGGATATCATATTCAAAAAAATGTATTTTGTATTTAGATATTCGTGATATATTTGTAGACACTATAAAGGATATTTTTAAAAAAAGGAAATGTCTTCAGATACCTATTGTGGCAATGGCTAAATATGTGGAAAGATATACTTTTTCTCATGCAAATCACATAAATTTAGTGTCGGAAGGATTCAGAGAATATTTTTATAAATATAAGTGTCCGACTTATTCTTATTTTACTAATGGTATAGATAATGTCTTTTTGCAGGCAGAAAAAAATATTGTACGAGAAATAAATAATCCTATGATTATTACTTACGCAGGTAATATAGGCAGTGGGCAAGGACTTGAGAAAATAGTACCACAAGCTGCCAAAAAATTAGGAGATAAATATTACTTTCGAATAATAGGTGATGGGGGAACCAAAGAACTTTTACAACAAAAAATAGAAGAATTAGGAGTTGATAATGTAGGGTTATTAAATCCTGTTTCTAGGAAAGAACTTTTGGAATATTATAATCAATCAACATTTTTGTTTTTGCATTTGAATGATTTGAATGCTTTTAAGAAGGTTCTACCGTCTAAATTGTTTGAATATGGAGCTTTTAATAAGCCTATCATTGCAGGTGTTGGAGGATATGCCGCACAATTTATTAAAAATAATTTATCCAATTATATTCTTTTTAAACCCACTGATGTCAATGATTTGGTGTGTCAATTGGAGAATTACGTTATATCATTTGAGGATAGAAATGGATTTAAAAAAAAATATTCAAGGCAAAATATAATAAAAGATATGGCTAATAATATATTAAATGTTTTGAAGGCATAATTCTTTTAAAAATTATCTGTTAGTTTCTTTCTTAAATGTAATATGAATATACTTATTACAGGAATCCACGGTTTTGTGGGTTCTAATCTTGTTGTTGCCCTAAAGGAACGTCATAACCTATATGGCTTAGATATTATTGTCTTGGAGAAGGAAGGTGTGATAAAAACCTTCTCTTGGAAGGATATTGAAACGTCCTCCATGCGTAATCTCCCACAATTCGATGCCATTATTCATTTGGCGGGCAAGGCGCATGATATAAAGAATCAATCTGCTGCTCAGGTTTATTTTGATATTAATACCGGTCTAACACAGAAGATATTTGATTTCTTTGTGGAATCATCTGCCCAAAAGTTTATTTTCTTTAGTTCGGTAAAGGCTGCTGCTGATAGTGTAGTAGGGGATATGCTGACGGAGGATGTGATACCATCTCCGGTAGGACCGTACGGAGAGAGCAAGATTGCTGCTGAGGAATACATCCTTAGTAAGTTGAGAGTTAAAAGTGGAAAATTAAAAGTTGATCTGTGTGGTGATAAAGAAGTTTATATCGTACGTCCTTGTATGATTCATGGTCCGGGTAATAAGGGAAATCTGAATCTGTTATATAATGTGGTGAAGAAAGGAATTCCTTGGCCTTTGGGTGATTTTGAAAACAGAAGGTCATTTACTTCGATTGATAATCTTTGCTATGTGGTGGAAGGATTGCTAACAAAAAATGTAGAAAGCGGTATTTATCATATAGGTGATGATGAAGCTTTGTCTACGAATGAATTGATAGCTTTGATGTGTGAAATGTTAGGACGCAAACCGCATATTTGGAAAATGAATAAAGGGATAATGGAAAGTTGTGCGGGATTGGGAACTTTATTACATCTTCCACTGAACACGGAACGTCTGCGTAAATTGACGGAAAATTATGTGGTAAGTAATGCAAAAATAAAGTCTGCTTTAGGTATCGATAAGATGCCTATAAGGGCGGAAGAGGGGATAATGAAAACGATAAGATCGTTTCAAACAAAGAAATAAGAATGAAAAACTAGAGGAGATATACTGACATGTATTACTTTATAATTATAGTTCTGCTATTTTTAGCAGAACTTTTTTATTTTAAGATAGCTGATAGATTTAATATCATTGATAAGCCGAATGAACGGAGTAGTCATACTCGGGTTACTTTACGAGGTGGTGGAATCATCTTTTACTTCGGAGCGTTAACTTACTTTCTAACGAGTAGTTTTGAATATCCTTGGTTTATGCTAGCATTGACTTTGGTAACTTTCATTAGTTTCATAGATGATATAAGATCCACCAAACAGATTACGAGACTACTTTTTCATTTTTCCGCTATGGCATTAATGTTCTACCAATGGGGATTGTTTTCTTTGTCCTGGTGGTGGATACTAATTGCTTTGATAATCTGTACGGGCATTATCAATGCCTATAACTTCATGGATGGAATCAATGGAATTACAGGTGGTTATTCTTTCGTGATCCTTGTTGCACTGGCTTATATAAACAAAGTCATAGTTCCTTTTGTGAACGAAGGCATTATTTATACAGTGCTTTGTTCTGTATTGGTTTTCTGCTTTTTCAATTTTCGCACGAAGGCGAAGTGCTTTGCCGGTGATGTGGGTTCTGTAAGTATAGCTTTCATAGTTCTTTTTTTGATCGGCAAGCTGATCGTACAAACGCAAGAATTCAGCTGGATTGTCTTATTGGTAGTCTATGGCGTAGATAGTGTATTGACTATCATTCACCGTCTGATGCTTCGTGAGAATATCGGATTACCACATAGGAAGCATCTGTATCAGCTAATGGCAAATGAGTTGAAAATTCCCCATGTAGTAGTATCATCTATTTACATGGTGGCACAATCGTTTGTGATCATTGGATTTATCTATTGTCAGAACTATAAGTGTCTCTATTTGATAAGTAATATTCTACTTTTAAGTTTGATTTATGTTTTATTTATGAAGAAGTATTTTCACTTACACTTGAATAAGTAATCTGAAAGAAGTAGTTTCCATCTGTGGACGGATTTGTATAATTCGGACAGAATACTTATCTTTGTACAGAGATAAAAATATGATAATGAACAATTCTGATTTTTGGGTGTCGATAGATACTATTATCAATGAAGGCTTTACACCTGAAGGTTTGATAAAATTAGATCGTTATGCAGAAGAATTTATCAGCAGGAAGCTTATATATAAACGATTTTCACCGTTTGAACAGCATGGATGCTCAACGGGAGGTTCGTGTCATGTCATTGCATCCTTACTCGCGGGAGCAAAAACTGAAGCAGATCATGGCATTAAAGGAGTCACGGACTTCAAAAGAGAGCTCCAATGCGGAGCGCAGCAAGCTCTAAGGATAGAAAAATGGGCTAGAGTTGTAGGTATTTGGATTGATAATGTTGAATGGTATCTACAGAATTCTTTAGGTGAAGAAATAGCTGAAGGTGGTGAAGCTAAGGTTTATGACCATGGTTCTACACTTATAAAATCTATAGGTCTTGATTATTTTGTTCAGCCGATTCTTGCCCTTGATAGAATATCCCTTCATAATGCTTACTTTCCGGAGACAGCTATCATTGTTATTGGTTTTGGAAGAAATGCCGAAGGTGACTTCAAAATAATTGTGGAGCAACCTTTTATTAAGGGTAAACGGGTTTCAGACGAAGAAATAGCTTGTTACATGAATAATATGGGCTTCGAGTTACGTAATCTTCGAAATTGGACTTATGCCACTCCTGAGGTATATCTGAGTGATATGCACGATGAGAACGTGATAAAGTCTGATGCAGGTACATTTTTTGTTGTAGACTGTGATATCCGTATTAACACTCCGGAACTTAATCAGGGAGGAATTCGGAGTTTGACTACTAAGGTGGAATTTGCTAAATTTTGAGTAATGCAAGATTTGATTTATATTCTATATTATGAAGATATACTTCCATTTGAATAAATAATCTGAAACAGTAATAAAATAACAGTCCTCGGTTCTGATAAAGGAATCGGGGACTGTTAATATAGAACATCTTGATAAGACTTATCTTAATTCATAGTGACGCCTATTTTATATAATTTGTTATAAAATTCCATCTTATATACAAAAATTCCCTCTATTTTTAATTTATTTAGTGTAATTAGTTGTCGAATTGCTATTTTTAAATACATTTTGCATGCACCATTTATCAATACACAATTTAAATTAGGAAAACTTATGAGAAAATTTTCAATGATTCTTTGTGCTTTATTCATAGCAAGTGTACAGATGGCATTTGCTCAAAATATAAGCATAACGGGTACAATTAAAGGGGGAGGAGATGTACTTCCGGGAACTTCAGTATTACTGAAAGGTACAGGGACAGGAACAACTGCCAATGCGGATGGGCACTATACAATAGAGGCTCCTGCTAACGGTACGTTGATTTTTAGTTTTGTAGGGATGATCTCTCAGGAAATACCCATCCAGGGGAGAAAAGTTATTAATGTAGAACTAAAAGATGAATCGGTCAATATTAACGAGGTTGTGGTAGTGGCCTATGGTGTTGCAAAGAAATCTACTTTTACGGGTTCGGCCGTTACGGTGAAAGCCGACGTGCTGGAGAAACGGCAGACATCAAGCATTTCACAATCTCTGCAAGGTGTAGCTCCGGGTGTGCAAGTTACCATGAATTCCGGTCAGCCGGGTGAGAATGCCCAAATACGTATTCGTGGTATCAGCTCACTGAACACGGGTTCGGAACCACTTTGGGTAATTGATGGTATCCCATACGAAGGAAACTTGAATTCGGTGAATCCGGACGATATCGAGTCGATGACTATTTTGAAAGACGCCGCTTCGGCTGCCTTGTATGGTGCAAGAGGTGCTAACGGTGTGGTAATGGTAACGACTAAAAAAGGTAAGAAAGATCAGGCTCCCACTATCTCTTTGAAAGCAGTGGTAGGTACTTCAAGCCGTGCTGTGTCGGAGTATAAGAAACTACATACCGTAGACTGGATGCAGATGCAATGGGAAGCTATGCGCAATGGAAGTATTGGCAGCAGTACGCTGGGAGGTCTTTCCCCCGAGCAGTGGGCAACTGATAATCTGATTAAAAACATTGTTTACAACCCTATCTTCCAAAATGGCAGGGCGGTGGATAAACCTATCGGCACAGATGGAAAAGTACTTCCGGGTACTACAGTGATGTGGGATGAAGATTGGTATGACGCCGTTACGCAAACTCCTATCCGTCAGGAATACCAGCTCTCTATTTCGGGCGGTGCCAACAAAGTGAGATATGCCGCTTCGCTGGGTTACTTGAAAGATGAAGGTACTACCCGCGAATCTTATTTTACCCGTTACAACGGTCGCCTTTCTTTGGAAGCCGATATCAGCAAATGGTTGAGCACGGGTTTGAGTGCTGCTTTTTCGTACAGTGACCAGAACTATCCTCCGCAGGCCTACGAGAACATCGGTTATCCGTATGTATTTTCGCGTGTGGTAGCGCCCATCTATCCCGTGTATAGAAGGAATGAGGACGGTAGTGTGATGAAGGATCAAAACGGGGCTCCGGTGTTTGACTTGGGCGACGGAGATCCTAAGCGCCCTGTGGCATCGGGACAGAACCCCAGAGCTTCTCTAGGCTTGAATACTAAAAAGTATACCAAGACCACTTTGGACCCCAACTGGTGGTTCCAACTCAATATCATCGATGGCTTGACTTTCAAGAACAGCTTGGCGGTAAATACTTGGCATGGTGATGACGATCAGATGTACAGCCGCGTGTATGCCGATGCCAAAGGATTAGGTTATCAGTATAAGTATCGCAATAATCAGATGGTGATTAACGCCAATCAGGTACTTTCATACAGCAAGCAGTTGGGCGATCATAACATCGGTTTGATGGTGGGTCATGAATCTTCGAAGAATACCCGCAAATACTTGAGTGCACAAAAAAGTGGTACTTATTCGGATGATTTTCCGGAATTCTCCATGTCGACCACCATGGTTAGTCTGAACTCGTATACCGAAGAGTTGAATCGTGAAGGTTACTTCGGTCGTGCCAGCTACGATTATAAGTCCAAGTACTTTGTGGAAGCAAGTTACCGTCGTGACGCATCTTCACGCTTCTATATTGATAATGCGTGGGGTAACTTCTGGTCGGTAAGCGGTGGATGGACCTTGACCAGAGAGAAATTCATGGAGTCTGTGAAATGGCTCGATTTGCTGAAACTGCGTCTGAGTTATGGTATACAGGGCAATGATAACATGAGTGACTGGTACGCATGGCAGGGATTGGCTTCTACAGGCAGCAACGCGATGAATTACAATGGCAACATGGGTGTTTTCTACTCTAAGATGGAAAACCGTGATTTGACTTGGGAGAAGAACAAGTCTTGGAATGTAGGTATGGATTTTGCCGTGTTGGGCCAACGTATCTCGGGTTCGTTAGAGTTCTATAACCGCCTGACCACTGATATGCTGTTCAGCTTGCCTATGCCTTTGTCCAATGGTTTCAGCCAAAGATACAAGAACATCGGTAGTATGGTGAACAGAGGTGTCGATCTCGATTTGAATGGTATCTTCTACGCTGACAAGAACATAGAAGCCGGCGCACGTTTCAATATGAGTTATCTGCATAACGAAATCAAGTCGCTTCCGCAAGATAAAATCATCAAGGATGACAAACAATGGCAGAAGGGACATGGCGCTTACGAATTCTATATGTATGAGTATGCCGGCGTTGACCCTGAAACCGGCGACGCATTGTATTACGGTGAAGGTGAGAATGGTAGAATCAAGACTGCCAATATCGGTAAAGCATCTAAGTATTATGTAGGAAATGGTTTGGCACCTGTTCAGTTTACTCTTTCACCTTACATTAATCTGTATGGAGTTGACTTCTCGTTCTCATTGAGCGGTACATTCGGAAATCAAGTGTACGATTATGCTTATGAACGTATGATGCATACCGGAGGTAGCTACGGTACACAATGGTCTGCCGATATCTTGAACCGTTGGACTCCGGATAACCGCAACACAAACATTCCGAAGGTAACGATTGGAGCTAATTCTTACTCTATCGCCTCTTCACGTTTCTTGTTCGACGGTGACTATATGCGTCTGCGTGCTTTGACCTTGGGATATACTTTGCCTAAGACATGGCTTGCGAAAGCCCATATCAAATCGGCACGTGTCTACTTCCAGGGTGATAATCTGCTGACCTTTAAGTTAGGCAACCTGCCCGACGGAACAGATCCGGAAGTGTTGAATGGAACACAAAGTACGAACTCGACGGCAGCGCGTACACTCTCATTCGGTATTAATCTCAACTTCTAAAGATTTTAGTTATGAAAAGAAAATTCTTATTATATACGGCTTTGTCCGGCATGCTGCTTCTGACAACAACAGGATGTGGCGACTCTTTCCTGCAAACGAAACCCACCGACTCTGTAGGCTCGTCTGAAATGACTGACAATGAGCTGAACATTAGTTCTTTGCTCAACGGTACATACAAGAAAATGATGGCATACAACGGTGCAGAATCGACTAATCATGATGATGCTTCATACGTGTCGTGGGTGATGAAGAACGAAGTGCGCGGTCTTGATATGATTATCAAGAGAGCCCGTTCGCGCTGGTATGCATGGGATTATGAATTTGATGAGCCCAGTCGCTTGGCAAATGACTATCACTCTCGTGTGATCTGGCAATATGCTTATGCCATCATCAAGAATTGTAATGTGGTGATCGAAGCAACCAAGGGCTTCTCTCCCGAATCTTATAAATCATACAATGGCCAGGCCAAGGTAATTCGTGCTATGATGTATCATCAGTTGGTGAGGATGTATCAAAAAGCCTATCGGCTGAATCCGGATGCTCCCGGTGTACCTTTGATTCTGCTTCCGCCCAGTGCGAACTTTTCTGAGGATAAAGACGCTAAAGGACGTGGAAAGTTGTCGGAGGTTTACGTACAGATGGTTCAAGACTTGAATGATGCGATTGATGTATTGACTAATGCTCGTACGAACAAAGGTTATATCAATCAGCAGGTTGCTTATGGTTTCCTGGCACGTGTACAGTCAGACATGGCGTATGCCGGCAACGACAATGGTTTCCAAAACGCTTTGTGGGATAAAGTGATAAGCAACGCTCAAGCTGCTTGCGAGGGATTGGGAATCATGGACCGCGCTTCGTGGGAATTAGGCTTCAACGATAATTCCAATAAGGACTGGATTTGGGGCTTTGTGAACGATAGTCAGGGAAATACCGGTTATCCGGGCTTCTTCTCATTCGCCGACCGCAGAAGTGGACGTACCGGTTATCAGAATGTACGCGTGGACAAAGCGTTTATCGACCTGTTCAGCGAAGCCGATGTGCGCAAACTCTTCATGCAAGAACCCGGTAGCAAAGAAGATGACAATGAATACTGCCCGCTTAAATTCATGGATAATTCACTCAAAACCGGACATATTCCGATGATGCGTGTTTCGGAAATGGTACTTATTCAGGCTGAAGCATACGCCAATAAAGGAGAGTTGCAGAAAGCTCAGGACAAACTGGATGAACTGCGCGCCAAACGCATTGAAGGTTATGTAAACGAAGCTCCTGCTGCTACCCGCAATGATATGCTGGAACGTATTTGGAAAGAACGTCGTAAAGAACTGTACGGCGAAGGTTTTGCAATGACCGATATCTTGCGTTTGGGCTTTATTGTGAATGGCGAGAAAGCAACTCGCAGCCAGTATCATGGACTTTGGGTAGTAAAGGACTTACAAGATAATGATAACCGTTTCATCTTCCAGATTCCGGTAGAGGAGTTGAATGCTAACCCGTTAATCACGGATAAAGATCAGAATCCTTAATTTCTTTGCGAAAGATATTCTCTTTCTTTAGAAGAAAATTGATTATAGAAAGCGGTGGAGATTGATTTTCTTCACCGCTTTTTTCTAATTATATGATATCTGTCAGTTTTTGAAAAGGATTTTTCTTTTATCTTTGCGCGCGAATTAATTAATATCTATACCAAAGTGAATACACAAACTACTTATCTTGCTTCGAAGCCGCATTATGAGATACTTGACGGACTTCGTGGTGTGGCGGCGGTTATGGTCGTTGTTTTCCATTTGTTTGAAGCGCATGCCGGTGGCAATCACCTAGTACAAATAATCAATCATGGTTATTTGGCCGTAGATTTCTTTTTTATGTTATCAGGTTTTGTTATTGGTTATGCCTACGACGACCGTTGGAACAAGATGTCCGTCGGTACTTTCTTTAAACGTCGTATTATTCGTCTTCATCCTATGGTTATTATGGGGAGTATCATAGGAGCTATATTCTTCTATTTTCAAGCTTCTCCCTGTTTCCCGCCTATTGCGGAGACACCGGTCAGCAAAATGCTGCTGGTTATGCTACTGGGTTGTACTTTACTTCCTTTGCCACTGAAATGGGATATTCGTGGCTGGACTGAGATGCATCCGTTGAATGGTCCGGCATGGTCGCTCTATTATGAATATATCGGCAATATTCTATATGCATTGTTTGTCCGTAAGTTTAATAAGGTAGCTTTATCTGTATTGGTATTTGTGGCGGCATGCTTCACTGTGCATCTCTGTTTGACTGCGCCTGCCGGAGATATTGTAGGCGGTTGGGCACTGAATTGGGAACAGCAGTATGTAGGATTAGTCCGGTTGATGTATCCTTTCTTCGCAGGTTTGCTCTTGTCCCGGTTGGGCTGGCTGATACGTATAGATAAGCGAGCTTTTTGGTGGTGCAGCCTGATGATTGTAGTTGTGCTTTCTATTCCCCGTATCGGAGGAGAAGATGGTTATTGGATGAACGGACTTTATGAAGCTTTCTGTATTATCTGCATTTTCCCGATTATTGTTTCTATGGGAGCGGGAGGAAAGGTTACAGGTAAACGTTCTACCGCTGTATGTAAATTCCTGGGAGATATCTCGTATCCGGTCTATATCACCCATTATCCGTTAGTATATGCTTATACAGCTTGGGCTTGCAATCATAATGCAACAATGGTCGAAGGTATTCCTTATATGATACTTACTTTTGTCGGCGCATTTGTTCTGGCTTATGCTTGTTTGAAACTTTACGACGTGCCGGTGCGCAAATGGTTGACAAACCGCTTTCTGAAAGGAAAAAAGAAATGAGTGTAAGTACTGAATAGTTTAAATAAAAATTCCCCGCTGCTGAACTGCAACGGGGAATTTTGCTTATTAATAATTATCTTATTTGACATCAATGAACTTTTTTGCCTTTTCTTTTTCTTGTTCGGTGTATTTAGGCAAAGAAATGTTCAAGACGCCATTTTCAACCTGAGCACAGATTTTATCCTTATCTACATCTTCAGGCAGGATCATGGTCTGTTGGAATTTCGTATATGAGAATTCACGACGTAGGTAGCGACCCTCTTTCTTTTCTTCGGTCTTATTCTCTTCTTTATTTTCAGTTTTCTTTTCCATACTGATGACTAAGTTGTTTTCTTCGTCGATATGAACGTTGAAATCTTCTTTAGTCATGCCCGGAGCTGCTAATTCTACTTTGTATTCTTTTTCTGTTTCGAATACGTTGATGGCAGGTGCGGTTGCATTGGCTTTTACCATCCACTCATTATCAAAGAAATCATTAAAAATGCTTGGTAACCAATTGGGGTTTCTTCTTACAGGCATCATAGTTATAGTCTCCTATTCTTTAAGTTAAACATATAATTTAGGTTTGATTGAATTGTGATTCGTTTTTATCAAGTGTAAGTTTTATAACTTCTACTATTTGTTTTCCCGAACCGTCATTCACTAATTATACTGCAAACCTTATGCCAACTATATCAGGCTTTTATATTTGACTATTTGTCATTTTATACTGACTATTTTACCTGTTTAATGCCAAAATGCTATCTTTTTTATTTAAAATTGATTGAATTTTAGACTAATTTAAAGCGCATTCTCCATCGTCTCGCTTCGTCATTCCAGTCGTGGCTGATGATCTTAAAAGTTCCGATTTCCGACGTGTTTGCAACATGCGTGCCGATGCAGAGGCATTGGTCATAATCTCCTACTTTTACTACGCGTACTGTTTCAGAGGCATCTTCCGGCAATCGCTCTAAATCGAAACGACCTTTCGCTTCCTCTTGTGAAATGAATTCTGTGGTGACCGGAAGATGTTGAGCGATCACTTCATTTACCGCTTCTTCCAGCTTTCTCACGTTTTCTTCTGAAGGACAGCCTTCCAAACAATAATCTAATTTACTCTTCTTCCGTTCTATATGTGCTGATACAGAGCGTCCGCAATTAAATAACCTAATCATTGTCTGATTGACAATATGCTCGCAAGTATGCATAGGTGCGATTGACACATCCTGAAATTTGGGGGCTGCTTGGTTTATTTCCATAATAGACAAGTTTTTATTTTTAGACATAAGAACAAAAGAACATATTTCTTCTTATGGGCAATTATTGATGTTTATATTCTCTGAATTTTCTTTTTATTTCAATGCGTTCACCACCAAAGTTTATTAATAAGCCGTGGTCTGTATTGGTAGCGGTTAAGTAATTTACTAATTGGGTTTCGTGTATGGGGAGAAGATGCTGTACAGCTTTAAGCTCAATGATTATTTCTCCTTCTACGATTATGTCCGCTCTAAATTCTCCCACAATTTCATTTTTGTAATATACATTTATAAGTATTTCTGTATCTACATGAATACCTTTTTCTTTTAATTCTATCACCAATGCTTTTTGATAAACTGTTTCAAGAAAACCTGCGGCAAGATGTATTCTCACATTGTAAGCACACTGAATAATAGTTTTTATCAAACTTTCTATTTCCATCTTTTTCTTTTGTTCTTATGTTCTTTTGTCTAAAAAACAAGATAATGTGTCTCTTTCGTGTGCATGGAGGATATTCCTGCTTATTGTGCTCGTTGAGTTGAATTTCTTGTTCCATAATTATTTCGTACGATTAATATATTTATCGAATCGTTCCATGTGAAGACCAGTACATTTTACTTTCACTATGTGTTGATTGTCTGTTAAAAAGCAGGTAGGAGTGGCTTGTGTCCCATATTTGATTTTCATGGGACTTGCATCTTGTTTAAAGTCAGAAATGAAAATATATTCAGAAGGATATTCTTGTTTTACTTCTCGTAGATTTTCTAACGAACTGCAAGGCCAATATACTATTATTAGAAAATTCTCATTTGATGTTTGATTGTACAATAGTTCCAGTTCTTCGCGTCCACTTTTTCCCATACACCCTAATCCACCATAAAGTATGAGTAGTTGCTTTCCTTTAGTAATATTCCAATCAAATTCTTTTCCATCTATTTGAAAACATGGGAATGCGTATATTGGATCACCCTCTTGAATTTGATCGGTTTGTAAGTGTTCTCTGATATTTTTGCCGTCAAATGACTCTTGCATCTCAGGGTTAAGCGAGTTTAGTATGTTTTCTAAAGAATCTTTCGGGATATCGAGACGGATCATATATAAACGTTGCAGTCCACTGGGAACCGATGCGTATTTTATCGCTAATTCTATATTCTTTTTAGCGGCCTTTCTGTAGATGTCTTCATAAAGATGTTGAATACTATCTCTTTTTTCGGGCATTGTCTCCCAATATTTACTTAATGCCTCTTGTTGCTTTTCATAATTTGTCCAAAGAATACTGTCTTCTTTCAGATAGTTAGCTTCAGTTATAATCTCTTGCGAACAGAGTTTTGTTATATTCAATAGGCATATAATAACGATGTATAATTTGTTCATACTATTCTTTTTTAAGGTTTTTCAATTGTGATTTTGTTCCGCTTTATACATTAACAAGTGTGGTATCAACTATTCCATTGTAGCTAATACCTTTTCTTTCAAGATACTATATACATGTATGTCCGTAAATTCTCCGGAAGTAAGTAATTCTCCCGCTTGCTCTGTTCCTTCATGGTGGAAACCGAGACGGATAGGAATGGCATTGCTTGCTGCATTGCCGGTGGCACAACGAACTTGTATACGTTTTATATCTTTTTCATTTACCAACCATTGACATAACCTGCGAACACAAGCTGTCATGATACCCCGGTGTTGATACTCGGGAAGCAGCCAATAACCAATTTCCGTGCGGTGATTAGCAAAATCAGAGAAATGTAATCCGATTAATCCACAGACTTCATTTCGGTCATTCCATATTCCGAATATAGGTTCATACTGTTCTTCAGGAACAGATAGTACACTTTTCAAGAAAGATTCTTCATCGGCTATCGAATGCATTTTGTCTACAAAAGGTAACCACGTTCTCAGATAGTCACGATGAGAGTCGATGGCATGAAAGATTGCGGCGGCGTCCTTCATAGTAACCTCACGTAATAGGATATCAGGAAAAATAGGGAATGAGATCAGAGTCGATTTTTTATTTACGGTCTTTGTAGGCTGACAAAGTTCCAATCTTTCTTTTATTTTTCCCCATGCGTGCGTATCGAACAGACAACTATCGCGCATGGTGTGATACATTTCCTTAAAACGAGACATCGGAATGGTGAAACTAAGTATATTGTCTTCGAAGTACGGACGTACGGAAGGATCGAAAAATCCTAAGAAGGTTCGTTTGCCTTGCAGTCTGTTTTCAAGGATGGCTTGTGTAACCACGGAACAGCAACCTGAACCGAATGGGGTGGATACGGCATCATACGCGTTGTTATCGAAGTATGCCCAAGTAGCCAGTCCGGAAAGCATGTCGGGGGTAGCCAGGAAAAGGATACCTTCTGCCCGGTCAAAAGACGATAGTTGATCTATACGGGCAAAATGCAAATAAGCTTTGTCCGTTCTGGGAACCTGTATCTCTTGTATAAAATCAAGTACCATCTCAGGGGTCTTCTTATATTTTTCTTTTAGTGAGACAAAGCCGGGTACACGTTCGGGCATATCTGTAAAGCCGGTATAGAATTTGCCGCCTCCACAAGTAATAGTTTCATTACTGAGGCTGACGACTTTTCCGTCTCTGACCAGCCGCATACATTTGAAGAGACAACCGTTTACTTTTTCAGTAGGTGCTTCTGCTTCATTTGAATACCAGAAAGCGATAGGAAGTTCCGCTTGCATACCGAAAGCTTCCTGATAGTTGGATATGAATGTGTGTATGTTCATATTAGAATATTATTATAAACCGTAAAGATAGGTTATTTTCTGATATATGCTCGAAACTCATACCCTAATTTTATTTTGAATCGTTGGTAAGAGAGGGTGATTTATATCGGGAAAAATCTTATCTTCGCAAAATTGTTAACAAACACATGTTCTGACAAAATGAAGAAGTATTTCTATCTCATTGTTACCTTACTATGCTTTACTTGTTCTGTCGTGGCTGCTCCCTCATTCCGGTTAAGGGGAAAAGTGGTGGACGCTGGTAATCACAAACCTATTGATGTAGCAGATGTGCTCCTTTTTCAGAAAGGAAATGTCAATCCTCTATATCATACTCTTACCAATACAGACGGCACATTTGGTATTCCCGATGTGAAAGAAGGAGAATACAGTCTATTGATCCGGCTCATCGGATACGACCTCTATTCCCGGCCGGATATCCAGTTGAAATCTGCATCTGCTGTACTAGACTTAGGGGTGGTTGAATTGAAACCCTTGGAAATCGGTTTGTCTGAAGTAGAAGTTGTTGCCAGGAAGAAACAGGTTATCTATAAACTGGATAAAAAAGTAATTGAATCCTCTTCCAGTTTGATGGCCGGTGGTGGTTCGGCTGTCGATATATTGGAGAATACTCCTTCTATCCGGATAAATGCCGAGGGGGAAGTGAGCTTTCGTGGAAGTAGTGGTTTTACGGTCTACGTAGATGGAAAACCCAGTGTGTTCAGTGGTACACAAGCGTTGGAGCAGATTCCTTCCAGCCATATAGATAATATCGAAATTATAACGACACCTTCTGCCCGCCACGATACCGGAGGAGATGTCGGTATTATCAATATTATAACGAAGAAACACAGTCAGCACGGTTTAAGCGGTATGGTGAATGTGACAGGTAGTACATTTCTGTCGCGTGGCATAGATTTCCTGCTGACGCAACAGAACAAAACTTCACGCTGGTATTTCGGAGGTAGTTGGAATGATAGGTTGCGCAAGAGCCGGTTCGAACAAGAGAAAACTACTATTATTGCCGATACTGCTACTACATCTCATTCCAAAGGACCGCGCGAAAGTAATAATCAAGATTATTCCCTGAAAGCCGGTTGGAGCTATAAGTTGCCGAAGACAATGTTGAGTGCCGATATCCAAGGTGGTTATGGCGGACGATTGCGTAAGGGTGATTTGAACTATACGGAAGTTCGCTCAGATAAAGGGAGTGAATTTGAAAGGGGAGACTATTACAGTCGTGACGATTATGATTTACATGAAACCTATTATCAGGGAAGCATAGCAGCCGATCATAAATTTGATGAACAAGGTCATCGGTTAACGGCTAGTTTTTATCTGAAATACGGCGGTAATGCCATGGAGTATTTCCAGAGTGATTTGTATAATAAGGATAATGAGCGTGAGCAGGGACATCGTGCCTGGGAAGACGAACATCGTTGGACTGTACGCGGCAATTTGGATTATATCTATCCCTACAGCAAGACCGGTCGTCTGGAAAGTGGATATCAGTATTTCTCCTACCTGGAAGACGGAGATTACAGCATGCAGTTTTGGAATCCGGAGAAGAAAGAGTTCTACTGGCGCGATGATATCTACAACACCTTCTATTTTCAGCATGGCATCCATTCGATTTATGCGATTATAGCCGATAGTTATAAGGATTTTGATTTTCAGGTAGGGGTGCGTGGAGAACATACACACCGTGTGTTACGCAGCTCGATACCTGATAAGGACCGTACTTACAATAAGTTTGAACTCTTTCCATCCGTACACTTGGGATACAATTTCCCGAAGGAACATAAATTGATGGTGTCTTATTCTCGCCGTATCACTCGTCCGGAATTGTTTTTTATGGAGCCTTATATCACTTACCGCGATTATTACTCGGCTGAAATAGGTAATCCGGATATCCGTTCGGAATACATCCATTCTTTCGAATTGAATTATAAAAAGAATATCGGTGAGCATACTTTGTCGGCTACTGTTTTTCATCGCAGCCGTAAAGATAAAATTGAACGTTTGCGTATTCCTTATAAAGCCGGTGTGACGTTGGACTCTATGGCTAATGTAGGACACGATTATTCCACCGGTATTGAACTGAGTGGTCAACTTCAACTGACACGTAGGTGGAACACCACGTTGAATGGTAATTTATATCATTATAAGGTAAAGAACCAATATAAGCTAGATGGCAAGAATGAAACGAGTACCAACTATGATATTGTTTGGAACAATGGTGTCGATGTTCTGAAAAACACTCGTATCCAGTTAGATGGCAACTTTGTTGGTCCGTCTGTTACGACACAAGGTCGTACGGATGCTTTCTGGTATGTGAATTTGGCTGTTCGGCAACAACTAATAAAAAGAAAGTTATCTGCCACACTGGCTTTCCGCGATGTATTCAATTCTGCCCGTTATGTAAGTACAATCACAACTTCGAACTTGCAATCCATTACACATATCCGACCTAATTATCCGTTGATAACATTGAACTTGAGCTATACATTTAACAACTTCAAGATAAAGGGTTCACAGGATAGAGAAAACCATGATTTATTTGAAGGAACAAATCATTAAGTAACGTTTTACAAATAACTTGCTACGGTTTAATGACCTAACCCTTAGGTTTAGCACGTTGAAGCTTAGGTTTAGGATGCTAAACCTAAGGGTTAGGTTGGCTGTTGCATTATACCAAGTTATAATCTCGATAGTAATCTTAAGGTGAAGGTACAGAGGAGGATACTGTATGGTCACCCTCACCTTACCGAGGCTGCTATGAATAATGCAGGTATAAATGATAATTTGGAGTATCTGTCATCCCGTAATCAGGGCAACCGCATCATAATAAAATTCATTACGCGAAAGACATGAGGTAAACAGAATGTTATTTTTTAGACATAAGAACAAAAGAACAAATTAGAAAACATAAGCTATATCCTACTATGAATATGTTCTTTTGTTCTTATGTCTAAAAATAGTTCTTTTGTCATTTAGCTCAAAACCCTTCAGAAATGAACTATTATTTTGATGCGGTTGCCCTGGATCGTAATCGAAGAATCTTCTCTCCTAATTATAATATGTAGAGAAGGGATTCTTCGACTACGAATGACAGATACTCCACTAAATTTTCATTTAGGCAATAGTGAATTAATTATGAACACTCATTTATAGAATAAACTATATGTGAACTAATTATGAACACTCACTTAATAATTAAGCAATATCTTCCATAGGTACTTGCGAACCGATACCGAAAGTATTAATCAGTACCTCAGCCACTCCGGGAGAAAGGAATCCGGGCAGTGTAGGACCTAAATGGATATTCTTTACGCCGAGCGAGAGCAAAGCCAACAGCACGATAACAGCTTTTTGCTCGTACCATGCAATGTTATAAGTGATGGGCAACTCGTTGATGTCGTTCAGTTGGAACACTTCCTTCAGCTTCATGGCAATGACGGCCAGTGAGTAGCTGTCGTTACATTGTCCGGCATCGAGCACACGGGGAATGCCATTGATGTCACCCAAGGCTAACTTATTGTAACGATACTTGGCGCATCCGGCGGTCAGGATCACGGTGTCCTTTGGCAGTGCTTTGGCAAACTCGGTATAATAGTCACGGCTCTTCATCCTACCGTCGCATCCCGCCATCACATAGAATTGGCGGATGGCTCCTGTCTTCACGGCATCTACTACTTTATCGGTCAGGGCAAGCACCTGATTGTGGGCAAAACCACCGAGGATGGCTCCTTTTTCAATCTCTACAGGTGGCTGGCAAGTTTTGGCTTGAGCTATGATTTCGGAAAAGTCCTTGTGACCGTCAGCATTTGTGGAAATGTGTTTGCAACCGGGGAATCCGGTAGAATTGCCCGTGTACATACGATCTTTGTAGGTAGCACCTGCCAATGGCGGTACGATACAGTTAGTAGTAAAGAAGATGGGGCCATTAAAAGAGGTGAACTCTTCGCGTTGTTTCCACCAAGCATTGCCGTAGTTACCCACGAAGTGTTTGTATTTCTTGAATGCGGGATAGTAGTGACCCGGCAACATTTCGCTATGTGTATATACATCCACATCGGTTCCTTCAGTCTGCTTCAACAGATCCTCAAGATCTTTCAAGTCGTGTCCGCTGATGAGGATACCCGGATTCTTGCCTACGCCGATATTGACGCTGGTCAGTTCGGGATGTCCGTAGGTGGAAGTATTGGCAGTGTCGAGCAAAGCCATGACGCGTACGCCGAAATTACCCGTTTCAATAACACGTGCCACCCACTTGTCGGCAGAAAGGCCAAGAGTGATATCCGCCAAGGTACGTAGCATGAAAGCTACTGCTTCCGGGTCACGATATCCCAGACGCATGGCATGTTCCAGATAAGCCGCCATACCTTTCAGCCCGTATAGGGTGAGTTCTTTGAGCGATCGCAAGTCTTCGTTTTTCTCGCGCAATATACCCGCGGCAATGGCCTTGCGGGCAAAGTCATCTTCGTTAGAACCACTCCAAGTAAGTTCGTCTACTTCGGGTAGGGTGATACCCAATGCTACAGCTTGGGACTTTAGTGCATCGCGCAATGTCAGTCCGTCAATGATGCGGCGAGTCAGAGAAGCATTATCGAAGTTGGCATTGGTGATCGTGCAAAACAGGGCATCAATCACAAATTGTCCTGCCTTGCAGGTCATCTTTTCATTCTTTTCTTTTAATAGAGTAGCAGCTATAGACACGCCACGTACCACATGTAGTAATGTATCCATCAATGCTGATGTCCCACTTTCTTTTCCACATACGCCCTTCACCGTACAACCGGTTCCTTTGGCGGTTTCCTGACATTGGAAACAAAACATTTGTCCTTCCATAATTCGTTTTCTTTTTTATTAATTTGTTAGAGTAAAAAGAATCTGAAGGCAAATATCGGAGAATGGTGGCAGGAAAAACGTAACATATGTGACATTCCCCCTTTGATTTGCATTATTAACTTCATTTTAAGTAGTATGTATCATTTGTGACATTTATTGTCCTTACTACCCTCTATCTTTGCAAAAAACAGTTGAGATATGGATGTAAAGATATTAATGGCAACTCCCGTCTTCCTTCACTTGAGTCAGGAAAAGCTACAAACTTTTATTGATAGTGCCACACATGGGCTACGCAGTTATGCTGCTCACGATTTCATTGCTATGCAAGGCGATCCCTGTCGTTCCCTCTATCTACTCTACAGCGGTCAGGTACAAACAGTGATGTCCGGCCCCGATGGCAAACAAGTAGTCATGGCCGATCTCAAAGCTCCCGTATTGTTGGCTCCTGCGTTTGTTTTCGCTACCAATAATCGGTTCCCTGTAAGCGTTACTGCCGTTACTCCTTGCGAAGTCCTCATTATTAATAAAGAGGACTTTATGGAACTTATGCGGCGCGAACCTATTGTGATGCAGAATTTCATGCGCATCATTTCCGACCGTAGTTTTCAGCTCACCCATAAGGTTAGCGATTTTGCTCTCCATAGTCTGAAAGGACGTGTAGCTGCATACCTATACCAGTGGGGGGCTATTAGCAATCAAAATGATGTGGCGGCTCGAATGGGAGTAGCCCGTCCGTCACTTTCGCGTGTATTGGCCGAATTGGCTGCTGAAGGATGTATTGCCTTCGAAAAACGAAAGATCATCATCGTGAATCACGAGTATTTGGAAAAGTATTTATAAACCCTTAATAAATAAAAGTAATGAAGAATTTTAGTGAAATGACCGTTGGCGAAATTGTAGCCGATAACTTTAAGTATGCATGGGTGTTCAATCGTCATAAGATAGATTTCTGCTGCAATGGTTCTATTCCGTTGTCCGAAGCCTGTAAGCAAGTCGGTGTCAGCATGGAGGCTGTGCTCGAAGAGTTGAATGACTGCATAGTCGGACAAAATTCCGGTACACCTGACTATAAAAGTTGGCCTACCGATTTGTTGTCGGACTACATTTTGAAATTCCACCATCGTAATATCCGTACACAAGGAGCCGAGATTGTACAATTGCTGGACAAAATTTGCGAAGTACATGGCGACAACCATCCCGAGCTTTACGAGGTACAAGAACTCTTTGCACAATCCCTTGTCGATCTTGACAATCATCTTCAGAAGGAAGAGAGGGTACTTTTCCCTTATATTTACGAGCTATGCAATTCACAGACCAACGGTGCACCCATTCCCTGTTTCCACTGTGGAAGCATAGAGAGCCCCATTGCTGTGATGATGGCTGAGCACGATACCGAAGGCGAGCGCTATCGTCAAATTGCACAACTTACAAACGATTATACTGTTCCTGTTGATGGTTGCAATACCTACCGCCTGGCTTTGGACAAGCTGAAAGCTTTTGAAGAGGCTTTGCATGAGCATATTCATTTGGAGAACAATATCGTCTTTCCGCGTGCAGTAGAGATGGAGGAGCAACTACGTTGTCAAAGGTGAGGTATGGAGCAAAAAAAAGGAGTACCGCTGTACTCCAACCTTTGTTAACCTTAAATCTAATACTATGAAAAACACATTGCAAAGATACGGACTTCTGACATATCTGCAAATTATCCAAAGAAAAAAGTATGTTTTATAACACTTATTAGATTTTATATCTTCTGTTTATAACTTTGTTAACCAAAAAGGTTTAATAATATGTATCTTCTTTCGGGGAATTATCCTTTAGCTTCTTGATACATAAACCTCTTAATACTCTTCTTTGCCGTCTTTTCAAACTCTTCGAAGTGTATTTTCACTTTGCTGATTTGACAATATGCAGGTAATTGTTGGTTGAGCTCATTGCGATTCTCTTCCATGGCTTTCACAATATCTGTTTGTTGAAGGCCATGAGCAAACGCATCGTCAAAATCGGGATAAATGAGGGCTACAAGCTTTTCATGTTGTAGTACAATTAATGATTCGGCTACGTAGGGCATGTTGTTCAGCTTGCTTTCTATTTCTTCGGGGTAGATGTTTTGTCCGCTGGAAGTAAGCAGCATGTTTTTGCTGCGACCACGCACGACAACATATCCGTCAGCATCCATGGTGGCGAGATCTCCGGTGTGGAGCCAGCCATTGATATCGATAATTTGAGAAGTTGCTTCCTCGTTTTTATAGTAACCCAGCATAAGATTAGCACCCTTACAAATGATTTCACCGGCAATATTCTCAGGGTCAGGAGATGCTATTTTAACTTCCATGCGCGAAGTAGCCTTGCCGCAGGATGCAAGTTTCAGAGTCTCCCAACGGCTGGAGCAAATAATCGGGCCACATTCCGTCATGCCGTATGCAATGGTGTAGGGGAATCCTATTTGTTTTAGGAAACGTTCTACATCGGCATTGAAAGGAGCACCGCCAATGATGATTTCATCGAAGTTACTGCCAAAGATTTCCATAGCCTCTTTGCGGGCAGCAGCTTTTATCTTGTCGTTGATAATGGGGACGCGGAGCAACAGTTTCCCGATTTTGTTATCCACACGGGGAAGAATATTCTTTTTGATAATCTTTTCTACAATCAATGGCACACATGATATAACGCGTGGCTTGATTTCAGAGAAGGATTGTGCAATAATCTTCGGCGAAGGCATGCGGGTTAGGAAATAGATATGCGCGCCGGCAGAGAAACCATATAAGAAATCGTATACCATACCGAAGACATGGCCCAAGGGCAGCATCGATACAATGTGATCGCCTTGACGAACAGGCAGCATCTCGTGGCAGTAAGCAATGTTTGACCATAGACTGCGATGGGGTAGCATCACCCCTTTTGAATATCCCGTTGTGCCGGAGGTATAGTTGATGATCACTAATTCTTCAGGAGATTGTTCCTTGCGGTAGCGGATATGCTCCTTGCGGAAGTTCTTTGGATAGCGTCCGCCATAAATGGCGTTGCGATGATCAAAGGCTTCCAGCAGACGCTCATTCCGGCAAACGACAGGGGTAAAGTCTGTTAACAATACAATCCCCATCAGTAGGGGCATCGCGTCTTCGTTGAGATTTTCCCATGCCTGATCGCCTACAAACAGTAATTTGGCTTCGGAGTGGTTGACGATGTTATGAATATTGTCCGCTTTGAACTCGTGCAGAATGGGGACAATGACTGCGCCGTATGTGATAGTGGCGAGGAAAGTAACTGCCCAATGTGCACTGTTACGTCCGCAGACAGCTATTTTGTCACCGGGTTTGATTCCGGCACTTTCCAATACGATATGGAATTTAGCTATCTTTCTTGCTACGTCTTTGTATTGTAAAGTGATTCCTTTGTAGTCGGTCAGGGCATCACAGTCCCAATTTTGAATTATACTTTGTTCTATATAATCAATGAACCCTTGTTGTTGTTCCATTCGTATTTTGCACACTTTAGTTAAAACCGTGCAAATATAGGGCTTATACTAAT
>JAEXAJ010000027.1 GCA_023458215.1 Bacteroidota bacterium
TAGAATCCTTTTGCAGATTAAAATATGTTTTTTTATCTTTGCGCTGAACAGATAGGAGTTGTGAAACTCCCCCAATAGAATAGTTTAGTTAAGTCTAGTTTAGTTTTTGTGTGAAGCCCTTTCCTTGTAAGCGAACTCGGAAAGGGCTTTTTATTTATGATAATAATTAGATGTTTACGCAGTAAACTAAACTTTTTCCAAGTTAATTAGTAAAATGGTATGTATCCCTTAAATTTAAAGAATGGACAACATACTTTTCGCATTGCAATTACACACGCTGTAAAGACACATTACATACCGCCTATCGTGCTCACAGTTGATTAAAATGCACAAATCTTCCAATACAGGAGAGATACGTCGCGAAACACATCAAACATTGCTATGTCAAACGATGTTGAAGAGTTTGGTGTTGAAGGCGATTTTTCGACCGCCTTTTTTCATAAATAATCCAAATCAATTAACCTATTTCAGAGTTCTTTGTTCCTTTGCTATGAAGAATTTAGAAATACATAGCATAGATATATCAACCAGCCTTCCATTGCAATACGCTGATGAGGGCATTCGAGCCGGCTTCCCGAGTCCGGCACAGGACTACATGGAGCAGGCTATTGATCTGAATAAGGAAATTATCAAGCATCCTGCTAGTACATTCTACGGTCGTGTAGTCGGTGACTCAATGAGAGATGAAAACATTGAAGAAGGCGACATTCTGGTTATAGACAAGTCTCTCGAATTGATGGATGACGATTTGGCAGTGTGTTTCATCGATGGAGAGTTTACCGTCAAGCGTGTACGATTGGAAACCGATGCCGCCTGGCTGATCCCTGCTAATCCGGATTACCCTAGAATTAAGGTCACAGCAGACAATGACTTCATTGTATGGGGGATCGTAACTTATACCATTAAGAAGAACCGGAGGAAAAGATAATGTTCGGTTTGATGGACTGCAACAACTTCTATGCGTCATGTGAACGGGTATTCAACCCAGCTTTGAATGGCAAACCCATCGTTGTGTTATCCAACAATGACGGGTGTGTCATTGCCCGGAGTAATGAAGCCAAAACTTTGGGCATTAAGATGGGGGTACCAGCTTACCAAATCAAAGATATTGTTCGCTCTCATGGAGTATCCGTATTCTCCTCTAACTATACTTTATATGGCGATATGTCCTCAAGAGTGATGTCGATACTCTCGGAATTGGCGCCGGAAATAGAAGTATATTCCATCGATGAAGCATTTATAAACTTGGAAGGAGTGCAATACTTGGAAGATGTCGGTGCCAACGTAGTAAGCAAAGTGTATAAAGGTACAGGCATTCCTGTAAGCCTCGGTATAGCACCCACCAAAACACTTGCTAAGGTAGCCAACAAATTTGCAAAAAAATACCCGGCATACAATAGACTTTGCATCATAGACTCAGAAGAAAAGCGAATCAAAGCCCTTCAATTGACCGAGATCGGCGACGTGTGGGGAATCGGGCGTCGACAAGCAGCCAAGTTGGAGAGAAAAGGAGTAAAGACTGCATACGACTTTACCCAACTTCCCGGCTCATGGGTTCGTAAACACATGACCGTGGTAGGCGAACGCACTTGGAAAGAGCTACGAGGAATCTCCTGCATAGACATGGAAGCAGTACAACCCGCAAAGAAACAGATCTGCACCTCACGCAGTTTTGGAAAGATGGTAGAAGACATCGACACTCTCAGCGAGGCAGTAGCTACACATGCTTCGACTTGTGCCAAGAAGCTCCGGCAGCAGAAATCATACGCTATGTCCCTCATGGTCTTCATTCATACGAATAACTTCCGTGAAGACTTGCCGCAGTATTGGAAGAATACCGTTGTCAAACTGCCTGTTCCAACATCCGATACCTTAGAGATAGTTCATCATGCACTAGCCGGGCTGAAATCTATTTTCATGCAAGGGTATCAGTATAAAAAAGCAGGGGTAATCATCACTGAAATAACCAAAAGTGCTCAACTGGGGTTATTCGACGAAATAGATCGGGAGAAACGTGAGAAGTTAATGGATGCCATCGATACGATAAACGGTGTTCATAATAATCACGTAAAGCTGGCTGTACAAGGAAATGGCAGAGACTGGAAGCTGAAACAAGAGCAGCTCTCGCAGCGTTATACTACTGATATTAATGAGATTCTAACTATTAACTGCAAAAAAAGCTAATAGCCGTATTAATACCCAACTAAACTAAAGTACAATCTTTTTTTATTCCACTCGTGTCATCATAATTCCACTCATCTCCTTTTGCTATTTTCGTTACATAAGCATCCCCTAACTTTATTTCATTATGTGTTGTGCAAAGTGCTTCTAACTGTCCTTTCATGTTATCAAGTAGAGTTTTTGTATCATCATCCGTATTTGGGCTACGTTCGATTGTGGTAATCACTTTTATCAACAAGTCGTACATCATCATTCATTTTACTTAACCAATGAATCCAAGTCCCTATGATATTTATTTTTTTCGGACAATTCATTACTTGGAATAATATGATGCCAAGTGGTATTATCACCATCCCATTTTGATTTTGTTGGTGGTTTTGCCGCATATCCCAAATTTATATCTTGAGCATTGCCAGTAGCTATTGCATCTTTATATGCTTTTTTATAACCTGTAGAGTCTGCCATTTGAATCATCAAATTTCTATTTTGTATTACTTTATTTACTTCACACTTATGAATATTAGTGGTACAGGTGGAATTTCTATTATCTACAAATCCTTTCAG
This sequence comes from Bacteroidota bacterium, assembly GCA_023458215.1. The sequence continues at coordinate 2,746 of JAEXAJ010000027.1, forward strand.
CTGCCTACTATAGCTAAAGATAGGCAATATGAAGCAGATTTCAAAAAAAAGTTTCCAAACGACATAAAATGAGGGATGAACGGCAGCAATGAGGGGATGAACAGAAAAAGGCAGCTTATTCAGCCGCCCCTTTCGCATTAATGAAATAGACATAAAAGCATCTCAATGCATCCCTGTAGACGGATGCCGAATCTTAGAGAGTTATTATTCTACAGTTTCACCTTTTTCGTTTAGAAGAACCGTTACCTCCTCGGTAGATTGATCTTCTTTGGTGATAGTCAACACAACCTTATAAGTCTTACCGGTTTCTTTCTCAGAAACGAAAGCCTCTTTTACGACAGCCCCCTCATAGTCCTTAGCCAAGGCATTCATAACCGCCTGAGGCAAGTCTTTTACTTCTACTTTTGTAAACTCATCCTGAGGATTTTGCTGAGTTTGTTCTACTGACTGTATGCCTGACATTACGTGTGCGAAAGCTACTGAACTACCCAATCCCATTACCATTGCTAATGCTACCAATACTTTTTTCATAATCGTAAGTTTTAAGTGAATAAATCTAGTTTCTGTATTAATTATAAAGCAAACGACGTGCCACAATACACGCAATCACATAAATACCTATATAACAATGTATTGGTAAATTTAAAAAAGTAATTATGTGTGGAAATATGTAGAACTGAGTACCACACATGGGGAATAATTACACAAAACGAGAGCAATGCTAAAAGAGTTTTTAACTATATAATCTGTATTTGAACCAGTATTTGAAACGCATATTTTTCCACTGACATCAAAGAAAAAAATAATATAACTATTTGAATTTATCACTACTCCTTTGTTATTTATAAAAAGAAATAAACTTTGCAACTACAGGAGGTATTTTGTGAATAACAAAAAAAGCAACAAATTACACCGAGGTAATCGAAAAGCAAATAAAAGACAAAACAATTTTAAAGGAAAAATCAGCTTTTAGATTTTCTCCCATTTTGTAATTCCATCACTGAAACAAATTATAACTCACTCCACCACTAGAAAAGATGGCTGGAACTTGCGTTATCTAAAACTGAGATAACTTCTTTAATGAAACCGTTTGGCGTTGAGTTGATGGAAGCCTATGTTATTAGTAATGATTTCATAAAGAAAGTACCAACTGATGAGACGATATTTGGACGAGCATGAGGAAAAGGCTACTTATTAGGCTGCCTTTTGCATTATATAAATAATTCTACTTATTAGCAGCCAATTCTTCAAGGTCCTTTACTATTCTTACTATAACATCATATTCCCTATAAACATCTTCCTCAAAAAACTCTATTATACAAACAGACTCCTGCTCCTTCAAAATAGGACGTGCTTCGATATTTAAACTATCCAAAACGACTGCTGACCGCTTATTGCGATATAGCAAAGCATGGGCACCACCATCATACACTAGTCTTGGGTTATACGGTTCGCTTTTTCTTGCATTGATAATAATCATAACTCTACCTTCCGCACTTTGAAGAATATCATATCTCCCTTCTGTTGACGTTTCTATGAGATCATTTTCATTTGATAAATTCTCACATTCATGAAACTTCAACTTCTCATTGAGTTGGTGAGATACCTCCAATAACATATTTGCATTCTTCACAACATTGTCCTCGTCATGAAGTATATTAGTTAAAATTTCAACAGATTGCGAAACCTGCATCTCTGCACAGCACCTTGGAATATTATTTCTTATAGCTTCCAATAAATCAGAAAAATGTTCAAATGGAGATGGAATACCATCAACCCAATGTTTTTTATTTAAGTAATATTTTAATTCCGGACTTATTGATGCATTTGAGATTCGGAATGGAATAATAACCTTCCCTGCACTAAAAGCATTATCTATTTCATTTTCAACATGCTCTGATTTATTTGAGTTCTCAGAAAAAACAAATAAAACAACAGTAGAGCTATTTATCGCTTCTATAATCTCTCGAGCATAAGATTTTCCTCCAATAACATTGCGAGGAGCAATCCAGCACTGCAAATTACTATCTTCAAGCATTTTGCAAATAGCAAATGCAACTTCCTTATCTTTACTAGAATAGCTTATAAAGACGTCGTGTTTCATAGTAGCATTATCAACATTACAATAAAAAGAATAATTACATCACAAATATACACAATAAGATAATAACTTGAAACGAATATTTAATTTTTATAAGTAGATTACTTGTAGGTAGTAGCGTTATTCCACATAAGTAACAACCTTTTTCTGCAAATGTTATCACTAACTACATTATTATAGTACACTATTATTTGGCACGAAGTTGCCAGAAAGCAATAGCAGATGCCGCAGCAACATTGAGTGAATCAACCCCATGTGACATTGGGATGCGGACTACATAGTCTGCTTCATCAATCGTTTTGTCTGAAAGACCATCACCTTCGGTACCCATAACAATAGCTAGTTTTGGCTCGTTTGCCAAGACAGGATCGTCGATAGAAATGGAATTGTCTGCAAGTGCCATGGCAACGGTACGGAACCCCCACTTGCCCAAGTCAGTGAGAGAATCATCCAACCACGTCCAAGGTACAAGGAAAACAGCCCCCATGGATACCCTGATTGCACGTCGATTCAACGGGCTACAAGAGCTACGTGTCAGCAATACGCCATCTATGCCTAGGGCAGCAGCCGAACGGAAAATAGCACCAATATTGGTAGTGTCTGCCACACCGTCAATAACTACAATACGCCGGGCATTCTTACATACCTCTTCTATGCTTCGCGGAGCAGGTAGACGCATGGCACAGAGCACGCCACGTGTCAGTACATATCCAGTCAATGAAGCAAGCAGCTCTCTGCTGCCCGTATAAACAGGTATATCTCCGCAGCGTTCAATGACGTCGGCTGCATCACCGGTGATGTGCTTCTGCTCGCACATCAGGGCTAAAGGTTCATAGCCGGCATCCAAGGCCACTTTGATAACTTTAGGACTTTCCGCAATAAAAATCCCCTTTTCAGGTTCAAGACGATTACGCAACTGGGCTTCGGTAAGAGTACTAAATACTTCGACTCCGGGATGAGTCAAGGATAATATTTCAATTATAGGCATATTGTTATTCTTTACAATTTTCAAGTTGCACACGACTTTAACTGCATACGTAAAAGTCCTTTTCGCCCACAAAGGTAATAAAAAGCAATCGAAAGCTAAGCTAAACAAGAATAGCTTTCCTAATGTTATATTATCAATAATCATAATATTAACCACTAATCATATAAAAATATGTATTTCAGCTATAGATATCTTTTCGCGTCCTTAAGGATTTCCTTTTTTCTAATATTCTTAATGTTACCTATCTACATCGTTGCTCAAGAGCACCACCATGCCCGAAACGAAATAGGCATCAGTCCCGGAGTAACCTACTCTCCTTCTCACCACAATTGGGGATTTGGAATACATGCACATTACTTCCGCACGCTTGGAGATCACAGCCCTTGGGCTCTTGGCGGTAGTTTGGAACAAGTAAACGCCCACGGTTCCCATTGGACTGTAAGTGTAGGAGGAAAATATGAAATATCAGACAGGCTGAATCTAGCCGTAATGCCAGGTATTACGTTCTTCAAACACAAGCATGAGGCAGACCATGAAGACGGGCACGAACATAACAGTAAAGCTCAATTCTCTACTCATTTTGAGCTAAGCTACGATTTAATACATTTAGAACATTTTCATTTAGGACCAGCCCTCGATTATTCATGGAGCAGACATGACACGCATTTCATGCTAGGAGTTCATTGTGCTTACGGATTCTGATAAAACTTTTTACCCCGTAAACGGTTATTAAAAGAAAAGTATTTTTTGATTCAAATAAACTCGCACTAGATGGAAACACAAATTTCTGATATAAGAAGAGAATACAAGAAAAGTAAATTGTCTCCGGACAATCTTAGCAATAATCCTTTTGAGCAATTTAAACATTGGCTGGACGATGCGCTACATAGCGGTGAAGAAGAACCTACGGCCATGATAGTAGCTACCGTTTCGGCGGATGGCCATCCTTCCACACGAACCGTATTGCTGAAAGGAGTGGAAAATGAACATTTTATTTTCTTCACCAACTACGAAAGCCGCAAAGGTCAACAACTGGCAGGTAATCCCTATATTTCTTTATCTTTCGTATGGCATAAGCTGGAAAGACAGATACATATCGAAGGAAAAGCAGAAAGATGTCCTCCGGAAGAGTCCGATGCTTACTTTGCAACCAGACCCTACAAAAGTAAGATCGGAGCTAGAATTTCACCACAAAGTCATGTCATCAATAGCCGTATGGAGATAATGCGCGCCTTTGCTTTCGAAGCTGCCAAATGGGCAGGGCAAACCATCCAACGTCCTGATAACTGGGGAGGATTTGCAGTCGCTCCTACTCGCTTTGAGTTTTGGCAAGGACGTGAAAGCAGACTGCACGACCGTTTCCTGTACACTCTTGAGGAAGATGGTAAGTGGCAAAAAGAAAGACTGGCCCCCTGATAAAAGCCGATTGTTATCAGCCATAAATAAATATTAAAAGGAAAAACAAACTACCCCACATGCTGTTAAAGAGGAAATTCTAAAAATAACAGTTATGAATTACGGTATCAGTGTTCTTTTCCGGGCCATACCCTTGTTGATGGCCCTGTTTTGCTTTGGTTACGGAGCCTTTATACTCCATGAAGGAACGGACTCAGCTAAGTATGTTGCCGGTCCGGTAGTCTTTTCATTAGGGATGATTTGTATAGCCCTATTTGCTACGGCTGCAACAATCATCAGGCAAATTATCAATACATACAATCCGGTTGCCAAATATGCCTTGCCGATTATTGGCTATCTGGCTGCAATTATAACCTTCATTTGCGGTTGGGAATACATGAGTAGTGCAACAAATGCAAGCCATTTCGTAGCCGGTCATGTTATTTGCGGCGTAGGTTTTATCACAGCCTGCGTAGCTACTACAGCTACTGCATCTACGCGCTTTACCCTCATTCCCGCCAATTCTAAAAAGAATGACCATGACATGCCGGACAAAGCTTTCACTGCAACGCAAGGAAGTATCCTGATAGCAATTGTAACCATTATCGCATTAGCTGCATGGGTATGGACCTTTTGGTTACTGTCTCAGAGTGACAAGCACAATGCTTATTTTGTAGCAGGACATGTAATGGCGGGACTTGCCTGTATTTGCAGTAGTTTGGTGGCATTGGTGGCAACTATCGGCCGGCAGATACGCAACAACTACATGAAAGCCGAAAGGAAATTGTGGCCTGCCCTGGTCTTGATAATGGGTAGTATTAGTATAGTATGGGGACTTTTAGTCTTAACAAACAGTAACCCCGCCCTATCATCTACCGGATATATCATGATAGGTTTGGGATTAGTATGTTATAGCATTTCCAGTAAAGTAATCCTGCTGGCAGCTATTTGGCGAAACACCTTTGTACTAGCCAGCCGAATACCGCTTATTCCGGTTTTGACAGCACTGATGTGTTTATTCCTCTCTTCCTTCTTGTTCGAGATGGCAACGCTACAAGATGTTTACTTCGTACCGGCACGTGTACTTGCAGGTTTGGGAGGTATTTGTTTTACTTTGTTCTCCATCGTGAGCATTTTAGAAAGCGGAACATCTAAATAGCCTCCCCTTTCTGCTCAGCCAGAACATCCATATACAATTCGACATTCTCGGCATGGTGTGCTACATAAGCTGCCGGCCCTGTATCACCCGAGTCGAGAATGTCGTGAACCACTTCCGCTTTGCTCTTTCCGGTAATAAAAAAGATCACCCTTTTGGCGGCAAACAGCAAGCAACCTGTCATAGCAATACGCAATTGTCCATTATAAGGATTCGTGCTCACTTCGTAAGGCTGGAAAGACGATAACAGATACTCTTGTCCCGGAAAGATGGAAGAGGTATGACCGTCATCTCCGGCACCGAGCAAAACAGCATCAAAAGTTGGAAAGCCGCGCCAAAGAGGTACGGTACGATTGACCAATGCTGAGTAACGCTTTGCCTCACTCTCCGGCGGATAATTTCCAAAGATAGGATAAATATATTCATCGGGCATTCTTACTTCATCCAGCAACAGACGACGCATAGTGCCATAATTACTATCCGAATCGTCGGGAGGCACACATCGTTCATCCACCCAATAAATACGCATTCGTCGCCAAGGTGTGATTTTTTTATATTCATGCGCCCATATATCAAACATTAGTGAAGGGGTAGTTCCACCACTAAACGCAAAATAAAAAATCTTTTCCGGCTCACGCGCCATCATGGCAATCAAATGCTTGATTAGTGCATGTGCCGTTTCGGTAGCCGTACTGTAAACATAACTTTTCATAACTCGCAATATTCGTCTGTGTTTGTTAAATTCTTGCATGGATTAGTCCAATCAGCACCATGTTCGTGCATCATAGCCTCACTTTCTAAGGGGCCCCAAGTACCTACAGGATAACCGTACAACGGAGCATCCGGATGTTCTTTCCAGTATTTCAGCACCGGATCGAAGAAACGCCAGGAAGCTTCTACAGCATCACTACGGGTAAAGAGGGTAGGATCTCCTTGAATACAGTCTTCAATCAAGCGGGCATAAGCATCACCCGTAGGCAAACCTCCCAACTTATCATAACTGAAGTCCATCATTACTTGTTTGACATCAAACCCCGGTCCAGGGACTTTCATGCCGAACTTCAGCACGATACCTTCGTTAGGTTGTAGCCGCAGTATCAGTTTATTGGCACGCGGGCAATGTCCACCTTCGCAACGGAACATTTGATGTGGGGTTTCACGAAAATGAACCACAATCTCTGTAACCTTTGTCGGCATCTGCTTTCCTGTACGAATGTAGAAAGGAACTCCATTCCACCGCCAGTTATTGATGCCGATTTTCATGGCAATATAAGTCTCCGTACGGGAGTCGGGCGGTATATTCTTCTCTTCCCGGTAACCCGGTTTCTTGCCCGAAGCGGTATATTGTCCACGAACGATATGCTCATTCAGGTCTTCTTCGGTCAAGGGAGCAAGCGACTCATATACTTTCACCACTTCGTTTCTGAAATTATCTGCGTTAAAGACGGCAGGAGGTTCCAGCGCGGTAAGAGCCACAAGCTGTATCAAGTGATTCTGAACCATATCACGTAGTGCACCCGTACCATCGTAGAAGCCGCCACGTTGCTCAATCCCCAAATTCTCGACCGCAGTAATTTCTACATAATCTATATAGTTGCGATTCCACAAGGGTTCAAATATACCATTGGCAAAACGAAAAGCCAGAATATTTTGCGCAGTTTCTTTGCCCAAGAAATGATCGATACGGTAAATCTGATGTTCTTTAAAAACAGAAGCATAAATCTTATTAAGCCTCTTTGCAGACTCCAGATCATACCCGAATGGTTTCTCCACAACAATACGTGATTGGGGACGATTCAGACGGGCAGCTTTCAGATGAAGCGGAATCACTCCGTACAAAGAAGGAGGAGTAGCGAGATAGAACAACAGATTATCCGGTTTGCTTTCACCGGTCAGTTCCTGCAAGCGTTTATCGAGCCTATCATATCCTTCGGCTTCGGCGGGGTCTAAAGTAAGATAGGACAAATGACTGCAAAAGTCCTTCATCTTCTCCTCCATCTGTTCCTTTATCGCCACATATTTAATTAACTCATTATATATATACTCTTGATAATGGCTATCCGTATAGTCGGTACGCCCTATTCCTAAGATGGAAAAGCCTTCCGGCAAGCGTCCGTCAGTATAGAGAGTATACAGTGCCGGCATCAATTTGCGTTTAGTCAAATCGCCCGATGCACCAAATATTATCATTACAAATTTATTCATATTCGTTCAGGCTTTACACATTATAACTACCCGATTTTGTATCGCCCCCATGCCCGGTCCAGTTTTCATGGAAGAATTGTCCGCGAAGCTCATCTACTCTTTCAAAGGTGTGTGCACCGAAATAATCGCGTTGTGCCTGAATCATATTAGCAGGCAACTGTGCCGACATGAGCGAATAGAAATAATTCAACGCAGAAGAGAAAGCAGGAACAGGAAGTTCTTCTTTCATAGCTTGGGCTACCAGTTGCTTCCAGCCGGGGAGCAATTGTTGCATCTCTGCTTTAAAATAAGGGGCTAATAAAAGATGCTTTGGCTTCTCATTAGCCTCAAATGCAGCCGCAATATCATTCAAGAAGATACTGCGGATAATGCAGCCTCCGCGCCACATGCGGGCGATGGAAGCCAAATCGAGGTTCCAGCCGAAAGCTTCGGAAGCACGCTGCAAGACGGCAAAGCCTTGTGCGTAGGATACGAGTTTGGAGGCGTACAATGCCGAATAGATATCTTCTACCATTTCCGGTTTGTTATATAGCACTTGCGAACGATGTCTTACAAATTGCTTGGAAGCAGTTTCACGCAAAGTCTTTTGTGCTGAAAGGCTGCGTTCGAACACTGCCGTAGCAATCAGTCCCAACGGCATACCCAGCTCCATGGCATTGATAACCGACCATTTGCCGGTACCTTTCTGCCCTGCCGTATCGAGTATTCTATCTATCAGGTAATCTCCGGTCTTATCTTTATGACGTAAGATATTGGCAGTGATTTCAATCAGGTAGCTACGCAATTTGCCTTCGTTCCAATAAGAAAAAACCTGAGCCATCTGCTCATTGTTCAGGTCGAGCAGTCGCTTCATCACCCAATAGGCCTCGGCTATCAACTGCATGTCGCCATACTCAATGCCATTGTGTATCATCTTGACGAAATGTCCGGAACCGGCAGGTCCTATCCATTGACAACAAGGCGTATCGTCCGAAGCTTTCGCAGCAATACTTTGCAGGATGGGTTTTACTTCTTCCCAAGCGCTTACGGAGCCACCCGGCATAATAGAAGCGCCGTTCAACGCTCCTTCTTCCCCACCCGAAACACCGGCACCCACGAAACGGAAACCTTTCTTTTCGGCAAGCACCACCCGGCGGTTGGTATCTTCGTAGTTAGAGTTACCACCGTCTATCAGAATATCGCCTTCTGACAAAAGGGGGAATAATTGTTCCATCAGTTCGTCTACCGCACTGCCGGCACGAACCATCATCATTATTTTACGCGGAGCAGCAATAGAAGCCACAAAATCGGCTATGTCTGTAAAGCCTTCAATACTCTTTCCTTTGGCACGGCCGTTAATGAAACGTTCCACTACTCCTTCTTCCACTCCCGGCACCGTGCGATTGTACACTGAAACCTTCCATCCTTTATCTGCCATATTGAGTGCAAGGTTCTCTCCCATCACAGCCAGTCCGATAAGTCCAATGTCTGTTTTATTTAAATTCTCCATATACTTGTAAATTTTGTCTTTGTTATGAAACAAAATGCTCATATCATTTGTTCGTATGAATTTCGAAAATAAAATATTACTTTTGCAATCGATAGATCAATCACACTAAAGTGTAATCTTAAAGCTTATGAAAAAGATCCATGTCGGTTTATTGCCGCGTATTATTATCGCCATCCTCTTGGGCATTCTTTTCGGAAACTTTCTCCCTGCTCCGCTGGTACGTCTGTTTGTAACTTTCAACAGCATATTCAGTGAATTCCTGAACTTTTCCATACCTCTCATTATCTTGGGATTAGTGACCATTGCGATTGCTGATATCGGCAAAGGGGCAGGAAAAATGCTTTTGGTTACGGCGCTCATAGCATACGGCGCTACGCTCTTTTCAGGATTTCTATCTTATTTTACAGGCATGACTGTATTTCCTTCGCTCATCACTCCCGGAGTACCTCTCGAAGAAGTGAGTGAAGCGCAGGGCATTTTGCCTTATTTTTCGGTAGCGATACCTTCTTTAATGAATGTGATGTCTGCACTTGTGCTGGCTTTCACCCTGGGGCTTGGGCTGGCATATATTAAAAGCGACGCACTAAAGAATGTAGCACGGGATTTTCAAGAGATTATTGTCCGCATGATTAGTGCCGTAATACTTCCTTTACTGCCGATATATATTTTCGGCATTTTTCTCAACATGACACATTCCGGTCAGGTATTCGGTATATTAATGGTATTTATTAAGATTATCGGGGTTATCTTCCTGCTGCATATTTTCTTGTTGATATTTCAATATAGCATCGCGGCATTATTCGTGCACAAAAATCCTTTCAAGCTTTTAGGACGGATGTTGCCGGCATATTTTACGGCATTGGGTACCCAATCATCGGCGGCAACCATTCCCGTTACTTTGGAACAGACCAAGAAGAATGGGGTTTCTGCCGATATCGCCGGGTTTGTTATTCCGCTGTGCGCTACCATTCACTTGTCGGGAAGTACATTGAAGATTGTTGCTTGTGCGTTGGCATTGATGATTATGCAGGGCATGCCGCACGATTTCTCGCTATTTGCAGGATTTATCTTTATGCTTGGCATTACGATGGTGGCCGCTCCGGGTGTACCGGGTGGGGCTATTATGGCAGCATTGGGGATTCTACAATCCATGCTGGGATTCGATGAATCGGCACAAGCGCTGATGATTGCACTCTACATTGCGATGGATAGTTTCGGAACAGCCTGCAACGTGACGGGTGACGGAGCTATTGCGTTGGTGATAGACAAGATACTGGGGAAGAAACAGGTTCGTCCGGCTAATCACTAACCACTAATCACTAATAACTATATAAGTTTTGTCATCTCACAAAAAATGACGAATTTTGTCCCTTTCAAAAAACAGAAACAAAATTAATTCAGAATGAAGAAAGCTCTTATCTCCGGAATTACCGGGCAGGACGGTTCGTTCCTTGCCGAATTCCTTTTACAAAAAGGATATGAGGTACACGGTATCTTACGCCGTTCCTCCTCTTTCAATACAGGCCGCATAGAACATCTCTATTTTGACGAGTGGGTGCGGGACATGAAGCAAAGTCGCCACATCAACCTGCACTATGGCGATATGACGGATTCCTCTTCCCTCATCCGCATCATTCAACAAGTGCAACCGGATGAGATTTACAATCTCGCCGCACAGAGCCATGTAAAAGTATCCTTCGATGTGCCCGAATACACTGCCGAAACCGATGCCGTAGGTACGTTGCGCATGCTCGAAGCTGTGCGCATTCTGGGAATGGAGAAGAAGACGAAGATATACCAGGCATCGACTTCCGAACTTTTCGGCAAGGTGCAGGAAGTTCCTCAAAAGGAAACGACTCCGTTCTATCCTCGCAGCCCGTACGGTGTAGCCAAACAATACGGTTTTTGGATCACCAAGAACTATCGCGAAAGCTACGGCATGTTTGCCGTAAACGGCATTCTGTTCAACCACGAGAGCGAACGCCGTGGCGAGACTTTCGTAACCCGTAAGATAACCCTTGCCGCCGCCCGTATCGCACAAGGTTTTCAAGACAAATTATACTTGGGTAACCTCGACTCACTGCGCGACTGGGGATATGCCAAGGATTACGTGGAATGCATGTGGCTCATCCTGCAACACGACACTCCGGAAGATTTTGTAATCGCTACCGGAGAGATGCATACCGTTCGTGAGTTTGCCACGCTCGCTTTCCGTGAAGTGGGCATCGAACTGCGTTGGGAAGGCGAAGGCGTAGATGAAAAAGGTATCGACGTGAAGACCGGAAAAGCAATTGTAGAGGTTGATCCTAAGTATTTCCGCCCGGCAGAAGTGGAACAACTCTTGGGAGACCCCACGAAAGCCAAAACATTGTTGGGATGGAACCCACGCCAAACCAGTTTTGAGGAACTCGTACGTATCATGGCGGCACACGACATGAAGTTCGTGAAGAAGTTGCACCTGAGAAGTAAAGAAGATTAGAAATAAATTTTGATTGTTATGTTAGACAAAAACGCTAAAATATACATCGCAGGCCATCGCGGACTGGTAGGCTCTGCCATCTGGAAAAACCTGCAAGAGAAAGGCTACACCAACCTTGTAGGCAAAAGCCACAAAGAACTCGACCTGCTCGATGGAGTAGCTGTCCGCCAATTCTTCGATGAAGAGCAACCGGAATACGTTTTCCTTGCCGCCGCCTTCGTGGGCGGTATCATGGCGAACAGCATCTACCGTGCCGACTTTATCTACAAGAACCTGCAAATTCAGCACAACATCATCGGTGAAAGTTTCCGCCACAACGTGAAGAAACTTCTTTTCTTGGGAAGCACCTGCATCTATCCCCGTGATGCCGAGCAACCGATGAAAGAAGATGCCCTGCTCACCTCTCCGCTGGAGTACACCAACGAGCCATACGCCATCGCCAAGATTGCCGGACTGAAAATGTGCGAAAGCTTCAACCTGCAATACGGTACAAATTACATCGCCGTGATGCCCACCAATCTTTACGGACCTAACGACAACTTCGACTTGGAGCGCAGCCACGTCCTCCCCGCCATGATCCGCAAGATACATCTCGCCCATTGCCTGAAGCAGAATGACTGGGATGCCATACGCCGGGACATGAATCTCCGCCCCGTAGAAGGTATCAACGGAGACAGCAGCCGGGAAGATATTCTGGCTATCCTCGACAAATACGGCATCAGTCCGGAAGAAGTAAAGCTATGGGGCACCGGCACCCCGCTGCGTGAGTTCCTTTGGAGCGAAGAGATGGCAGACGCCAGCGTCTTCGTCATGGAACAGGTAGACTTCAAAGATACCTACAAACAAGGCGATAAAGACATCCGCAACTGCCACATCAACATCGGCACAGGCAAGGAAATCACCATCCGCCAACTTGCCGAACGAATCGTAGCCACCGTGGGTTATCAAGGCAAACTGACCTTCGACAGTACCAAACCCGACGGTACCCTGCGCAAGTTGACCGATCCTTCCAAACTTCACTCCCTGGGCTGGCACCACAAAGTGGAAATTGAAGAAGGGGTACAACGGATGTATGACTGGTATTTAAAGAAATAATAAGCGATTAAGTATGATACGCCTGCTGCTATTGTTAGCACTGCTGCTCTGTGGAAATCTTACCACGATGGCAGCCAATGTAACCTATCCCGTTCATGGAAAAGTAATCGACAAGCAATCCCGCCGTCCGGTGGCCTATGCCAATGTATTTGTAACGGGCATCCCCGGGAAAGGCGCATCTACCGATTCGCTGGGTGTATTTCGTATAGAACAAGTACCTCCGGGCATTTACCGTTTTGAAGCCTCTTGCATAGGCTATCGCACAGTTTCCACCGCCGAATACATTGTGTCTGCCTCCACTCCGTCCATTGAGATAGAGATGGAGGAAGATGCCAATATGCTTTCAACGGTGGTGGTGATGCCCTCCCCTTTCCGGCGCAGTCTGGAAAGTCCGGTAAGCATGCGCATCATCGGCTTGCAGGAAATAGAAAAAAGTCCGGGAGCCAACCGCGATGTTTCGCGTATCGTCCGCTCCTATCCCGGCGTTTCTTTCTCCCCTATCGGCTATCGCAACGACTTGATCGTGCGCGGTGGTTCACCTTCGGAGAATCGTTTCTACATGGATGGCATCGAGATACCCAACATCAACCACTTTGCCACGCAAGGCGCTTCGGGCGGCCCGGTGAGCATTGTCAACGCCGACTTAATCCGCGAAATCACCTTCTATACAGGCGCTTTCCCCGCCAACCGTTCCGGCGCACTGAGTTCCGTGCTCGACTTCCGGCTGAAAGACGGTAATCCCGACAAACAAGCGTTCAAAGCCACCATCGGCGCTTCCGAAGTTTCATTAAGCGGAACGGGGCACCTAAGCGATCGCACCACGTACCTTTTCTCCGCCCGCCAGTCTTACCTGCAACTCTTATTCAAAGCCCTGGGACTCCCCTTCCTGCCCAATTTCATAGACGGACAATTCAAAGTGAAAACCAAGTTTTCCGAACACGACGAACTGACGCTGCTCGGCTTGGTGGGTATCGACAAGATGAAACTGAACACCAGCGAGAAAGGAGAAGAAGCAGAATACCTGCTCAGTTACCTGCCCACCATCAATCAGGAGACCTTTACCCTGGGAGCATCTTATCGGCATTACAGCGGCAAGCATGTGCAATCCCTCATCCTCAGCCACAACTATCTGAATAACCGTAACATCAAGTACCGCAACAACGACGACTCTTCGGAAGACAACCTGACGTTGCGCCTCCGTTCGGTAGAACAGAAAACAACCTTGCGCTTCGAAAACCAGACCAATCTCGGACAATGGACATTGCGTGAAGGTGGAGAGTTGAACAATTCTATTTACAGTAACAACTCCCGTCAGAAGATTTTCGGCAATTCGGGTATACTATCCGTTTACGAAACCTCTCTCAACATTTTCAGTTGGGGCGCTTTCTTCTCTTCCGATTATACCACTGCCGACAAACGCCTGGCACTCTCTGCCGGCATACGCATGGACGGCAATACGTATAACAGCGAAATGAAACAACCTTGGAAGCAACTATCTCCCCGCCTCTCCGCTTCCTACAAACTTACCGAACAATGGACGTTAAGCGGAAACGCGGGATTATACCATCAGTTGCCTCCCTACACCGCTTTAGGCTATAAAGACAATGAAGGTGTCTACCTCAACAAGCACTTGAAATACATGCAGGTGCTCGAAAGCAGTATCGGCCTGGATTGGCATTTTCAAGACCGTTTCATGATATCAGCCGAAGGCTTCTTCAAGCGTTACAGCCGGATTCCGCTCTCTTTGCAAGATAATATCCCGCTGGCATGCAAGGGCAATGACTACGGTGTGGTAGGTAACGAAGCACTCGCTTCCACCGCCAACGGCCGGGCATACGGTTTGGAAACCATGTTCCGTTGGCAGGCATCGGGCCGATTCAACCTCGTGTCTTCCCTTACCCTGTTCCGCAGCGAATACCGCAACCGTTCGGAAGCCGAATATATTTCGTCGGCATGGGACAACCGTTTTATCCTTAACATGAGCGGTACTTACAACCTGCCTCGCCGATGGAGCATAGGCGGCAAAGTAAGTTATATCGGCGGAGCTCCTTACACCCCGTACGATGTAGAGAAGTCCTCATTGGTAGAAGCGTGGGATGCCAAAGGTCAACCCTATTATGACTACTCCCGCTACAACACCGAACGACTTCCCAACTTCGCCCAACTGGACTTGCGTGTGGATAAGTCTTTCTACTTCCGTCGTTGCATGGTAGGTATCTACCTCGATATACAAAACATTACCGGCAACAAACTCAAGCAAGCGGATGTGATTATGAGCACGGGAACTATCGAGAATCCTTCGGCTCCCGTCGGCGAACAACGCTACAAAATGAAGTACCTGAAACAAGAAAGCGGAACAGTGCTTCCTACGCTGGGCGTTACGGTTGAGTTTTAGAAAAGAACTTTCATCAGACTATTTTCTGTTTAAAAGTTTGCTTTCTTTATAGAAACTCTTATATTTGCACAAATTTCAACTAAATGTGCAATATCATGGAACAAAGTTTTATCGCCTATATAGAAAACAGTATTAAAACAAACTGGGATTTAGATGCCCTGACCGATTATAAAGGAGCTACCCTTCAATATAAAGATGTAGCCCGCAAGATAGAAAAGCTACATATCATTTTTGAAGCAAGCGGTATAAAGAAAGGCGATAAGATTGCTGTCTGCGGCCGCAACAGTTCGCACTGGGGAGTAACGTTTCTTGCCGTAGTAACGTATGGAGCTGTGATAGTGCCCATCTTGCACGAATTCAAGGCGGATAACATTCATAACATCGTCAACCATTCCGAGGCCAAACTTCTGTTTGTGGGTGACATGGTTTGGGAGAATCTCAATGAAAACGCCATGCCGTTATTAGAAGGCATTATGCTGATGACCGACTTCTCCATCATCGTATCCCGCACCGAAAAGCTGGATTATGCGCGCGACCACCTCAACGAGATGTTCGGAAAGAAATACCCCAAGAACTTCCGCAAGGAGCACGTTTCTTATCACAGAGACCAGCCCGAAGAACTGGCGGTTATCAATTATACTTCGGGCACTACCAGCTACTCGAAAGGCGTGATGCTGCCCTACCGCAGCCTTTGGTCGAATACCAAGTTTGCCTTCGAGGTACTGACGCTGAATGCCGGCGACAAGCTCGTCTCCATGTTACCGATGGCTCACATGTATGGATTGGCATTCGAGTTCCTTTATGAATTTGCGGCCGGCTGCCACATCTACTACCTCACCCGCATGCCCAGTCCGAAGATCATCTTCCAGGCATTTGCCGAGGTGAAGCCCAACTTGGTTATCGCCGTCCCCCTCATCATCGAAAAGATTATTAAGAAAAACGTACTGCCCAAGCTCGAAACTCCTACCATGAAGTTGCTCTTGAAAGTGCCTTTTATCAATGATAAAATAAAAGCGACGGTTCGCGAGCAAGTAGTCAATGCCTTTGGCGGCAACTTTGCCGAAGTGGTGGTAGGTGGTGCTGCCTTCAACCAGGAGGTAGAACAATTCCTGCAAATGATAGATTTCCCCTATACCGTGGGATATGGAATGACGGAATGCGGGCCTATCATCTGTTATGAAGACTGGACACGCTTCAAGCCCGGTTCTTGCGGAAAAGCCGTGCCGCGTATGGAGGTAAAAATCCTCTCACCCGATCCTGAAAATATTCCGGGAGAGATTGTTTGCCGCGGTGCCAATGTGATGCTGGGTTATTATAAGAACGATGAAGCCACACGCGAGGTACTCGATGCAGACGGTTGGTTGCATACCGGCGACCTTGCCCTGATGGATGCCGAAGGGAATGTAACCATCAAAGGACGCAGCAAGAACATGCTTCTCGGCCCAAGCGGACAAAACATCTACCCCGAAGAGATAGAGGATAAGTTGAACAATATGCCGTATGTAGCCGAAAGTATCATTGTACAGCAGAACGAAAGACTGGTCGGTCTGGTTTACCCCGACTTTGACGAAGCTTTTGCCCACGGACTGAACAATGACGATATCGAACGCCTGATGGAAGAAAACCGTGTTGCCTTAAACACCGAACTTCCCGCATACAGCCAGATATTCAAGATGAAGATCTATCCCGAAGAGTTTGAGAAGACACCGAAGAAATCTATCAAACGCTTCTTATATCAAGAGGCGAAAGGATAACCGAATTTCATACTAACCTACTATTGTATCTAAATGAAAAGCGAAATATTATTAGCTACCGCCATGCTGCCTATAGGCGGGATGGCGGCGGAAGCTCATAGTGCAACTGCACACGGAGAAAAACAGCCCAATATCATTCTATTCCTGGTGGACGACATGGGATGGCAAGATACCTCCCTACCTTTCTGGACGCAACGCACCCGGTATAATGATACCTATCATACCCCCAATATGGAGCGCATGGCTACACAGGGCAAGATGTTTACGCAAGCCTATGCCTGTAGTATCAGTTCGCCTACACGCGTCAGCCTCTTTACGGGAATGAATGCTGCCCGACACCGGGTGACAAGTTGGACCCTGCGCAAAAACACCACGCACGAACAACCGGACTCCCTTCTGATTTATCCCGAATGGAATGTAAACGGTATCTGCCAAGAAGCGGGTGTTGAACGAACTACGCAGGTAACCTCTCTGGCACAATTGCTCAAAGACAACAACTACCACACCATCCACTGCGGAAAAGCCCATTTCGGTGCCGAAGGCACTCCGGGAGCCGATCCTCTGAAAATGGGATTCGACGTGAATATTGCCGGACATGCTGCCGGTTCACCCGCCAGCTATTTGGGAGAAGAAAATTATGGCAACAGGTACGATGGCAAAAGTCCGTTAGCTGCTGTTCCCGGCTTGGAACAATATCACGGCACAGACACTTTCTTGAGCGAAGCCCTCACGCTGGAAGCCAAGAAAGCACTGGACGATGCACGGCAGATAGACAAGCCTTTTTTCTTGTATATGGCACATTATGCCATCCATACGCCTATACAGCCCGATATGCGTTTCTATCAGAAATATCTGGACAAGGGTCTGCCCCCGGTAGAAGCTGCTTATGCCACGCTTATCGAAGGCATGGATAAGAGTTTGGGAGACCTGATGGATTATTTGGACGAAAATCATCTGACGGACAATACAATCCTTCTTTTCATGTCAGACAATGGTGGTCTTGCAGCCCACACCCGCGCGGGGCAACTGCATACGCAAAACTACCCGCTCAACAGTGGAAAAGGTTCGGCCTATGAGGGTGGTGTGCGCGAGCCAATGATTGTTCGCTGGCCGGGAGTTGTAAAGCCCAATACTACCTGCGACCACTATGTGATGATAGAAGATTTCTTCCCCACCATTCTCGAAATGGCCGGTGTAGATCATTACGAAACCGTACAGCAACGGGATGGCATCAGCTTCATGCCTCTGCTCACCGAGAAGAGCGAAATGCAAAATCGGGATATCTACTGGCATTATCCCAATAGTTGGGGGCCCTCCGGTCCCGGTATCGGAGCAACCTGCTCCATTCGTTCCGGCAACTGGAAACTGATCTATTATTTTGGTGACGGCAAGCGTGAACTGTTCAATATCGCTGCCGATATCAGCGAAAAGCATGACAGGGCTCAGGAGGAACCGGAAATCGTACGGTTGCTCTCACAGAAACTAGGTGATTACCTCCGCTCGGTAGACGCTCAACGCCCCCTCTTACGCGCTACCCGCCAACCGGCACCTTGGCCGGACGAAATAAAGCCTGCCGCCGGTTCCAAACATCGTTCTCCCCGAACCGATCACGGCCCGGCAGGAGTCAATCTTTCCATTTGGAAGAACATCTCTACCCAAAAGACTGACACCGTAGGAAGCACGATTTTCAATTTGGGAGCCTTCTCTGCCATGAACCGCTTGGATGGTTTGGGCATCAATATACTCAGTGCTGTTGTGGGCAGAGATGCAAACGGGGTACAACTGGCGGGCATCTCCAATATGGTAGGCGGAAGTATGCGCGGCGTTCAGGTGGCAGGTATCAGCAATATAAACGGAAACAATCTCACCGGGCTATCGGTATCGGGACTGGTGGGTATTAGCGGAAACGATGCCCGGGGTGCCATGCTCTCAGGTTTGACTAATATCAGCGGAAATAATACGCAGGGACTCATCTTAGGCGGATTGATGAACATCAGTGGGGATAACTCCTCCGGTGTACACTTTGCCGGACTTGCCAATATCTCAGGCGGCAGCTTTAGAGGGCTTGCTTCTTCGGGGTTGATGAGCGTGGTCGGAAAAGACTTGAAAGGGGTACAACTTTCCGGTCTGACCAACATCACAGGGGAGGATATGTACGGTATTCAAATCTCAGGTTTGGGCAATGTGGTAGGTGGTACAGCCAGGGGCGTGCAACTATCCCCTGCCAATATAGCTACGCACGCTAAAGGTCTTCAGATAGGTTTATTCAATTATTACAAAGAAAGTTTGGATGGTTTCCAGTTAGGACTGGTCAATGCCAACCCGCATACGAAAGTGCAAATGATGGTTTTCGGCGGAAACGCTACTAAACTGAACGTAGGCGCGCGCTTTAAGAACAACAGGCTCTATACGATTCTTGGAGGGGGTACGCATTACCTGGATTTTGGTGATAAGTTCTCGGCTGCGCTGTTTTATCGTGCGGGTATTGAGTTGCCGCTCTACAAACAGTTGTTTATCAGTGGAGATTTGGGGTATCAGCATATAGAGACTTTCAAGAACAAAGATTATGGCATTCCTGCACGCCTGTATGCCTTACAAGCTCGTGTCAATCTGGAATATCGGCTCAATGAGGCTTTGGGCGTTTTCGTTACAGGAGGTTACGGCGGCAGCCGCTATTATACCAAAGGGGCTACTTACGACAAAGGGATGATTGTCGAAGGAGGAGTGGTGTTGTTTAAATACTAATTGCTGATTAAAACGGCTGGCATTGAGAACCAAATCAGCTGGCATTTACAGCTTCACCCCCCGGCATTTGCTACTGAATTCCCTGAGTTTTCAGTAGCAAATGCCGGGGGGGTGAAGTTTATAACAGCAGGCTTTTTAGTTCGATAAAGCAGGCAATCTACCTGAATAAAGCAGGCATTTTGCTTTATAACATGTGCCCTTCTTCCAAAAATATTTATTGTTTCTCCTTAATAAATCCCGTTCGATAAGCCACCAGCAACTTCTTCAAATCTTCTATCTGAGTGACGAGCACAGCACCTTTATCCGTGTCTTTCACCATCATACGCTGCGAATTGAATTCGATAACGAAAGTGGTGGATTTGATATCCTGCCCCTCCTCTATCGCCTTCTGGCTACTTTGAAAGGGTTCATGCTGCACCAACTGCAAACCATGCGAATGATAGACCAGCGTGTAACCGGCAATCCCCGTTTCGGGCTGATAGGCTTTTGAGAAACCGCCGTCTATCACCAGCAGCTTACCGTTGGCCTTGATGGGGCGTTCTCCTTTGATGGTCTTCACGGGGACGTGACCGTTGATGATATGCGAATGAGGCCCCGGCTCCACGCCGAACTCAGTGAGGATGCGGTCACACACTTCCGCTTCGTTGCGCAGGGAGTAATAGTAACCTTTGGTTTCTTTATGCAGACTCTTGTCCGCAATGAAATAGCGTTCGAAGGTAGCCATTTTGTCTTTGTCGAAAGAAGGCGCATCGGGTCCGCACCACATGTACCACACATAGTCGAGGGCAAATTGTTTCTCGGCAGAACCGTCTTCGTCGAAATAAGCGGTACGTATCAGTTGGTCGGTCTTTTGCAAAAGCTTATGTCCCCAGTACTCCTTCTTGCCGATACGGACATGCTTGAAACTGCCGTCTTCATTCAAAGGCACGGACGCATGAAAGAGCAGGTTGCTGTTGCAAACCAGATACATGCCTCCGTAAGTGAACAGGCAGCGCATGTGCTTTTTCATCTTCTCACTGTTCATGAAAGAGGTATGAATGCGGTGCACCAATTCCCGTTCTTCGTCCGAAAGGCGATACGGGTCGGCGGGGTCGATGGTGGGGAAGTTGGCATCGCGTAGCGGGTACTCCTTGCCTTCGTACACAAACACACCACGCTCAAAGTCAATCTTATGCAGCAGCTTGCGGTTCTCCATGCCGAATTCCGGACGGCGGCTGATAATCTCCGCCTCCAACTTGAGCTGGATAACGGTGATTGCCTTGTGCATCTGCGTTATCAGTCGCAGGGTCTTGTCGTTGTATTCCGAATCGGCAAAGTTCATCTTCGGTGCAAAGAGGGTGCAAGGATCGTCGGCATAGGTATCCATGGCAAAGGTGGCAAGCGGCAGGAGGTTGATGCCATAGCCGTCTTCCAAAGTCGCCAGGTTGGCATAGCGCATAGACATGCGGATGACGTTGGCGATGCAAGCATCGTTGCCGGAGGCTGCGCCCATCCACAAGATGTCGTGGTTGCCCCACTGGATGTCGAAGTTATGATAATCGCACAGGGTATCCATGATGATGTGCGCTCCCGGTCCGCGGTCGTAGATGTCGCCCACGATATGCAGCGAGTCGATCGTGAGGCGTTGGATGAGGTTGCACATGGCTACAATAAAGTCGTCGGCACGTTTCGTTGTGATAATGGTGCTGATAATGACATTGATATAGGCGTGCTTGTTGGGTTCGATGGTCGATTCGTGCAGCAATTCCTGAATGATGTACGAGAATTCCGCCGGAAGCGCCTTGCGCACCTTAGAACGGGTATATTTGGAAGAAACGTTTTGGCAGACTTTCACCAACTGGTTCAGGGTAATCAAGTACCAGTCGTCCAAATCCGTTTCCCGCTCTTTTATCAGTTGCAATTTCTCTTCGGGGTAATAGATCAGCGTGCAGATCTCCTTCTTCTCACTCTCGCGCAAGGTATGGCCGAAGATCTCGTTCACCTTACGCTTTACGGCGCCGGACGCATTCTTCAGTACATGCTGAAAAGCTTCATATTCGCCGTGAATATCCGTCAAGAAGTGCTCCGTGCCTTTCGGCAGATTCAGGATCGCTTCCAGGTTAATGATTTCCGTACTGGCATCTGCGATAGTAGGAAAACTGCGTGACAATAGTTGCAGGTAACGCAGGTCATTGACTATACTTTCCGGAGTGATATTTCCCATGATATGATTTATGATTTTTGATTTATGATTTATCGGAAGTTTAGTACTTAACTTAATAAGAACATTAGCAGTACTTGGGCTATAATTACACGCAAGAACATGCACAGCGGATATACCGTAGCGTATGCCACCGAGGGGTTATCGCCCGGGATGGTATCGTTGGCATAATTCAGCGCCATCGGGTTTGCCATGCTTCCACACAACATGCCTGCCGTGGTTCCGAAGTCCTCTTTCATCCACTTAAAGGCGATGACACCCATTATCAGCACCGGAACTACTGTCAGTGCAAAGCCTGCGCCTATCCATAACAATCCTTCGGGACGGAATACGGTATCAAAGAAATGAGCCCCGGCATCCAGCCCCAGACAAGCCAGGTAGAGGGATAAGCCTAAAGCACGAAGCATCAGATTGGCACTGCGGGTCGTATAAGTCACCATGTGCATCCGTGGGCCGAATGTGCCGATAAGGATTCCTACAATGATGGGGCCTCCTGCCAATCCCAATCTGACGGGAGCGCTGATTCCGGGAATGGAAATAGGAATAGCCCCCAATGCCAACCCTAAGATGATGCCGATAAATACGGCAACCAAGTTCGGTTCTTTCAGGCTCTTGATGGCGTTGCCCAGTACCTTTTCTACATTCTGTATGGCAGCAGCCTCACCGATTACCGTCAGACGGTCGCCCAACTGCAACCTCAATTCCGCCGTAGCCAGCAGTTGCACACCGCTGCGATAGACACGGCTGATATTGATTCCATAATGATTACGAAGATGGAGGGCGCCCAGTTTCTTGCCGTTCAGTTCGGGACGGGTCACCACGATGCGTTGCGAGATCAATTGGCTGTCTATGGCATTCCAGTCTATATCTTCCTTGTTCCAGTCGGTATGTTCCTGCTCGCCGAAAAGCACTGTCAATGCAGGCGCATACTTCTCGGGAGTGATAACCAAAAGGCGGTCTCCCTCTTTGATAACTTTCTCCGAAGTAGGAATGGTGACTTTACCATCGCGCCACAAACGGGAGATGACAAATTTCGGATAGTTCAATCCGCCTATTTCTTTAATGCTCTTATTAAAGATGGCGGGATTGTGTACTTGGAATGCCGCAATGTAGGGTTTGTTTATATTGTCTTTCTCTTTCAGTTCGAGATCTTCCTTGCGTGTCAGCACTTTACGAATGGCAAGTATGGCCAAGATTACACCAACCACTCCCAACGGATAAGCCACCGCACAGCCCAAAGCCGGAGTATTGGATTCCATGCCCATCTGCTTCAAAGTTTGCTGCGCCGCACCAAGTGCGGGAGTATTAGTGGTAGCCCCACAGAGAATACCGACCATATCGGGCAGCGAAACTCCTAGTCCGTAACTGGCGAGTACCGTCATCAACGTACCTATCAGCACCACTCCCACAGCAAGCATGTTCAGCCGGACACCACCACTGCGGAAAGAACTGAAAAACCCCGGACCTACCTGCAAGCCCAATGCATATACAAAAATCACCAACCCGAAACTTTCGGCGTAATTCAGCATTTGCGGGTCTATGGACAATCCGAAATGTCCGGCAATGATACCGGCAAAAAACACGAACGTCACACCTAAGGAAATTCCACAGATATGTATTTTCCCCAGCCCCAAGCCGATGGCAGAAATCAACGAAAGCACTACAACCGCCTGCAAAGCGGAGTGTTCGACAAACAAACTATACAGCCAATCCAAAGTGTATTCAATTTACAGTTTCAGGCTGCAAAGATAGGACTTTTAGAGTTATACTCAAGCATAATTGGTGGGCAAAAATAGCCATTGAAGCCTCACATCAAAAATGAAACAACAATATACACCCCCGCCGCCAATAATCCACTTACCGGAATGGTCAACACCCAAGCTGTCATCAAGCTTTTTGTCACTCCCCAGCGAACCGCTGAAAGTCGTTTCGTCGCCCCTACTCCGATGATAGCTCCCGTAATGGTGTGCGTCGTACTTACGGGAATCTTCAGATACTCTGTCAGGAACAGGGTGAAAGCACCGGCTGTTTCTGCAATCACTCCTTCCAACGGGGTTACTTTGGTAATCTTGGTTCCCATCGTTTTTACAATCTTCCACCCACCGGACATGGTACCCAGCGAGATAGCCGTAAAGCAAGAGAAAGCTACCCAGTCCGGCAAATCATTTATGCTGTTTATTCCCATGCCCAAGCCTTCGGAATGTCCTGCTATCATGGCGGCAGCGATAATACCCATTACTTTTTGGGAGTCGTTCAAACCATGCCCCACACTGAACAAGGCCGAAGATACAAGCTGCAACTTCTTGAACCAAACCTCAGCAGTATGAGGATGTGCTTTCCTGGAGATATTGAGTACCAGCAATGTAAATCCGAAAGCGATAACCATACCGATCAGCGGAGCCAGGAAGATAAAAGCAGCAATCTTCAGGATAATGCTTACCTGAATGGCATCAAAACCATGCGCCATAATCGCAGCCCCCGCAAACCCGCCGATAAGCGTATGCGAAGAAGAGGAAGGAATGCCTTTCCACCAAGTAAACAAATTCCAGGCAATGGCGGCTATTATTCCGGACAATATAATGGGTAATGAGATGAACTCTTCAATGACCGTTTTAGAAACCGTATTGGCAATACCGAAACCGCCAATCACATACTTGGCAATGAAGAATGCCACAAAGTTGAAGAAGGCCGCCCATATCACCGCTTGAAAAGGAGTGAGTACCTTAGTCGAAACAATAGTAGCTATTGAATTGGCTGCATCGTGAAAGCCGTTGATATAATCGAACAGCAAAGCCAATACAATGATAATCACTAATAATTCCATGTATTCTGTCTTGTATTTATGCGTATTTCACTATCAGGTTTCTCAGTATCTTGCCTACATGCTCGGCCGCATCGGTCGTTTTTTCTAATTCGTGCATAATCTCTTTGATCTTGATAAGCTCAATACAATCTTTCTCTTCTTCAAAAAGTTTGGTGATAAAGAATTCATATATATCGTCCGCCTGATTTTCGATGTCATGGAGTTTGGAACAGTATCCACGCAATGTAGCCGGTTTCTTGCGGAAAGTCTCAAGCTCGTCCATCGCTTTACAGATACAGTCGGCTTCCTGCTGAATCATGCAGCTCAATTCTTTGCCACTCTCGGAGATTGGACGAGGATTGTAAATGGCGATACGCTTGGCACAGCTGTTGATTCCGTCTATAACATCGTCAATGCACGAAGCAAGGTCATGGATGTCTTCACGGTCGAAAGGAGTGATGAAAGTAGTGCCCAGTTCGTCAAAGATAAGATGGGTGAGCTTGTCTCCCTGACGTTCCGTTTCTTTTATCTTCTTATAAAACTCGGCGCGCTCTTCGGGTGAGTGATGATTCAGGCTTTCGACAAGCAGTGCCGACGAAGCACACAGTATCTCGGACAATTGTTTAAGCAATGGAAAGAATTTAGGTTCTTTCGGTGTGAACTGACTAAAAAAAGAATTCTTCATAAATGTAAATATATTAAGTTTATTTTGTCTGCTCCCGTGTTCTATTTCTGCAAACAGAAAAGCACAAAGTATGCTTGAAGAGAGAGAAATCCCTTCAAAGCCGGAAAGAAAGAAATACTAAATAAGAATGCGCCTCAACGAATAGATATAGTACCTATATGAGACCTTGGCAGGATTTACATGAAATGGAAAGGAATTCGTTTTTTCTTCAGGAAGAAGAGTCTTTACAGCCTTCGCTATTTGAGAGAGGACGAAGGAAGATTCTGTTCTTAAAAGTTTGAATGGAGAAGTGCCGCAAAGAGAGACAGATGCTCCTATATGGCCCACATTTGCCTGATTACTATAATTCGGGTTACAATTTTCTTTACTGTATTGCTTGATAGCTTCCCTTGGCTCACTGTATTCATATTCGGGACTATATTGTAAATCTATGGTATGAGATATCTTGCATTCCCCTTTATCATCTCCGCCGGCAGACGCAAATTTGGATAAGAGGAACAGACCTAACAATATATAAAATATATACTTTGCCATATTGCCCGCAAAGATAGAAAGTATTTTCAAGAGAGAAAGATATTCAAACTTTTATTTTTGCGAGAGTTTGAACAGATAAAAATAGGGTGCATCAACGACACACCCTATATTCAGAATTTAGGCAATAGTAATCGATGAGTCCAAATAAACATCTTGAATAGCATGTAGCAATTCAACTCCTTCATTCATCGGTTTCTGGAATGCTTTGCGTCCGCTTATCAATCCCATACCTCCGGCACGCTTATTGATAACCGCAGTAATCACCGCATCTTTCAAGTCGGATGCACCATGAGATTCTCCACCTGAGTTAATGAGTCCGACACGTCCCATATAGCCATTGGCTACCTGATAGCGGCAAAGGTCTATCGGATGCGGAGAAGATAGTTGCGTATAAACCCGATCATCCGTCTTTCCGAAATGGATGGCCTGGAAACCACCATTGTTCGTGGGAAGTTTCTGCTTCACAATATCCGCTTTGATGGTCACACCCAGATGATCGGCTTGCCCGGTAAGGTCGGCAGCAGCATGATAGTCCACTCCCCCTGCTTTGAAGTCATTATTCCTCAAATAACACCAAAGAATAGTAGCCATACCCAATTCATGGGCATACTCAAATGCCTGCGCCACTTCAACAATCTGACGACGGCTATGTTCCGAACCAAAATAGATGGTAGCCCCAACTGCCACAGCTCCCATATTCCAGGCTTCTTTGACGGTTCCAAACATGATTTGGTCGTATGAATTAGGATAACTCAAGAGTTCGTTGTGATTCAGTTTCACTACAAATGGTATCTTATGGGCATACTTGCGCGCTACCGCTCCCAAGACTCCAAACGTTGACGCTACTGCATTACAGCCACCCTCTATGGCCAATTTCACAATATTCTCCGGATCAAAGTAGATCGGATTAGGAGCGAACGAAGCACCGGCAGAATGTTCTATCCCTTGGTCTACCGGCAGAATAGAAACATATCCGGTATTAGCCAGCCGTCCATGTCCGTACAGGGCCTGCATACTGTTTAGAGTAGGCAGATTTCTATCAGAATCAATCCATACTCTTTCGATCATGTCAGGTCCCGGAATATGAATGGATTGTTTATCTATCGTTTTACAGGTATGGTTCAGGTAAAATTCAGCTTCCTTCCCCAATAAATCAATTATTTTATTCATAAGCATCTTTTTTATAGATTTGTATTCATTGATTTATAACAAAACAGTAAACGGAAAGTTCTGGAATCGAATCAGACAATGCCATCCGATATCTTCTATTACTGCTGATAACGAGTAGCTTCCGTCACATCTTTTACACAACGCAACAATCCCTGCCCCTTTTTCCGTGGAAATCCGGCAGTTCGCGAACCGCTTCCGGTATAAGAGTCGCCCGAATAAAAATCGAGCATCATAGCAAAAGCGTTTGCAGGTGTTGTATTAGGAGAAGTATTGGACGACCAGTACAGTTTACTTAAATCATAGGGTGTAGTTGCCGTACCACCGGGCCACACATAATTTATGTTCATAATATTGTTCGTCAGCGTAGTTACGTCTCCCCAAAGTGAGGCAACACCGGGGTATTGTTCGCTCATGCGAGGGTATCGGGGAGTAGAAATCGTCACATTCGTTCCGGTTCCTGTCACTGCATAGGTATAGTTGGGATTTACAGGAGTATCGCCACCCACACCTGCCCCCATAACCCAAAGTTGAGTCAACTCGAGCGAGGTAGGAACCCGCCATGTACCCAAGTCTTTCTTATCGCTTCGTTCGTAATAAGCGTTGCAACCGGTACGCGTTGTATTGATAGTCGGTGTAGCAGGGTCAGCACCCGTAGGAGTGACATAGCCCAGAGCTTCATACCAGTTCATCGTACTACGGGTAACGGCATTGTTAACAACCGGATTACCATTCTTATCGCAATCACTTTTAGCTATTCTGATAAGGGCATAAGGTTTACGTACCGTATGATAATTGGTAGTCAAAGCTTCATAAGGTGCTCCGGTACGAAGGGAGATGGAAACGACTCCACGTGGCTGAAACCCTATTGTCCCACCGTAATTCCACAATTCCTGATTCACAATAACCGGAAGAGAACCACTTTGAAAATAAGGATATGTCCTTATATTCGGCCCCGTCTGCAAAGGATAGTACACCGGGTTCGACGAAGTAGATACTCCGGCTACCGGAAACCGATAGGTACGGTCAGGCTCCATCAGGCAGCGTGGATACCCCTGCGTACTTGTACTGGTGTATGTCTGCGCTTCTCCATAATTAGTATAAGATATAGCACGGGCATACTGATTGGAGTTACTTGTTCCGGATATTAACTGAGTCGAACTCCAAAATAATCCGGTAGGATAGGTACGGGCATTGAAATAAATGCTAATCATCTGAAGCTGGTTCTGCGAAGGCAGATAATATTTTGTTTTTGTAACGGCATTCAGCGTAATATCATTTTCACGATTCAACCGCCAGCATTGCCGGATGGCAGTTTCATTCTGTGCCGTTCCGTTAAGATAGGTCACTCCGCGTCCTTCGGAATATTCACTATCGGGATGCAGATTGGCATTGCTGGAAGAGAAGGTTACCGATGTATTCTGATAAGGACTTTCTATACTCCAGAAACGAGAATCCGAAGGATCGATGGTATAGGCAAAACCTCCCTTTCCCCACGGATAGTCCTGTCCGTTGTGAGTAACCAAATCGGTGACAATACGCCACGACACTTCATCGGCTCCGCCTCGTCCGGTCAGTGTCAGAGTAGCCTGGTACCATGTATTGCGCTTCACATCGAAGTTATTCCAATGGTTGCCGCTGAGATTGAGGCCCAGGTAAACACGATAGGTAACCAGACCGTCGCGTTCTCCTTCGGGCAGGGTGGTACGATATTCACAAACCACTTCTATGTAAGAGCACTGTGCAGGCAGAAGCGGAATCTGCGTTTTCGATGAGGTACACTCTTCTCCCGCCACGTTGGTAGGTAATGCTCGGGTGCCCTGCATGTTTTCGACCATATACAAGGGAGTGGCATAATTATGAGGAAGATTGTTTCCGGTAAGATCTACCGGTTCCAGATTTCCGTCATTCACCGTGATGTTATCACCGTTTACAAAAGTGGTAGTCGATGTGGTAGGAGCATTGGGCGCTATATAACTATATACCATTGGCACATTCTTCAACTGGATGGAACGCACCGTAACCAGCGTGCTCGTTTCGAGGCCACTTTTATCGATCACAACAGTTACTTTGGCTGTGAGCCGTTCAAGGTTAACCACTCCCAAAGCATAGGTTCCATTCGTTGTTCCCGGAGTTACATTCACAACTTTGGTATCCGTAAGAGCAGACATGACGACACGTCCGCCGGATAGAAAATCGGTGCCGGACGTCATCGTTTTCTTGAGGTTGTTCAGATCGGTGAGGCTTGTCACCGTACTACCTATCGAAGAACCGGCATTCGCTATAAAAGCAAAGATACGACTCCCCGAAGAGCCGCTTATACGCATCGGTATCGTAAGATTGGACATGTCAGACGGGGCAAAGTATTTGAATGATATAGCTTTGCCGGTCGCTGCGTCAAAAACAAAAGCATTCAAGTCATACAGACTGTTCTCGTCTGTCGAAGAAGCGAGCGAGCGAGTGGTCACAGTACGCCCATCGACCGCCACCCTGAACAAATAATCAACATTGGCCGAATCATACCGGATATCCTCTTCATCTTCTGCCGTACAAGATGTAATGGCTATGATTATGAATAATATACTTAATATATGTTTCATGATTAGGGTATTTTTTATTCATTTACCGGAGTGACCGTATTTATTTTCCAACCGTTTATAAAGATAGAAATCACTATATTATTATCCACCTGACTGAAATTAAGTTCAAAGACAAATGTATCTTCCCTGTCGATATCTTCCTGAGAAGTATATTTGGGAGTCGATAAAATAAGCTCCGTAATATCCCGGTTGAAGAGATATCCGGACTCCGAAGGTTTCTTAATCACTAGCATCGGGGTATTGCCTTTTACAAGTCGCATGGTTTTCAAATAACAGTTCATCACATTTCCCGTGACCGACGTATTATAAGGTGTGTACTTCAACATCTTATGGGAAGTGTCTATCGTATTATCATTTTTATACCTCCCGTTTACAGCAGTGATAAATACATCGGGAACTACTACAGCCCGGCTCAAGAAGTTTATACCGGAGATTTTTACTATAATATTTTTAGTATCTTTCATCAAATCTACATCCGTAATATAGGACGTATCATATGTAGAGGAGGCATCAGCCGCATATCCGGTGTAAAACTCCCCGGGCACCGATACGGGAACCAAATACCCCTCCTCTCCTTCCTTCGTATTTAGCATGACACGGAAATCGGAAGTAGCCGTTACTCCCTGTTGAAACTCACTGTTAAACGAATTAGTACGATTGTCTATCCAACCTGCCGAAAAGGTATTGAGATTATCACAAATGACAACAGCCCGATAGTCACCTTCAGGCAAAGGGATAGTCATGATATAATTGCTTGCCAGCTTGTCTCCCGAATCCGAATAACGTCCTACATACTTTCCATCGGCGTCAAAGACATAAACCGCCACCTGACGCACTTCAGAACCAAATAAATCGGAATACTGATTATTCAATGTATACCGGAATCTGAGCCGTAATGCGCTTTCTTTACAATCAGAATTGTCATCTTTTATACACGATTGCATAATAATGAGAATAGTGAAAAGGATGAACTTTGCAGATATACATTTCATACGTTGACAGTATTTAATCTCCTCCATTCGTTATGAACGGAGGAGATGATTTGAATAGAATAAGAAAATTACCAGGCGGGATTAATGGAATTGATAACCCACGGTTTCACAGTAACACTGCACGTCACTGCTATGTTGGTGTCATAAGGTTTACCGGTAGCCTGCGTCTGATTGAAAACCAGATTATCAATGCGGTACACATTGCCACGTTTGAACTCCAGGATATTATCATTAGTCACGCTGTTCTTATATTTGGACACCACTACATAAAGAGTAGTCGGACCCAGCGGATTATTCACATACTGAACTTCTGTTAATTTAAGAATGATGTGTGGGATATCGCCAACCGGGGTTGTTTGTCCTGATGCCGGAACTGTACTCGGGCACACTTGATAAGCCCATGATAATTTGGGAGCCACAGTCGGAACGATTGTCGCCCCATTCGTTGCATCGGGATAGAAACTCAATCCGGCAGTGATAGGTGTGCAATAGTCCGCAAAAGCATTTGCAGTCCAGTCGCTCGGAGCCGAAGGAGAACCGCCGGCATAATAAGGGAAGTTAGGATTGGCAGTAAAGTATGTATCATAGTCGGTAGCCCATGCCGCTTGATTCACAATATTCACAGGAGCATTTAAATAGGGAGTGGCATCCAAACGTACATACTGGTTCACATTATTGATAAATACACCCGACAATTTATAGCCGGTTATATCGGTACTGATTGGTGAACCTACGGTTACGTTCTGACAAGTCACCTGACCTATTTCTATACGGGCTAAGATGGGGCTGATTTCTACTGAGGCTGTATAATTGTTCCCGGTGGTTGGTGTAAATGCAGGACTTAATCCTGACATGGGCACATTCTGAGCATTTCCTTGCAAACGATCCACACGCAGTCTGGCGTCAGCACTGGTTGTTCCTTCCACACTCGGAAACACTTGTCCGACGTCAGTCTTGATATTTGCCATAAAATAAAGAAACTGAGCCGAGCTAGGCACACCACTGATGGTAACCGCATTTCCGCTTGTGGGCGTCAAAGTAGTGTTAGCCAGTGTAGATATCTCGGCAGGCGTAAGTTGGCGTTGAAAAATGCTGGTATAGGAACTGTTTAGGAAATAAAGCTTTCCTGAACCTAGTACAGCATACTCAGCCGCTCCTTTTTCGTTGTTTACACCCCTGGTAAAACCAGATTGTTCCACTCTCAATGATACATTGTTTACACCGGATTCCGGCATTTCTTCAATTGTTTCCTTGTCACTACAAGCAAACAATACACTGACCAAAGCTGTCAGTAGAGCAGTTTTCCTAATCATAACTTCGTTTTTTTAAAATTTGTAATGGGGAATTTGCCCTAGAACGCCTTTGGTTCAAAAAGGTTTTTTATTTTCTCTTGATTTTTTATTCCGGTTTAAGATTTAACAATCGGAGATACAAGTAGCTGAATGCGGATACCGTACTTAGTCATTTGCCACTTCAAATGTTTTCTAATACATAGATCATTGAGATATCCCTTCGGTATGAAAGAGGGATTGAAGTTTTGGAACGATCTCAAGAACCCATCTTTCACCGGGTTCTTCTTTTAGAAAAAACCAATTAGGGTTATCTACCTTACAATCTATCATTCCGGCATTCTTCATCTCACTCATCACATGCATCAAAATGTACAAATTAAAATTGTCACTTTTTATGATAGACATTAAATCGATTCCTCCCGAATGATACCTATCGGCTAATTCGATAAGTATTTTTAATCCGTAACGAAGCCTTTTTTCTGAGTTAAACTTATTCATAGAGACCAACATATTTTCTTCTATCGATGAAGTTACTTTTTGATTTTCTAATATCATATTCTAATTAAAATCTTTCATAACCACTTACTTATTGTGGGCTCGATGAATTTATGAAAGTACCTTCGGGTCCTCCTCCCACAGGGAGGAGGAGGAAGAGAATTAAGAGATTTCTGAAATTCACCGAATTCACGTTTTTCTAATACATTGCAAAAGTAACTAGAAAACACCCAACACACCAAAAAGAGAATATGGTATAAAGAACATTGAGAAATTGTATAAAACGGCAATGGGTATACCGGATTTGCCCATAAAGCACAAAACAAGAAGAAAGCTCTGAAAATTAGAATTTTCAGAGCTTTCTTCTTGTCTGCTTTTCAGCCTTGTACACCCTCAGGGACTCGAACCCTGGACCCATTGATTAAGAGTCAATTGCTCTACCAGCTGAGCTAAGAGTGCATCGTATTCGAAACCGTAGTGGATACGAGAATCGAACTCGTATTGCATGCGTGAGAGGCATGTGTCCTAACCGTTAGACGAATCCACCGATTATGGTGCGGAAGCTGGGGGATTCGAACCCCCGGTACAGTT
>JAEXAJ010000028.1 GCA_023458215.1 Bacteroidota bacterium
TCGGACAAGGAAGTATCGTCCATGCTTATTCCCCATTGCAGATAAGCGTCTTCGCCATTTATAAATAATTCGCCTTTCATAATATTACTACTGTGTTATCTTTTTCTATTTCTACCTCACAATTACCAATATTCACCAGCAAGATTACGGCATAGTCCGAAGCTTTGATCCGTGCTTTTGCACCGTGCATCAGGACTACTTTATGCACCACCGTGTTATCATTATACATCAGTTCAGCCGATGTATTTCCTATCAAGCCCACATTCACGTCGTTCCGGCGGATAATGTTGCCTGCATCTACCAGTATGTTATACTCCGAGATATTATCCCTCATCCCCTGAAACATTTCAAGGGACGGGAAATTATTGTTTTCACAAAACTCACGCCCTTGCGGGGTGAAGAACAACCACGTGAGGCTTCTCCAGTCACTCACTCCATTCGATTTGGCACAGGCTCCCAAGAGGGATGCCGATTGCATAATTTCATTTACCGTTTTCATAAATTTGCTGTATTACGTTCTATTTTGTCAAGTTTCTCTCCAAAGCCAAGAATAGGCTTGGTATATCTGGCGATGTCTTCGAGATGCCCGTTAGACATCAGCGCCAAGTTGCGCATTTCACTCAGCAGGATGTTTCCATCGGAGGTGGTAGTACACAATGCCGACATATTGCCCAAAGCAAGCAGCATAGAGTTCTTGATCTCTTCGTTCGAAATCTGCAAAGCGGTGAAACGTCCGTTGAGTTCCGATCCGGTTTCTTGCGACATCGATTCAAAGCCGCCACGGGTGGAATCTTGAGAGGATGCTCCCTCTTTATCGCCTTGCAGATACTCGTCCGCCCAGCCAAACTGTTCATCCAACTGCTTCGTCAAGTCCGCCGCTCCCTTTTCAATCTGTTCCCGCTCCCAAGCGCTGATTACTCCGTCCGAGAAGAATCCCGCCAACTTCTGGCGCAACGCCTCCATCGGTTGGGAAGTAGTAGCTTTGATGGCTTCCATCACCATTTGCTTAATCATCTGCTTCACGAGGTCTTTCGAAGACTTCGCCCGATCATCTCCCGCAGCCCATGCATCGGCATAAGCCTGAGCAAAATCGTCTATGGCAGACTTCACATCACTACCCATTATGGCATCTATCTGCTTCTCCTTATTTCCGGCAATCTGCTTGTCTATTTCTTCTATCTGATTCTGCCATTCTTCAATTCGTCCCTTATCCGCTTTCTTTTTACTCTTCTCTTCCGCTATTTGATTTTGAATAAGCACTTTCTGCTGTGCCAACAAAGTATTTTGCTGGTCAATCAGTTTTGAAGCATCAGCCGAATAGGCTTTTTCAAGAGACTCACCCAAGTTTCCATAAGATTTCTCAAGTACTTCTATCTGATCCTGAATTTTCTGTATATTCTTTTCGTGCTTGGCATCGTGTAGTTTTGCCAACGACGAGCCCAAAGAAGAGACAAGACCGATGGCTGCTCCGGCAGCGGCACCCCAAGGACCGAACATGCCGCCCGCTTTAGCACCGGACATAGCACCCGACATAGCAGAACCCGCAATATCTACAGCAGTACTGATACCTTCACTAACTTTACCAAAGGTATCATTACCCAAAGCATTACCTAAATCAGAAAAAATACCAAATATAGCTTGTGCAGACTGCATAACTTCATTTAGACCTGATTCTATTAAAGTTAAAGCCTCATTGAGTTTTTTAGGATCTGATTCTGAAGAAAAGATTTTTTTAACCCCCTCCCCTATCTTGTTGAAAGCAGTATCACATTTATTAGTCTGATCAGTAAGATCCTCTATCCCTTTTTTATATTTTTTTCGCTCCTCTTCTGAATTTTGTAATTTCTTAAAAGTTTCCTCACCAATTCCATACCCCTTTCCTTTCTCTGCATCCCATGTTTCCTTTTCAACAAAATTTAATGCAGCTTTAGCATTAGCCGCAATTTCACGCATCTGCTTAACGGTTTTTGTTTTCATATCGCCAAACAGTTTCTCAAAAACATCTTTTTTCTTATTGACTTCTTTTTCAAGTGCTGCTATAGTCTCATCGGTCTGTTTATTGATAGCATCCTGTTCTTCTTTACTTTTGCCTTTTTTCTTAGCTTCAGCAAGATCCCTAATCGCCTGACACTTTTGTTCAAAGCTTCCATAAGCAGCAAGAGCCTCATTCATAGATTGTTTCTCGGCATCATAATGAGCTTGGCGTTCTTTGGCTTGCCTATCCAGAGCAGCTTTGTACATTTCATTAAATTGTGCATTGTCAGCATCATCCAATGTGACTCCACTACTATCAAAGGTTTTCTTTACATAGTCGGAATTTTCTGATTTCCTTATATTCTCCTCTGCATTAAACACAGCTTCCGCTTGTTCTTTTCTTTTTAAAAGCAAATCTTCTTTTTCCCTATCAATAGCCTGTAATTGCTTTTCATGATTCAATTCCATTTCAGCAAGAGTTTTCTCACTTCCATTGTCCATTGCATCTATCTGTTCTTGCCATATCTCATTCCAAAAGTCTTGGGAAGAGCGTTCATTTTCAAGCGATTGTTTAGATAATAATTTATCTAGTTGTTGTTGCTTTTCTTGTTCATCCGACCGAGGGTTATTTGAAGGTTTCTTATTTTTCTTAAATCCAGACATCAGATTATCATATTTCAGTGATTCTGAATATCCTAAAGTTATATTGCGCTTCATATCAGCCAGTGCAGCTTCAGTATCTTTACTGTATTTATCTGCCTTCATCTGGTTATAGTTTTGGCGTACAATATTTTCCACCAGTGGAGTAGTTTCCTTATTAAGCATCATTCCACTACTTTCCATCTTCTCAATATTTTTACTTCTCATATCAGCTGCTTTTTGCCAAGTAGCCGCTGAAGTCTTTGCATGTATAAGTTTCTTAGCTCCTTCCTCTACCTTATCCGCATAAGCGAGTGATGTGGCTTTGGCTATTTGGGCATCAATAAACTTTTCCTTATTTTCAATAAGCAATTGTTGGGCATCACTCACATTGGTAATCGACAAACCTAGTTCATCAAATGCACTCTTGTTGTCGATAACAAATTTTTTCTGTGCTTCTATATTATCTCCCAATGCCTTGAATTTATTGGAAAGTATTTCTACAGTCGCTATTGGCTTTGCCGCATAGTTTTGGACGCTATTATTGAAATTATTAATTTCTTGACTTAAATCATTCTGCTTTTCTATTTGCTCGTCTGTACTCGAGGACCAATACGAAAGAACTTGTACCAATGCGGAGATTCCTACCGCAATCCAACCAAAGACCGGAATGGATTTAAGTGCTAAGCCTACTGCTCTAAAAGATCCTGCAAGACCTAAGTTTGCAATTGACCCCAATTGTGCCGAAGCTGTTTCAACCCCTTGTGCAGCCGCTGCTTGCAAAACGATTCCTTTCCACCACAGTTTAACATTACCAAGTATATTAAGTTGAATTGCTGCCCTCTTACTTAATGCAGTACTAATAGCCTGCAGACCATTTGTGACTGCAATGGCAGCCTGGACTTTCTGCATCGCTTTTTGAAGAAAATCATTTTTCACTCCGAATAACTCCATGGTTCCGGATGCTACTGCAAACATTCCAGAAGTACCATTCAATTGATCCTCCAAAGCCTTTAGTCCGGAAGTATATACTTTTTGTGCTTCTTTACTTTGTTTCAGCCATTCTGCATATTCCAGTACTCCAGTGCCCAATTTTTTTAATTTTTCATTTTGATTTTCAATCGAATGTGAAAGTTCGTTACGAACTGAAATTTCGGATTGAATTGCACCTTCCTGTGATATATCAGCACCAATTAAAAATGAAGATTGCAAGCTTCCTAACCGCAATTGATTCTCAATGTCCAACTTATTCAGAGCCATAATAGTACCATCTATTTGTACTCGCAAATCATTAACTAATTGTTCAATACCCTTTATACTATTTCCAGCATTAGTATAAAGAGTTGCAAAGTCGGATTCCAAGCCATCAATGGCTTCACGTAACTGGTTTGTTTTTTGTTGAAAATCAGCATTATTATCTATAATGCCAAAACTTAGTTCACTCATATTTTAAAATTTTAAATTAATGTCAAATAAATATATCTCAAAAGCTAATAATCAGATAGTCATCATTTATCATCATACTATCAAATTGCGGAAGAATTTTCAATCAATCAGTTGGAGGTAGCATGTTTTATGGTAACTTTGCAAAATCGTCAACAGATGAATAAAAGATTAAATTTTAAACTTACACTATTATGAAAAAGGCACTAATTGGTATAGCACTATCATTAGTATGTATTCTATCTTTTAGCCAGGAAAGAGTGAATACAGAAACATATCTTAATTTTGAGAAAACGACAAAAGCACTTAAGAAAGTCATCGGATATAAAGGTATTGCTGGAGAATGGAAAAGCGAAAAAAATCAAATAACCCATGCACTATTTGAAGACACACAAAAGTTCGACAAATTAACAGTAAAAATTACAACACTCAATGATACTCTATACTATGTATTAGTTAGAAACTTCTATGGTTCTGGTCCAAGTGACCATATAGTAAAATCTGGGGATGTTTATAAATATCAAGGTGGTGGTAGTAGTAGAAAAACAGATTTATTATACTTCTTTACTGCTCCCGAATTTGAGCAGATATTCCATCTAGATAAAAATGCAAAGACTATTTATTCATTTAGGCACTATAATAACCATTTATACGACTATAAATCTGATTTTTCTAAAATTTCCACTAATTTCATTAAGAACACAAATAAAAACAATAAAAATGATTTCATGCAAATAAGAATTGCCGATGATGGCAAAATGGTACGCTTTTTATTGCCTTATCAAAAAGATGAGGCATGGGGAAAAGATTATGACTTATTTCCCAAATGTTATTTTGAAATGCCTCTAAAGGACTTTTATAAATGGTTAGAGCCTGTATCACCTATTAATAAATAAATTACCCATCGCGGCGGATATCCTTATCCGCCGCTCCTGAGTATTAGAATCTTAAGATTCGTCTTATAAATACCTTTCGCAAGGGAAGGAGGATTTTTAATCATCAAGATACATGATTTTAAGCAACCCTTTTCCTCCCGCATTGTTCACAGCAGAACTATAAAGATAATCTTCAGGGCGGTTAACGATTTCTTGCCGTACCGGATTAAAATGAATATAGTTCAACTTCTGTATATAGAAATCATACAAATAGATTAACTCAGCATGATTACCTTCCTGCCAAAAACGATAATTAGTTATTTTTTTATCATTACTACCTGCAAATCGGAAACGGTCTAGCATCCATTCTCGACGACTCTCTTGAGGATCTATTTCAAATTCGGATAAGATTCGCCTACTAGTAAACTTCTTAAAGTCCCGAAGAATATCAGATAGAGAACACTTGCTTCCCGAAATTACAATCATGTGCAAATGATTACTCATCAGCACCCAAGCATATATTCTAAGCCCTTTATGTTCTTGGCAATAAGTCAAAGATTCCAGTACAATATGTTTATATTGGGGACGGGTAAAAATATCAACCCAATCGACTACAGTAGAAGTGACAAAATACAGTTCATCATTTACTCTTTTAGCTATATCCATGACATCCGTTTTTAGTCAAAAAGCTACGTCTTATTGCTGATAATTAGGCAAACAAGCAGCAACAAACTACATTAAGAAGAGCTACTTATTTGATGAGCGAGAGAGAATAAGGCGGATCTAGAGATCCTAATACTCAAAAGCAGCGGATAAGGATATCCGGTATTATCTGCTACATCAAAATTCAAATCCATAGTATATTAAATAAAATGATGTTATATGATTATTATTTTATTATTTGCGTTAACTAAATTTTGTAGTAATTTTGTAGTTTATTTAGTCCATTTACAAAATTCACTCAAAATCAATTATCATGAATAAGCTAATTATTTTCTTCCTACTCGCTACCCTGTGCATACTAAGCGCATGCGAAAAAACATCTGTAACCGAAGGTAGAATTGCCTACAAAGAGTATTTCAAAGAAACATTGAAAGACCCCGAATCTTTAGTTATACATAGCGAAGAAGTTATAAAGAAAAGCGATGCCAATGCAACATTTGTACTTAATATCGGTGCCAAAAACAGTTTCGGAGGTATGGTACGAAGTACATATACTATTGAGACCTTAGGTAAAAGAGTATTGAATGTAAAAGAGTATGATATACGCACTATACCCAAAGAAACTATGACATTTAAATACAAAGAGAAAAATATAAATACAGACATACCCATTACAAATGAGAATTATGCAGGGAAGAAATTCAAATTAGCAGATGATGCCTTAGCTATTTTATATGATCCAGATTTTTTTACCGGCATATCATTTATGATAAGTATTTGTAAAGAAAATAATGTTGAAAATTTTAATTTATACATGAAATCAGAACAAGGAATTATCATAAAAGCTGGCGAAGAGATTACAATAGAAGAATGTATTATTTATGCCAATAAAGATACCCAAAAGGATGAAAATCTTTTCCGCATTAAATATAAAGGAGAGCCTTATGTTATTGAACAATCTGCAATCTTCTAAAGGGGCTATCCAGTCCCGGATATTTTATCCCGTCACGGCGGTTGTTCTTCATCCGTCGTTCTAAGCATTAGAATCTCCAGATTCGACTAAACACCATCCCACAACTTCAAGAAATAAAACCCGTCGCGGCGGATAAGGATATCCGCCGCTCCTGAGTATTAGGATCTTAAGATTCGTCTTATAAATACCTTTATCAAAAAAAGGAGGATTTCTAATCATCAAGATACACGATTTTAAGCACCCCTTCTCCTCCCGCATAGTTCACAGCAGAACTATAAAGATAATCTTCAGGGCGGTTAACGATTTCTTGCCGTACCGGATTAAGATGAATAT
>JAEXAJ010000029.1 GCA_023458215.1 Bacteroidota bacterium
GCATGTTTAAAGATTTAATAACAATACTAATCATAAAAGGAGAAATTGCGATGAAAAAGACTTTGTTTATCAGCGCTCTTGTAGCGTTTGTTATGATGTTTGCTGTCAATGTTAATGCACAAGAAAAGGCGGTAGGGAAAGACCGTAAAGAATTGGTGAAACATGAAAAAGTTTTGGATAAAGACTTGCAGAAAAAAGCAATAAAAGCCGCTCGCAAGGAGGCTAAAGAATTGGAAAAAGAAGGTTTTAGAACTCCGGTTGGCAAATTGCCTTTAGACAAACAACTGGAAGCATCATGGGAAAAACAAGCGGAATTGGATATGGACGGAAACCCCTATTGGTATATCGCCACTTCCAGAATTATCGGAGCTAACCAATCGGCCGCTGCTTTGCAAGCTACCAATGCTGCTAAAATTGATCTTGCCGGCCAGATTCAGACAAAAGTGTCTCAGTTGATTGAAGCTAAAGTAGCCAATGATGATATGGGGCAAGAAGAAGCTGCCAGTTTGTCAAGTGTAGTTGCTTCCAGCAAAAGTGTCATTTCCGCCACACTAGGACGCACCGTTCCTTTGGTAGAGGTTTACAGAACATTGCCTAACAAGAATGTAGAAGTGATGGTTACTTTAGGCTATAGTACGGATGCTGCCAATAAGGTTGCTATCAGTGCTATACGTAAAGAACTGGCTGCCAAGTCAGAGGAATTGGCGAAAGAATTGGATAAATTGGGCTATTGATAAGCCCGTTTACTAAAATTTAGACTTTAGATGAATCGGAATAATCAGATTAAGTGGATATTCCTTCTGTTGATATTCGTTGCGATTTCGTTGCATGCCCAAAATCCGGTAAAGGTAAAGGGCGTGCAGGGGCGCTGGCAAGTTAGCGACAATGTAACTCTGAAAGAGGCGGAAGAACACGCCCGTATGGAAGCTAAAAAGGAGGCGTTGCGCAAAGCCGGTGTCATGGAAAATGTTTGGTCGGTATTCGGACAAATCACCCAGGAGAACGGCACCGAATTTCAGGAAGCATATTCACAAATGAATGTACTGGCAATTGGGGGAATGGTTAATATTACCAAGGAAACTGTGGAAGAAGTTTGGGATACAAATAACCGTAGTCTCTATAAAGTGGTAACCATTGATGCCGTAGTGCAGAAAGAAGAAAAGGTGGATAAATCGTATGCACTTGATGTAAAAGGAATTTCCACCTTATATAAAGAAGGAGACGTTTTTACTTGTACCCTGAAAGTACATGGCACGGACTCTTATCTGAAGTTCTTCTGGTTTGACAGTAACGGAGGTGCCCTGCTCTATCCCAATGAATATGAAGGTAACACTCTGTTAAAGACCGAAAAAGAGTATAAAATTCCTTTCAGCAATGCCGTAGATTATCGTATGGAAAAACAAGGAAAGGAAAGTGAGAAAATCAATATGATGCTGGTAGCCACCAAAGAAAATATTCCTTTTACCGGGGAAGTAAGTTATCAGAACGTATTGAAATGGGTCTATTCCATCCCCAATGATAAGCGTTGTGCCTTTTATGACATGATCCTGATTAAATAGTACGGTTTTATTAACTTCTCTAAATCTAATTACAGATGAAAAAGATGAAGGTTTTTCCAGCAGCATGGTTCGCTTGTACTCTACTGGCGATGCCTGCTTATGCACAGAACATAGAAAAAGAATTCGAGGATTTTGAAAAGCAGCAGCAGGCAGAATTCGAAGAATTTAAAAATAAAGCGGATGCGGAGTTTGAAACTTTCTTACGTGAAACTTGGGAGAAGTATGACGCATTTGCGCCTGTACCGGCTCCTGTACGTCCGGAACCTCCTAAACCGGCAGTTTTTGATAAAACCAAACCGGCGCTGCCACCCGTAGCAATTAAGCCGGGTGCGTTGAAAGTGCCCGATGTGGCTGCTCCCGGTGTGGGCGAGAAAGTCCCGGTGGACGTGAAACGCCCCGATCTTCCGGCTATAGTAGATAAGCCCGCTCCCGGAGTGTATGTTCCCGGAAAACCTTATACTCCCGTTTGGGTGGAAGTGCCGGTTGTGAAACCGGGATCGACGGTGCGGCGCACTCCCATTGAATTTTATGGAACTTCTTTTGAAGTGGCTACTGATGTCATTGAAGGTTTGTCATTGTCCGGCAATAGCGAAGGGAAAGTGGCAGATGCTTGGAAAGGGTTATGTAAAATGGATTATGAACAGTTAGTGAAAGACTGTATGACCCTTAAGCAAGAAAAGAATCTGAGCGACTGGGCTTATCTGTTGTTTACAAAACAAATAGGTAAACAGTTGTACGGTGAAGATCATAAGAATGAGATTGTCTTCTTGCAGATGTTTTTGCTTAATAAGTCAGGTTATAAAGTACGCATGGCAAAAATTGATGACGAACTTAAATTGATGATTGCTACCGCCGGTACGGTTTATGGTACCCCATACCTCACTTTGGGAGGCAGTAAATATTATGTTTTCGAACCCACTCCCGGAAGTTCAATGGGCATCTATACCTATCGTCAGGATTTTGCGAATGCAAAAAACTTGGTATCCCTCAATATCGAAACTTTGCCGGCATTTGCCATGCAGGAGCAAGACCGGACGCTCACTCCTTCCGGCAGTACTCTGAAGGTGCAGACGGTAGTCAATAAGAATTTGATAGATTTCTATTATGACTATCCTAAATGCGATGTGGTGGTACATTACAAAACTCCCATGAGTGAGGAGTTGCGTAGTGCTCTGTATCCACAGTTGAAAGCTGCTATCGCCGGGAAATCGCAGAAAGATGCAGCCAACCTGTTGTTGAATTTTATTCAGACATCTTTTGAATATATGACCGATGGCGAGCAGTTTGGATATGAAAAACCGAACTTCCCTGATGAAACGTTCTATTATCCGTATT
The DNA here is from genome assembly GCA_023458215.1 of Bacteroidota bacterium. The sequence goes on from JAEXAJ010000029.1 coordinate 2,895, forward strand.
GTGACTGCGAAGACCGGGCCATGTTATATTCCACTTTGGTAAAAGATTTATTAGGACTGGATGCCATATTGTTGGATTATCCTAATCATATAGCTTCCGCGGTTCGTTTTACTGAAAGCATTCCGGGTGACAACGTAGTGCTGGATGATGGTAGCGAATACCTGATTTGTGACCCTACCTATATAGGAGCACCTATCGGGGTTTGTATGGACCAATTCAAGAATATTGCGCCTGAAATCATTCGCTAGTGTTAAATTATATAATAATTGCAGTTCGGGGAGTAAAATAACCCCGAATTGCAATGTGGATATTGCAAAATTGTGTACTTTTGCGGCGTGAATAACACGTACTACCGATTTATACACAATTAAAATATCATGCAGAGATTAATTAATGAAATTCTTGATCGTGCGAAAGCAGATCGCCAACGCAT
>JAEXAJ010000030.1 GCA_023458215.1 Bacteroidota bacterium
GTTTCTACGACAAATTTTTCTTTTAAGAGCGAAGTACGGATAGTTTCCCGCAAGTCTTGCTCATCTTCTACAATCAGGATTTTCATACCGCCAAAGATGATTTATAAAACTGGAAACAATCTGGAACTATTATATTTTAAACCTCAATTTATCGAGTCAGGCTGATAATCGTCCATCAATTCTTCTTTTGCCATGGAGATTTTGCCATCAGACGTAATAGTCAGTCTGATAGGGAGATAAAGATCGGATTGCGGGTAGCATACACTGGCTGCATAAATAATTCCCTGAGGCGTGGTCTGGTCATAAACCAGCCCCTCCAGTATGGCATATTGCATGAATTTGGCGTCAACCAACGAAGCAAAACTTTCTTTTGTAAATACTTTATCTACAATCTGCTTGCCCCCACAAGTCAGGCGCAAAGTAATGCGGTTATCAACAAACTTTTCTCCCTGCTCATTCTTCACCATAGGCAAGCTCTCGTCCGGCTGGCGTAATACTGAGGATTGGTATTCTTTCCCTTGATAATTAAAAGTTGCTTTTACATCCGATACTTGCATGCGTTGGGGACCGGCAGCCTTCGCGCTATCTTGCATTAAAGCCTGTGCATCATTCTTTTCGCTCTTATTTTGAGACGAACAAGCCGAGAGAAATATCACCGACACACAAGCTAACATATAAAATAGATTCTTCATTGTTTTGCTGATTATAAATTGACAGGACAAAAATAATGCAAATTGAACGCAAAAGAAAATTTATTTCCTTTTTTGCAGAGTTAGCTCTATATTTCTTATCAGAAAGGGACACAAAGAGAAGTGTCTACAAGCGAAAATTAGTAAAAACAAAAAAAGGACTGCCAGAAACCTGAAAGATCATCCATCTTATCAAGCTTCCCGGCAGTCCCGGTTACACCAATACCTAGAAAACTTATACTTGTTTGTGGTCTTTTCTTTTTGATTCCATTCTAGCTTTCCTATCTTGCAAATTCTTGGTATAGGCAGCATATTGTTCCTTCGTCATAATCTTCTGAAGTTGTGCATCATAAGTAGCACGGGCGGCAGTCATTTCTGCACGTTTCTTTTCCATTTCAGCTTTTTTTTGCGCACGCTGCTCGTCAGTCAACTGAGCTTTTCGGCACTCCTTCTTGGCTATGCTATCCTTTTGGTTGTCACGTTTATCGGCTTTACTGCAAGTACATGTACAATCCTTCTTACCTTTGCGCATATCATCTCTGCGATGCATGGGCATATCTCCCATTCTCTCAACCAAAGCCAGATTGGCTTCCAGCAATTGTTTCTTTTGCGTATCGTTCAAAGCGTATTCCTTCACCATACGTTCGGTCATTCGTTCGGCACGTACTTTGGGTTCAGGCATTTTATCACTGCGGCGAGCATGTTGCGCCATTACCATGCCACCCATCAAGAAGGCAGCTACCATTATCATAATTATTCTTTTCATTACTCTATTCCTTTTAAAATTAATATTTTATAGTTATACCTATTGTGTTGCAACGTTTATAGGACTAAATGAAAAGCGGGAAGTTTAATCGCAACTTCCCGCTTTAACAAAAAAAATGAGGTTGAAATTTTTATTAAGACACTACTTTATCCTAACGGATTATCATTTTCATCACCGGCAGAACCAGAACTAGAACCTCCGGTATTACCCGAACCGTTAGGAATCACCGTATCTTTACCGGTTACCAATCTTTCCACAGTAGCTTTATTCAGCATATTCTTGAAATAACTTCCCGGATAGAAGATTATTTTTCGGCGATACACCGTATTAGCATTCACAGTTTCTACTCCCTCCTGGCTTTTCGCGTTCAGACCCGGACGAAAACATCCGAAGTCTCCTAACTGAACGGAATATCCTTTATCCAAGTCCATATTCAAGGTATCAATCAACCCGTCAATTACCATTTTTACGATTCCACGAGGAGCCATACTTACTTTTTGTACTTCTTCGCACAGTTTACTGAATTCTACCAAACCCAACACTTTAGTTTGAGCCACATACTTTGCAGTCTTTGTTTCATCAAAACCAAATACTTTCTTCTTTACTTCATACTTAATTGCCATAATCTTTGTTTTTTTAATGGTTAATATTAATAGGTATATTAAATCTTTCTTATCTCCTTCGAAAAACAGGAAGTATTTACTGTGAGGCCTCAACAGTGAGACTATCTGTTTCTCAGATTCGATGTTGCAAAGTTAGGGTGTGAAGAGAGCGAAAGCAAGAAAATGGCATCTACAACACAAACATATAAATCTCTAATAAACAACAAATTAAAAAAGTGCTATCTCTACATTGGATTAATTGAAATAAAAATGAGAAGAAATAAGAAATGGGGAAATAGGACAATTGTCTCTACAGGTAGAGAGAGTAAGTAGCTGATAATGAAGGTAAGCGTTTGAAGGTATCTCTACAAATCACCAATAAATAGTGCGTAGCATCCACTTTTCATTGGAATTATTATTATAGAGCCTTTATGGAATTATAAAACTCAAAAGTTCACGCACTGAAGTAAATTCTTGAAATCCCCAACGACGATGAGGAAACAAAGTAGATTTCAAAGAAGCAAACTGTTTACTCCCTATCAAATAGGAAGGCTTTACAAGCTTCATCACAATTCGAATATCATCATCCGCAATCACCGTATTATCTGCATGAGGAAGATCTTTGCGGTACATCACCGTGCAGAAATCAATCTGATAAATATCACGTATCTGCCCTTTGATGACAGGTACAAAATAGTCATATTTTTGAAAATTCAACTGTCCCAACTTATTATGAGGAGTTATCTTACCAAAGTAATACTCTATCTCTTTTTCACGATTCACAAACTTGTCATAATATTCACGTTGCCCATTTTCAAAAATGGTAACAGCTAAAATATTGCCTACTTTTTCTATAGTCAAACTTGTCCCCTTATGAGGCTTTATGTCTTGAAGAATCTGTACTGTGGGTTGTTCCCAAATCAACGAATGCAAAAACTGTTCCAGCAAAGCCTCACTTCCTTTGTTATTAGGACGGAGTGGGAAAGCACCTATATTTACTTTCTCTATTGACTGGTAAAAATTTGCTTTCTCTATTTCCTCACCTTTTCCGTTTCCCGGAAAAAGTATATATCCTCCCAAAACTTCTTTTTTTATAGGAAGTCCCTCTTGCTTCGGATCATAATACAAGGCATCCCTATAACGATGCATTTGATTGATAGCATCATCGGGAGGGGTGTCTACTCCTTTTGCATCGGCATCTCCAATCCGATATTTGGCATCAAACAGGTAAGTCAATTTGAAACCGGTTTCTATATCACGCCTTGTTAATTGGAGCACAATATCAGGTTTTTGAGGTACAGTAAATGAGTAGGTATGATCTATAGAAGTGTCAGCCGAACTTTTTTGGAGTGATTGTTTGGGATTATATATCACTTCCGCTAGTTCTACCAAATCTCCTTCCAATGTTTCCCGTGAAAAAACGATTTTCGACTTCTGCCCTTTAATCAATGAATAGGTGAAATATCTATTAAGTTCTATGCGACTCTGATTGTCTACAACAACTTTCTCTCCTCCTAAAATTTTCTGCACCATTTTTTTAACTTCAATAAAACACCATATCTCATACAAGGTTGCAATATCCTTTAGTTCTAAATTTTGCGCTCCTTCTTCCAAATCATAGCTACAAGTCAGCAATAGCCAATCCCGATAAACCTGAGAATAACCTGTCCCTTGCTTCAAGACAAGAGACTCTTGATTCATACCCTTGAAAGAACCTACCGTTCTGAAAAATGAATGATATGCCAGCCGCTTCAATTCCTCCTCCGTCTTCATCAGACTGTCAATAAATCTTTTATTGGCATCCATCGGATAATTTTCCATGATTCGCTCTTTCAGAGAGATAAACTTTTGCATCACAAACCGAACAGCATACTTCAGAAAACGATTTTCAAAAGTATCAATACTCATTGTAGGTATTTCAGTCCGATAAAGATGGCGTGGTTCCGAACGGTACTCTTCCAACTGCATTTCCAGCTTTGGAGTTAGCCGTTTCAGTTTCTCTGCACGAAGATAAACCTCCTCATGCACCATTCTGTTACGAGGTCTGTCCACAACCATTTTCACTGCACGGACAAACTCCTCATTGATTTCCCGAAATACATTCCACCAAATAATATCAGGTGTCTCTCCTTGCTGTTTTTCGGCGAAAGAATGATGCGTACGGCGAAAAAAGTCAATGGATAACATTCTATACTCTTCCTCTATATCAGTAATGAGCCACTTTAAGTCTCTATGATAATCCAATTTTATAGACAATACATCATAGCTGAATGAAAAAGAGCATCTCATCCCCTCTTGCATCCGATATGAAATTTTCAAATCAGCTCTGCCTATATCATTGCCATAATTGATATGACCATACAAGACTTGAGCATCCTCATTAAAGCAAAAACCATCACTGATACTTCTTAACGGAGTTTCTATGCAAGCTTCCGTTACCTGACTCTTAAAATGAATCCAATATTGATAATCTGTGTTTTCAAAGAAAACAGAAGGAACATAACTTCCCTTTTCTATTGGAGTACCACGAAACATGAGAACAGCCTCATCCTTCTCCCATGTATAATACGACAACAAAGCTTCCGAATCCTGCTCTAGACGCATACAATCAGCTGCTTTCCTGTAAATCCTGTTATAAGAATTACAAGAAACAAGCAACTCAAAATCCCTGTGTATCAGTTTCAAAAGCGCTTCCATGCCGTCAACTCCAAAAGGAACAGTAATACGTATTGTCCAACTTACGCTTCATCTCTTTCAGTTTGCGAAGAGAAACAGTTTCTTCCTCCCAATTAGCATACATAGACTTTTCGCCTTCCAAAGCATCAAAATTCTCATAGATATCTTCCAGTGAAGACTTTATCTGCACAGCAAGGTCTTCCAAAATACAACCTGTCTGCTGCAAATTCATCAATTTATTTTTATCGCCTTCAATTCTACTCAGAACTTTCATTAAAGTCATCTCATCCAAGGCCCGAATCAGTTTATAACATGTGTCATGCCCTTCATACTGAAGACTAGCCAGCACATAAAGAATAAATTCATTGCGAGCCCGATAGGCTATTTTAAATGGGGTTCCCCGCAAAGTTTCATTTATTTTATTCAGATAAGAAATAATAATATCACAAATTGCACGGTTTGCCTCATATACATCCATTGCCTCTACTGCATCGGGCAGTATGATTTCGGACGTGATAGGAGCCATTAAACAATTATCTTTGGACAATCCACTATAAAAATCCACATCATTCATCTCAATGGTCATAGCACGATCTAAGACTTTACGGGAAAAACTGAAAGTAGTTTCATCCATGTTGACAGTTCCCATCACAATCAGATTGGGTGGTAATGCAATACCGGTTGTCCTGAACTGCTCCCTAAGCCGAACTTCTTTTTCCTTACTCTTTTCTACAGATGCGCCATCTATTTTCCAATCTTTTCCAAAGCAGTCATCCAATATCAAATCTCCAATCCAAGATCCATTTTTCTTTTTTCCATAGCTGTTGAGAGCTGGAAGCAATGGGTCAGAAACAATTTTTCCGCCTCTTAGTTTACGAGTTTCAAGCACACTCAGATACTCTGCGAAATATTGTTCCACCGGTGCCAAGTTCATTTCATCCAAGCACAAGAAGAAAGGAATATTCTCATAGTACCAAGCCTTCACTAGAAAACGAAGAAAGTCAGTAACTATATATTCTGCTTCTCCCGAAATTCTCGTCTCATATCCCAACAGTTCCGTTGAATCGTGCCAGTTGGGACGTACTTGTATCATTTCATAATTATAAGGTTTTTGAATTTTATCAGGATTTTCTCCGCCTGTAGCATATGCCAATTGCCGGACAATGCGAGATTTCCCAGTACCAGAAATACCGGCAAGAAGGATGAAAGGTTTGGATTTAATGGCAGAAATATAGGATCGATATTCAGAAGAGAAATTTTTCTTGGGAGTTACAGCCGCTAGCTTGCCTGACGATACCCCAAAGTAATCGAAAAACATTTTTGCATCATCTCTATTCAGGCTTTCCTGTCCTGATAAATCAGCATCATGTGGCTGCATGCCTTCCTTGAAAGTCACAATTTTATTCTTGTCAATGTACAAATCAGTATTAGCATTTATAAACTTTGCTATTGCATCATAGTTGCCTATGTCTTTAATGCCAAAAATTTGCTCGGAATAGTCTGCAATAGATGTTCCTCTACAATCATTCATCAAGGCTACTTTACACAATTGAGCATAAATTAGTTTAGAAGACACCTGCCCCGGAATACTCTTAGTATATGGATTGGGGGAGTAATACAGCATAGCCCATCTTATCAGATAGTCTATAGCTTCCTGATAAGTAGGCGGATTTAAAAAACGAGGATAATAAAATTCATCATCCTCATAATAAAGCCCCATTTGCTTTGCCAACTGATAAGCAGTTGTGAGGAAACCTTTGTACCGTTCCTCAATAATAGATCTAAAGTCATCTTTCCGCATTACCTTTTGCGGAAGAATATTGATGAAGAAAAACAGATTCTCAGGAAGTGCATATCTCCATCTACAAATTGGATCAGCCATAATTATTCAAATTTACCTCTAAATATAATATTTCTATGATAATCCATATATTTTTCCCTAATCTCATTAACAGGATAATTGGCAACCAACTCTTCCGGAATCTGAAGCCTCTTCCTACTATCCAGCGAAAGCCATGTAGAAATCACCATTCTTCGATTCGAATCAAAAGTTATAAAGCCTTTATCGAATAAACGGTCATATAAGGGAGAGAGAAGCAAACCATTGTTTACGTCAGTCTTCTCATTGCTTTTGGAGACGCACCAAGGTTTTATATGACTAGCTATCAAAAGTTCCGTATTATCAACATCAGTAACAGCACAACGGAAATTAAACGCCTTCAATAGTTTTTTCCTGTAGGCAGATTGTCCTTTACGTTCTCTATCATTCGTTGTCATTGAAGAGATACCATATCTATGCACAAAGGCCTCTGCGCGGTTTTTTGCATAAAGAATTCTAACATCTACTGATAAACGCCAGTAGTACAGTACATCCGAATCATCATCGCAGTTTACAAACTTCATGATAGACAAGAAACTTATTACAGGAATGGAAATTGTTCTAAGAAGGTCATAGACAGTACTCTTTGTATTTACATAACCTCTGCCTCCTTGAAGGTGCTTCTGAATATACAATTCAAACTCATTAATCTCATTGGGTAATGCTTGAATCAAGTCCAATCTCTCTTGATAAAGTTTTTTAAAATGCTTTTTGTCTTTATATGCTTCTTTAGGTGAAAAATATTCAGGCTTTTGTGCTTCCATAAAATTTATCAAATCAGACTTCAGCACAAAACAGCGAATGGATGTTTTATTTCCAAATATCTCCAACAAATTATTCTTTGGGCCATAATACAGTTTTGCCTCTCCATGCCCTTTCCCCACTTTATTGGAAGTAACGACCCAACTGTCTGCAACAGACAATACATCATTGTAGGCATCTACTGCTTTATATGTAACCTCATTTATTTTCATACTCCATACTTTGTTATGTCTATTTGACTCAATATAGCCATCAGCACATCCACCACTATACTGTTACCTGATTGCTTATAGCAAGCTGTGTCAGAAACCACTATTTTAAAAGAATCATCAAATCCCATCAATCGCAAGCATTCGCGTGGCGACAACTTTCTAAAGCAACCTTTCTCAACACGGCCGCCAGCCTGTGCACGACTCATTGAATATTTATTATTCCCAATTGGCAGAAGCTGATAACGGCCAATACTTTCATTAATAAAGTAACCTTCTTCATAATCTGCAACCTTAAAGGTATAATCAATTAAACTGGGATCTGCCGCTTCTTCGTCAATTACTGGATGAAAGACAAAATCACCATGCCAATTGAACTGCTGATTCCTTTTTTGGCAAAGCATCACTTCACCATTGATTTGTGTATAGCTTTTTTGATGGTTTATAGTTTTCGTTATGAAACGAACCCCCTTTTCTTTCAGGAAAAGTTTACTGTCAACCTCTCTTTCCAGCAAATCATACATTTTTTTCTCCAAGGGGATAGGAGCAGGATATTTAAAATCAACTTTCTTTTTAAATCCGATACAAAAAACTCTATCTCTACTCTGAGGAATTCCATAATCTTTACTATTCAACACCTGATAATAGACATCATAACCACAATCCTCTTCAAACGTTTTCTTAATGACATTCCAAGTGTGTCCTTTATCATGATTTAGTAACCCCTTAACATTTTCAAAAATAAAAATTTTGGGTTGGCTTTCAATTACGACCCTTGCAAATTCACTGAATAAAGTACCCCTGGTATCCTCAAATCCGCCGCGTTTTCCTCGAATAGAAAAAGCCTGACAAGGTGCTCCACCAACCAGCAGGTCAACTTGTCCTTTAAATGGAGTTGCATCAAAAGTGCAGATATCTTCATGCCACCTCTGTTCATCAATTGAATAATTAGCAAAATACGCTTTTTTACAATCGCCATCTATATCACCGGCAAATTGTATTTTGCAATTCAGATTCAACCTATTGAATGCCTGTTCTACAGCACCTATTCCACTGAATACAGTGCCCAAACGAACCGTTCGTTCAGGATGCGAAAAACAGTTCATTGTCCAGTTGAATCCAGTGGAATCAATGTTTTGAGACGTATTTTGTATATTACTAAATTTATTTTTCATCGCTATTTATCTATTCCATATTGCGTAATATCCATCTGCTTTAAAATAGCTATCAACACATCCACAACAATACTATTACCCGCTTGCTGATAGGCAGAAGTATCGGAGACAACTATGTTGAATGAATCCTTGAACCCCATCAAACGATGGCATTCCCTCGGTGTGAGTTTACGAATGCCATTTACTCCTTTATCACTGCGAAAGGTTACATAATTGTCAACTCCTGCTCTATGCATTTTATGCATGGACTGAAGCAATGGACGAGCTACATCAAGATCCGTTTTCACTGGAGTACGAAATTTTTTCGTGCCTTCAGCCAAAACATATTTAGCTACTTTCTCAGACAAATAGTATTTGTCGGCTACTTCTTTTACAGGAAAGACAAACTCATCAAACCTGGGATTTTCAATCTCACCATCTACATAAGGAGAAATAAATTTCGCATTATGATCCTTTACATAATACGGAGTATCATTCCAATCTTCCAGGAAATCATACATCCGATACTGCAATTCTATAGGAGCTGGATACTTAAAAACCGTTTTCCTTCGGAACCCAATGCAAAAAAGACGTTCCCGATGTTGAGGAATACCATAATTTTTACTATTCAATTGTTGATAATGTACATCGTAACCACAATATTCTTCAAATGTGTTTTTTATTACTGCCCATGTTTTTCCGTCATCATGCGAAAGCAAACCCTGCACATTCTCAAAAATGAAAACTTTGGGCTTGCATTCTCTAACAACTCTTGCAAACTCCCGGAATAAGGTACCTCTAGTATCTTCAAATCCACGTCGTTCCCCAACCATAGAAAACGCTTGACATGGAGCCCCTCCCACAAGTAAATCAACTTTTGATCTAAAGGGCTTTGCATTAAAATCATGAATATCATTATGCCATTGTTCTTCCTTTATGTCGTAATTGGCAAAGTAAGTTTTCTTACAATTTAAATCAACATCACCAGCAAATTGAATTTCGCACTTTAACCCTAATCTTTGAAAAGCATGTTCTATAGCTCCTATTCCACTAAAAGTAGTACCTAAACGAACTACACGTTCTCTATAAGAGAAAGAGCGTTCTTTCCAAGCTGTTCCATTTTTATCAATATTATCTACTGTATTTTGAATATTCTTCAATTTATTAATCATATCGTCAATTATCAATCACACATTTCCATTAACAGCTACTCCAACCATTATACTACTTGAATTTGATAGGCAAAGATAGTGAAAAGGGGAGAAAGTCTATTTACAAATATCACCTTTATTTTCAGGGAAGAAAATTAAGTTTACAGATCATGGCTCATTTTCTCATATTCTGCCACATCTTCCGCGACCATCATTCTATCAGAATCTATCTCCTCATACAGCCTTACTTCCTTTATTGCATAATTCTCCAAAAAAATCCTGTTCAAGGTTAGTGCTATCCCCTTCAGCGTCATCTCCCGTTTTTGGGGTTTCAACTGACATTCCCATATCTGTATCACATGCCATCCCATATGGCGCAATTGAATCCGCTCCTTCAAATCTCTAAGTCGATTCCGTTCAATCTTATTTATCCAAAACTCGACATTACTTTTAGGTAGAACAAAATACCTACACCCTTCATGCCCATGCCAAAAGCACCCATTCACAAATATCACTGTCCGATATTTGCGAAGCACAATATCTGGAGTACCTGGCAGCTTCTTCACATTAATGCGAAAACGGAAACCACGAGAAAAAAGATAGCGACGCACCATTATTTCCGGCTTCGTATTCTTGCTGCGAATTCGAGACATACATTTATGCCGCTGTTCCGGAGTTAACACATCTGCCATAACATTAAAGAATAAATTGATACAAAAACAAAAAAGAGACTGCTATTCTCACCTTTTCTTCGCATATACTACATTCCTCCCCTCTCCGTGTCTCATCAGCACTCCGTCTTCAATAAGCTGGTTTAGGTCGTTGATGGCTTGCTTTACGCTACGACCTGTCAGCCGGGTGTACTGTGCACGGTTGATGCAAGGGAAATTCTGCAGATATTCTTCCAGTAATTGTCGGCGCTGTTCCATTGTTAAGGGAGCAGTGGAAGAAGCTGATTTTGAAACTGACTGCGGATGACGCTCTAACTGAATTTTCTTATCCAATTCCTTATAAAACGCCTTGCTTAAGCGGAAATTCAGCCCACGGAGTGATACCGAAGCAGCACGTAGCTCTTTCTTCTCCATGACTTCACGTCGACAACTTAGGGAAGGAGTAAAATAGCCAAGTTCACCTAACTCTACCGTCCACCCATCAGCAAGGCAGTCTCGCAATTCGTCCATAAAGGAGGCCATAGCACCTTCCAGTAAGCTACGGCTAATGCCTGTGAAAAGATGTACACGATCTAAAAACTCTTCTCGTCCTATAGTTCCCTTAGGGATAAAACGAGCATAAAGTGGCTGTTGCTCGCCTGTTTGGCGAATATCGGGCTTCTCGAAAAGGTCATAATGTGCACTCATATATTTGATGTTTTATAGAGAGACTCCGCAAAAGTACGAAGCGTCCCAATTAACTTATTGCATCGCCACATTTATCATACGTCCTTGCGATGATTAAGGATCATAGTGGCTAATATTAATTCTTTCCACCGTGGAGAAAGTTTCTTTCCACCCTGAGGTTCTTTTCTTTCCATCACGGTGGAAAGAAAAGAACCTCAGGGTGGAAAGAATTAATGTTAGTATGCAAAAGTACTAAACTCAGGCAGGAAAAACAATAAAAACAGCAAAGAAAAGAACTAAGGAATATGAATATTTTAAATAAGGATACGACTCATACAACTTATAACTACAAACTCAAATTTCATAAAGAAGAAATGCTGGGGCACTACCACAGCAAGTGGTTTGAAAAAAGGCAGTTAATTACATTGTAAACGAGAGTAACCAAACAACTTATACGATTAATTTATTTTACTTCACGTACACAACGAATCGGGTAAGCGCAAGAACGCCGGGCGTATTGATAGCCATAGTCGTAAGGATGCACACATGGATTGTTATAATCATTGGCTCTTGTATGAATGTGCAATATTGACGTCGCATTATTAAAAGAAGCAGCCGAAGTGTAATATCCCCCGCAAATATCTACAACAAAGCAGCTTCCATCTCCTGTCCTCCAACCGCAATATGGAAAAAAAGAAGTATTTCCACTACGCCATGCCTCCATATAGAATGACATTCCATGAAGAAGTTGTGATTGTTCAGGACTTACAAAATTTTGCGTATCGTAAGTATTTGTATTAAGTCCTGTGTTGGTGAATCCCATCCAAGCATCACTCTTAGGAAGCATCCAGCCTGATGGACATGGATCAAAAAGAGATTTATTTACAGCGCCATTATTAGCAACGATATTTTGATAATTGATAGTTGCATCATTAAAAGGAATCCCTCCCCATAGTTTATCATTATGCCCCCAATACCAATCTCCATCGTTAACATAAAGAGTAGGATCATGGGTTGACCGATGATCTTCTCCATAATTTATGTTAGTTTCATTACCATTTTCGAACTGTGCTGGTATTGCTGTTGCCATATATGTAGTAGGATTTTGGATAGCATATATTATATTACCTGTTGAAGCATCTACTCTCTTAGTCTGAAAAACTTCTCCAGAACCAATAGTACTTGACATGTTTATTATTTGAGCTTTGCTATTATATAAAGGAGTAATATTAGGACTAGCATATGCATAGAATTCTTTACCTACAATCTTAGAAACTTGTGGGAATGGGTCCTTCCTTCCCCATTGATAATACATACCGTAAGTATATATATTTCCTGGGGTTGTACTAAGCGCTCCTAGATTGCAAGCCATAAAGCTAAATCCCGGTACTCGTGTACCCACATTTATCGTATTACTATCCCAACTATATGTCGTATATTTCACCGCATTCGCCACCTGTGCCGGTGAACTATCATTGACCCAAATATGCCATGACCACAGTATCACACCGCTACTATTATATCCTGCAATCACCGCATTGCCGTCCGTATTTCCTGCCGTCACATAAACAATATCGTCTTTCAAATACACACGGCTTCCGCTGGCATTGTTCCCGATAGCAAAATTAGTGCCATCCCCCGTTTGCCACAGTATCTCCACACGTGAAAACTTCTTGTTGGCTACAGTCTTATCCACATAATCGGCATATCGCCACCCGCCACCAGTCTCAGTACGCTCATAAGGATCGAAGGCGATACTGGCATTCCGCTTCATTACAAAGCAATTGGCGGGAGCCGCCATCACACGTGAGTCCGTAACGGAGGATTTCAGATTCAGGGTCAGCGTGTATTTATAATTCCGCTTAATGTTGAAATCATTCTTATTGTTTTCACCCGGATATACAGTATACACATAACTGCCACCATCCACTTCCGAGTCGATATAAAGCTTGATGCAGATGGCACCCGCCGGGGCATCCTTATTCTTGTTCTTCTCGTCCGTGTTGGAAGTGGTCCCCCGCAAGTTCTCGGGCACATAGGCCGTGTAATAAGTCTCGGCCACAGGCGTGGTGATAACAGAATACTCAAGCGGAGTATCGACCGTTGGCGGATACGTGCCCGTAGTGGCACCCACTTTCAACGTGTTGGGCACACTATTGAGCGTGATGCGGGTCACCTTCAGCTTCGTGCCCAGATCAGCGGTGGCGAACTTATATTTAAAGGTAATCATTGCCAGCATCCGTTTCAAGGATATGGTGCCCAGGGCGTTACTCTCCCCGGCCTTGATCGTCAGGGAGCCGCTGCTTCCGGACATCAGCAGGTTCTTATTCGTTCCCCCATATACTTCATCCTCGGTAGCAAACGTATGCGTGACCGCTTCCAGTTTAGCCAGCGTGGATACATCCACCCCGTTGAACCATGTATTGCTATTCGTATTGGCTATGATATACACCGTGCAATTCGTGGCTGGGCGCAACATGACACTGACGTTTGCCGAAGCCGTGGTGTTGGCGGGCAGTGTATAGTAATGGGGAGCCGTTATCTGGTTACCGGCACTGTTATACTGGAACACCCAGATGTTACTGATCAGATTATCCTTTATGCTGGCATCTGCCGCACGGGTATCGGGTGAGGCGCTCCACTCGTCGCCTATAGTCTCTGCGGGCAGGCACCGCAACGACAAAGACACCTCTTCCAATCCTTTCTCAGAAGGAACCGGCGGGGGCTGATTGAGCAACTCTTCCGTACATGCCCCCAAGAGCAGGACCAGCATAACGCACAATGTAGCTTGAATATATCTCATAATTCTCTTTCTTTATCCAATATCAAAATTGACATCATTTGTCGTAAAACCGATGACCGACAAGGTCCCGTTCTCATCTTTAGAGAAAGTGACGATCACCTTGTATTGATTGTTGGGTTCCAACGTGACTCCATTAGCATTATTGCCCGCATTCGGATAGACGGTATAAGTGTCAGTAGCGGAAGTATTGGCATGCTTGAGGGTGATTGTAAAAGCTATGTCGGTAGCATCGACCGTAGGGTAGGTATATTGCACACCTATCAGCGTGCCATCACTTCCGGCAGTAAAACCATTGATTTGCGTGTTCTCCAATGGCACATTATTATCCACTACCGAAGCAGACATCGCAGTTTTGAACAGATACCCTTTGTCCCGTGCTTTATTTATTTTCAATGAATTAACAGTGATATTATCCACATCGCTACTACCTTTCCGCAGATACAACGATATTTTGGACAGACAGTAGTTCAGCTTTACTTTTACAGAATTTGTACTGCCCGACGCTATGGTTTGTTCGACCTTTCCACTCATCAGCAACCCTTGTGCCGGATACTTGCCGCCATTGTAATCATCAGCTTCCGATAACATGTTATTCAATGCGGTGTAGGTTGGCGAAGCGTTCAGCTTTGTACGTAAAGCAGTACTGGCATTGGCTACAATAAAAATATATTTCTTACCTTCGCGCAATGTGAGTGTCACAGGATTACCGACTCCCATATCCGCACTCTTTTCAAAAACCTGGCTTGCATTATATATCAATACAATGGCACTCTTTACTTCGTTTTCAGTCATGCGAGTTCGGGGAGTATGCTCATCCGAAGCATTTCCTTGGCGGGACATGATGCTAATCATTACATCCGTCTCTTGGGGCGCAGCCTGATCGTCAAACTTGTATTCCGTACAACCGCTCACTATAAAGACGGTCATCAACACAAGCAGAAGAGCAAGTACTACTATGCAAAAAGATATAATGGTTTTCTGTTTCTTCATAATTCATATCCCCCCCTTTCATAGGGATGTACTTTACAAATTACCACTCCGGAACAGCTCCTATTTCGTCCCAGGTAGGCAGACGCACCACCACTTCCAATCCCATAAAGTCGAGCATGATGGGTATCTCTATTTCCTCTTTTCCTTTTATCTGTATAGCGTTATCTTCTATAAACCGGGCTATTTCCACCACTTCCAGCAATTGTTGGTCGGCACTATTATAAACTTTCAATAATGACGGAGTATCTTCCGTAAACCGGGGCACTTCGCAACGGGCCATGCAAATCATCTTCTCTTCCTTATAAACAGCCTCCGGCGTGAAACTCATCGGAATGCCTCCGCCTTTTCCATAAAAGTCGAACTCCGACAAGAAACCTCCAACATGAAATACAGGAGGACGCGGAGTGCCGTCCGGATTAAGTAAAACAGTGCCCTTTGTGTACAGCCACAGAGTGATGTGTGCCGAATGAAACTGAACGGTTACATCCGTCTTTTTATTGACGTCCGCCACTTCAAGCGTAGCAGCTCCATAATATAACGGATCGTAGTTCACCGCATCGGCATTCTCTACATGGGCCAGATTCACGATTTTCGCAGTTTCTCTCCGATCGGCATGATTGGCTTGGCAGTAGTGCTCCAAATTTCCCCAACACACTACCTCGTAAGTTCCCGTCTCCAATCGGAGTTGAAAACCTCGGAATGTAGCAAGGGCGGCAGACTCTAACTTTCCGGTAGCAACACGAGTGCCCGATGCATCATAAATGTAGTAAGTCACATTTGCTATGTGTTGCCTGAAAGTGTCATTTACCCCATCGCCCGAATATTCGAGGGTAACGGATGCATTATTGCAACCTCCCATCTCCGCCTCGGTACATCCAAGGCAAAGACAGGAAAGCAGAACTACATAAAAGAGTCTAAATACTCTGTTCATTATAGCAGTTTTACATTATTGGTTCTACAGTTTTGATTACCCAGGCAGCTACTTCAACCGTTACAGTCAAATCGATATCCGTCGGATTAGGAACATCTGAAATATCGTTTTCCTTGAATGCTACATTGGCAATCTTATAAACCTTGCCTCGTTCCAAAGACATAGGATCAACGTCTCCTGCACCAGTAGCTTTGACGCCGCGAATATTCAAGAAGTAATCTTTCGTATTATCAAAAGAGCCGAACCCTGCATTTACACTTACACCGTTAAGTTTTATAACAATACGCGGCGGTACTCTCCCCGTATTATTACCAGAGAAAAATTGGTATGCCCATGCATTAGTCGATGTAGTTGGAGTAGTTACCAAACCAGCTTGAGTACCCAAGCTTGTAGCCGGTGCCTTTGTCACATCGCATAAGGAAGCAAATTTTACCGAATAATCGGCTCCACCACCCGCTGCGTACTTTTCCAAATTACCTGCAACGGATGTTTCATTGAAAGCCATTTTATTGTAGAAATGAGAAATATAAATTCCTTGCAGCTTGTAGCCTGCCACTGCTCCACCGGCAGTAATCTTGGCAATCTCTATACGCGAACATAGGGGAACGAGCGTAATGTTGGCTGTTTTCTTCGTTGCATCCCCTCCCGGGGCTGTCTGCAAGTTATCCGCACCGTCAATCAAAACATGCTCTACATCACTTTGAGTTTCGATACCAGCCGTAAGTTCTTTCAATTTTGCGAATGTGGTCTTCGAACGCACATCGCTATCCGATATAGTGGAAGGCATATTACCTATAAGATATACTTTTGTAACCTCACCGGAAACATTTGAAAATAGGTATCCACTACCGGAAGCTCCTCCCCAGAAATCAGCCCGGGTTATTTCATTATTCGCCTTATCAGCAGTCGAACCATCAGGAAGTATATGGTAGCACTTCTTCACATTGTCCTGCCCGGTAAGGAAAAAGATGTAACCATTGGAAAACGTTACTTTATCCGTACCTGTTTCCGGAGCTTCTTCTGCACGTGTACCGGGAGTGCCGGCATTCTCAAATTTAATGTATACATCTTGAAGACGGTCAGTACCGACAGCTTCCCCATCGTCTTCAAATGTACAACTTGTCATACCCAACAGAGCTATAAACAAGATTCCAAAAGACTTTCTCATCATAGTATTTTTTTAATTAATAGTAGTTATTGATTGCAACGGAGTATAAGTTACACCGGAAATAGTAAGTCCGCGACCTTCCACTGTTATATTATAAGTATATTCGTATCCCACGGGCCAGTTATCATTCTCATTAACGTATGGCAATTGCACAGACATAGGAACCCCATCGACAATAAGTGTCAGAAACAGTCCGGTGGGCGAAGCGATAGCAGGCATAGACAAAGAAGCTACCACATTGGTCTGCAAATGTTTACTATATGCATTGATAGTACCCTTCCCGGTTAAACTAATAGAATTGGCACTCTTGGCAGGGGTCAATTGTCCTTGCCAACGGTCGTTTATACAGAAATATCCCGAAAGGCTGAGTTCAGTTAATTCTCCCGGTGCTATAGGCGAAAAAATCTCGCCACGATTAATTATGAAGCGGAATAGTGACTCATCGGTAGCTTTAGCCGTAAAACCCTCCTGTGCCGAAGCAGTCATTACAATGACTTGAGCCAGAATGGCAACCATACATACAATTAATTTTTTCATGTGTGTTATTCTTTTTATTTTATTTATCTTTCATCAAAAGCGATAGAGCAGATTGAGGAAACTGCCGGTTATCGTAAATTCATTCTTGTTATATTTACGGCAAAGGTCACTGCACTCTTCATTTGCATCGTATTTCTTTACCGTGGCATGGCGATAGCCTGCACGCACGTTTACTTCAACAGCCAAACCCTTGTAAAGCGGGAACAGATAGCCCACGGAAAGTCCGCCGCTATAATACTTGCCCGTATAGTTTTCTAAAGGACACTTCTGGTTATAGTCTCCCAATTGTCCGTAAACGCCCAAAAATAATCCGCGGAATTTTCCATCATTCTTCCACCAGAAACGCGGTTCTACGCTGTAAGATGACAATCCCTGATAGCGGTTTCCGTCACTGTACGACCAGTCGCAATAAGAGAAAGCCGCCTTTGCCGACCATCGTTTCAGGAAGTAATATTCCACGTATATATTAGGTATAACCGTTGTATGAGTAAAATCAGGACGGAAACCCGCCCATTCCAAAAGATTGGTTCCTACGGCAATGGTAGGTGTGAAGTTGTCTGCCAAAAGAGTGGTATATACATTCTTTCCTCTCTTATTGCCACAGTAAGAATTGCCGTAACGGTCCACCAGCAAAGCACTTTGTACGTTTTGTCTGTAAAATTGAGAGTTACGATATTGCATGTTGTTCTGCTGAGCATTTACATACCTCTCTTGGGTACTTTGCTCTTGGCTAAATACATCCTTTACAGGAACAGACTTTGTAGAATCAGGCACTTCATTACGATCACAGCGTATGACAAGTGTAGCCCTTCTAAGAAGCGGGAAATAGTTACGGTTCAATTCTTTATAAATGCGATGGGGCAAGCTTTTCAACTTCCGTTCTTTCTGTTCCGCCGATATTTCAGCCTCCGCAATTTCCTGTATTTTCGCCAATTCCGGATAATCGGCATTCCGCAAAGCCTCTACCAGTCCGTTCCAATCTTCGGGCACACAATTGATTGTAATTTCTGCTTCCGAAAAGAAAGGACGTAAGTAGTTTTTCAGACCCTCGGCCCGTTGAACCGCCAGCTTTTCGTTTTGCTCAAAACTACCCTCCGGAGAGCTATAGCCAGTAATCTCAATACTACGTATGTTTATAAACGGATCGTTCAGTGTCTTTGTGATATAACTATGCAAACTATTGATCTCATGGATGTTATTAGAGAAATCATAAATAACAAAAGACTTGTTTAAAGGATAATTTAAGTACCCTTCGAGCTTTGTAGATTGCTGTGCAAATGCAGAACCGGAACAATATATCATTGCCCATAATAGCATAACACTGCCATTCAATAGCAGTTTATTGAGTTTACCCATGACGTTTTTTTTGTTTGTTTGCTTTAATCTATCCTAAACTTATCAGTGTAAATCGACGTTGATAAAATAGATTTTGCAAAAGTATGGAAAGTTAAACGATATAAAAGAGTGGATGAGTAGCCTATATATCACTGTAATATGGCTAATATATCACTGTTATGTAGCCAATATATCACAGGTCAGAATTAAGCAGGTCGGTATAGCATTGAAAGAAGTTATGATTAAGGGCTTTAGATATGCGCAAAAGCAGATCGGTATCAATGCTTTCGCGTTTGAATATCTTATAAATATTTGTCCTGTCACAATACAACTTTCTGCCAAGCCAAGCTGCGGATCGCTCTTGCCGCAACAATTCTTCCTCAATTAAATGTCCGATGTGAATCATAGTGCTGTATAAAAGAAGGCGGAACCATTCGACTTATTTTGCATCTAGGTACCGCCAAGCACCCCGTAAGTAAATAAGTACGAACAGTCCACGCCTAACAGCGTGAACTTTCACATACTTATTCTCACTTACTTCAATTGGCGGTTTCAGATGCAGAGAATAAGAGCTAAAGCTCAATTTCTAATAAGTATAAGAATGGAAACGCTTTCCCTATTGTTTAAATATTACATTCATTTAATATATATCAGCAAGTTACAACGCTTGGTGAAACATGTTTATAATAAGATTAAGTATATTATCTATTTCGTATTCAAACGTTTTTAAAATGCAGATACTCCGGACAAGTGCACAAAGATACATCTAATAATCAAAAAAACAATAAGACTCTTAAATAGGAATTCCTTCCCATTTTGATTATAATGCCTTCCAGAACTTCTGAAAATCCTTATAACGGCCGTAGCACACCAATTCATCGCCTGCCTGTATCTTGTCGTTGTCCGGCAATTCATTCTTCACGCCGTGTTCAATGACCGAGATACCTACACAGTTCTTTAATAGCTCGGCACGTTTCAGGGCAATCAGCTTTAAACCAAATTCCTGATCCAAGTTCAGTTCATTGACAAAGTAGCCTACAAACTTTTCAGGAACGGCAAATTTAACTACATAGTAGGTAGAATCAAGTCTGAAAGTCTCGATATTATTACCAAATTCCAGTCGGCGCACCAAACCACGTGCGGCATCTTCTTCAGGAGTAAGAATGCGTTCCAGTTCAAAAGCTTCGAGCACCGAACGGTGCACTGCATCAATGGCACGAGCATACACATGTTCCACCTTCTTTTGCTTCAGCAAAGCTACTACGCGAATAGACGCACCGAAATTCTCGCCAATGGCAACAATGACCACATCTACTGAATTGAGAGGAAGAACAGAGAGGGCTTGTTCATCCGTTGCATCAATTACGAAGGCGGTGGCTACCTTTTCTTTCAATCCGTCTACACGAGCAGGGCTCACATCCGCACCTATCACCTCATGTCCCAAAGCCGAAAGTTCCTCGGCCAGTGCATGACCGTAATTTCCTAAACCGATAATAATATATTTCATAAATCGAGAATTAAACTAGTTTATTATAATCTCCCCACTTGGATATTGATATTTCGTAAGTTTCTTTTGCTTGATAATACCGAGCATCAACGTAATGAGTCCGACACGGCCGATAAACATCAACGAAGCAATCAGCAACTTGCTGCTATCTTGTAATAAAGTGGTAGCATTCAAGCTGGAACCTACTGTACCCAACGCCGATACGCATTCAAAAGTAATGGTCAAAATAGACATGCGCGGTTCCAGCATACTGATAACGAAAATGTATAAGAATAAAACACCAAAAGACATCACCACCGTAGCATTGGCACGACGTATGGAGTCTTGTGACAATTCGCGACCAAAAACCTCTACCCGCTCCGTGCCACGCACCACCGCTACCAAATTCAGTACCACTACAGCAAATGCGTTTACTTTTACACCACCGGCAGTAGACTGAGCAGCCCCTCCTACCCACATCAGGAAGAGATAGATCAGCAATGATTGTACACTCAACCCTGTCAAATCTACACTGGAGAAGCCTGCCGTGCGGGGACATGTAGCGTTGAAAAATGCTTGCGTCCACTTATCAGCAACCGGCATTCCCGCAAAAGATGCGTTCCACTCAAATATAGCAATGCCCACTGTACCAAAAAACAAAAGCAAGAAAGTTACAATCAGTACAATGCGTGTATTCAAGTTATATAAATGATAAAAGCTCCGTCGCCCCCAGTCCCAAGTATGCAGATACCTCCAAAAGCGTTTCAGGTGAAAAAGTGCTATATCTTTAAAATTCACCAGAATCGGAAAACCGATACCACCCAAAATAATCAGCAAAGAAATATAGATATAAAACGGATTATGTCCGGTCATCACCAACGGGTTACCCAAATTTCCGGGAAGCGTGGAGAATCCGGCATTACAGAAGGCAGAAATAGCGTGGAAAGCCGAAAATGCCAGTTCTTCCTCAAAATCCATTCCCATTGTACCATGAATATCACTCCAGATGGCAAGCATTCCTACACCTTCTATCGCCAGCGTAAAAACAAGAATATAGACCAAAGTGGAAAGTAGCGAGTTCAAAGAATTAGAACTGACCATATCACGCACCACCAACTGATTATACAACGACGTATTACCCATAAAGAACATCGCAAAGAAACTGGTCAATGTCATTACTCCCAAACCTCCGATCTGAATCAGAAGAATAATCACCACAAAACCTGCCGGAGTAAAAGTAGAGGCTACATCCACCGAAGTCAGTCCCGTAACGCATACCGCACTGGTAGCAATAAACAGAGAATCGACCCAAGCAATGCCGTTAATGGTGCACCGTGGAAGCATCAGCAATCCCGTACCTATCAGTATAATAAATAGAAAACTAACTGCCAAGATCAGCGAAGGATTGGTACGCCTGCCTAACATTCGCACCAGCCCATTGGAGAGATTCAAGAACGAGAAAAGCAGCAATAAGATGATACGATAACTCTTTCCATGCAAAAAAGTCCAGAATTGAAGAATAGCTCCCCCCTCGTCCGGGCGATGGAAAATAACGGGAATTATAGTCAAATAAAGTAAGGCAGTCAACACCCAGGTGAGTTTACTGAATTTACGCCGGGTATCTTTATATTCGAGTAAAAGTCGTAAAGTAACATCTGCCAGAAAGACAATCCATACTCCATGATACAGACCATTCAGTTTATGCACTTCTGCATCCGAAATTGGAAATCCATGCTCATAGACAACTCCTAAAATCAAAAGGATAGATGCGAGGTAAGTAATCAAAGTCATCCCTCCCAATATTAGTTTGGTATAAGGATGAATCCATTTATTTTGATATAAAAGATATTTATGATAGATTTTCATGCATACAGACATTAACGAAACACGGCAAACTTAGACAATTCTGCTTTCATATACAAAAAACAAACAGAAAAAGAAATTGATTTAAAAATAATGGCTACATTTGGGCTCTGAATTACTAATATTTTTAACTACTATTATGAGCGATAAGACAAAAAGATTCATCCTTCCGGAAGATGAAATACCACGTTATTGGTACAACATACAAGCTGATATGGCAAATAAGCCCATGCCGCCGCTTCATCCCGGTACCAAACAACCCTTGAAAGCAGAAGACCTGTATCCGATATTTGCCGAAGAACTTTGTCGTCAGGAATTGAACCAGACGGATGCCTGGATTGAAATCCCCGAAGAAGTACGCGAAATGTATAAATACTACCGCAGTACTCCCTTGGTACGTGCGTACGGATTGGAAAAAGCGCTGGGCACTCCGGCACATATCTACTTCAAAAACGAGAGTGTCAGCCCGATGGGTTCACACAAACTGAACTCAGCGATTCCGCAAGCTTATTACTGCAAGAAGGAAGGCGTAACCAACGTCACCACCGAAACGGGTGCCGGACAATGGGGTGCTTCGCTCGCATACGCTGCCCGCCTCTTTGGACTGGAAGCAGCCGTTTATCAGGTAAAAATCAGCTACGAGCAGAAACCTTACCGCCGCAGCATTATGCAGACATTCGGGGCACAGGTCACTCCGTCTCCTTCGATGTCGACCCGTGCCGGAAAGGATATTCTGACCGCTCATCCCAACCATCAGGGTTCATTGGGTACAGCAATTTCCGAGGCTATCGAACTGGCACAAAATACTCCTAATTGTAAATATACACTCGGTTCCGTATTGAGCCACGTTACTCTGCATCAAACCGTTATAGGACTGGAAGCTGAAAAGCAAATGGCTATGGCAGGTGAATATCCCGATATGGTAATCGGCTGCTTTGGTGGCGGTTCTAACTTTGGCGGTATCTCCTTCCCGTTTATGCGCCATACGATCCTCGAAGGCAAAAAAACACGCTTTATTGCTGCCGAACCGTCTTCTTGTCCGAAACTGACTCGTGGTAAATTCCAATATGACTTTGGTGATGAAGCCGGATATACTCCGTTGTTACCGATGTTCACCCTGGGACACAATTTTGCTCCTGCCAATATTCATGCCGGCGGATTGCGTTATCATGGCGCAGGCGTCATCGTTTCCCAATTGTTGAAAGACGGATTGATGGAAGCTGTAGACATCAAACAACTTGAATCTTTCGAAGCAGGTTGCCTGTTTGCACAAGTGGAAGGTATCATTCCCGCACCGGAATCTTGCCACGCCATTGCAGCCGCCGTTCGCGAAGCAAACAAATGCAAGGAGAGCGGTGAAGAAAAGGTTATTTTGTTCAATCTTTCCGGTCATGGCTTGATAGATATGGCATCTTACGATAAATACCTCTCCGGTGATTTAGTAAATTACGACCTTACCGATGAAGATATTCAAAAGAATCTGGATGAAATAGGTCAGTTGGGTTAATAGATATTTGCCATGCTGACAAGCGGTTCATAGAGTTTCTCTATGTCCTCCGAATCCATCTCAATTTGTACTTGGTCCCCCGGAATCAAACGTGTTCCTTTGGGGACCAAATTTTTTCCATCACGATGTACATTAATAATGATACAACGTTCGGGAAGTAAAAGTTCGTCAACCATTTTTCCATCCAAATAAGAATCTGTCATAATTTCTACAGAAAGCGTATAACGATCTTCTTCTTTAAAGTCGGGCGCATGTATCATATCTTCGTATAGGGCAACATTGAACGGTCGCATTTGGAGGAGTTCCGTAAAATAATAAGTCAGCCCGCCCACAACGACCGAAGGATAAAACACTTCGAAGTGTCCCGTGATTTCGGTAATCAACACGATGGCAGTAAGTGGCGTGCGCTCGATGGCTACCAGGAAAGCGGACATACAAACCAACATCACATAACTTACGTTCTCGTAACTGATAATGCCATAATATACTCCTACCAATCCGATGACCCGCCCCAGCAAACCACCCGTAACCAGCGTAGGGATAAAATTTCCTCCCGGCAATCCCGACGAAATAGAAAAGACGGAGAATCCAAAATGTAGAAACAGCATGGCTACCACCCACATGAGATCTGTACTTCCATTCTGCGCCTGCCCCAACAAAAACTGCTCGCCCCCGCCTGTCAGGTTTACTTGCATCAGTGAAATGGAATAGGCCACCAGCAACAAATAGAGTAATTTAATGTACACAGGAGTTGTTGCCCTGCCATACACACGCTTAAAAGATATCAGTAAAGACGAATAAAGTTTTCCACAGACAGAAATGACTACTGCCAAAATAAGAAAATACTTCATTTGGACAAAAAACGTAATTATCGGCTCGGCAACTTCTATCAGATGATAGGGATTAACAGGAAAAACCAAGCTTGCCACAGCCCCCGCCACAACTCCCGCCAATAAAGTAGTAATAGCTGTTTTAGGAGCGTCAAAACGCTCTATGGATTCTATGACGATAAGCGAAGAAGCCAATGGTGCAGCAAAAGCAGCCGCAAGGCCTGCTCCCGCTCCTGCAGCCAGCAATTGTTTCTGTTCCCCTTTCAAAATCCGCGTCCATCGCGCAACCAAACTGCCCACATAGGACCCGATTTGTACCGAAGGACCTTCACGCCCCAATGATAATCCGGTAAAAACTGCCAAAATACCGCCCACAAACTTAGAGATCAGTTCTATAAATGGATGCTTGTAAGTGATGCGCCCGTTGATGGCGCCACGTGTCTGGGGAATACCTCCACCACTAATAAGAGGCATCTTTTTTACCATCCATGCCACAAAGATCAAGATTCCCCAAAACAAAAGAAATAAAGGAATGTGCCAGTACCAGGCGGGACGGGAAGCAAAAAACTCACCGCGCACATGCAACAGATAATAGAGAAGATAATGATAAGGCACAGTGACCAGCCCGGTCAACAACCCAACAATCATACTGACAAAATACAGCCGGGCATCTACCAGTTTAAGTTTCCAAATGTGCCAGTCGCGGACGGTTTTCCACCCCTTAACTTTTACCCAAAGATTTTTTGCTTTATTCCATAACTCCATAATAAAACAACTCCCATTACTTGCGTTTTACAACAACAAGAAACGGGAGTTGTTTTATCGAGAAGCATTATTTACCAAAATCTGTTCTTAGTAGGATTGTATTCAAATCCTACGGTCTTCAATTTTCGTACAATGTCTTCTTTCTCTACATTCATATCCTCGCAGAGAGCATCAAGCGAAGGATAAAAATCACGTAGTTTCATGTTGATGAAGCTATATAGCATCATCGGCTCTTCGGGTAATTTCATCGTTATAATCTTTTTAAATTAAACTAATACCGGGTGCAAAATTACAATAAAAAACGAAAACGATACATATTTATGGCTTGAATATGTACCTTGTTTACGCAAACGATTGTATAACGGGCGTTAGGGATTCTCTGTCTTCTCTATCTTTAATGCCACTTTTTCTATAATTTTACTAAGCTCTTCTTCCAGTGGAATGACATTGAAATCCTCCCAAAAACTTTCATCGTACTTGAAGTCTGTATCGGCAAGTACAGTATGAGTAGGTAGTCTTTCAGACCGGGGAAAACGGGTAACGTTTTTATCATCAATCCTGCAAGTTACCATTTCAAACCAGGTATGCAAGGTAGGATTACTTGCCAAGATACGTTTCTTCTTCATTTTGAAATAGATATCTCCACGGATATGATGAATATAGTAAGTTCCGTTCCACGGCTTATAGGAAACGGTATAGTTTATTTTTTGTGTAGTCAGTCGGATCTTATGGGCTTGGCGAAGGACAAAAAGCCGGGTTGCCGCTTTTACATATTTAGGATGAATCTCAAATCGTGCCTGCAATAATGCACTGTTTTCCGAATCTATATAAAGTTCGCCCCGGAATAGCGGTTCTTTCACGCCCGGCTTCTGCTCGAAATAGACAACATTGGCAGTCCGGTTGTCTACGGAAACAATATCGCCGGATGTATATGCATACAGCTCACCGCTGGTATCAAGTTGCAAAAAATCGGGGATATTCTTTATAATATCCAATTGCAGGCAAGCCTCAACTCCCGACCTGAATTTGGCTATCAAACTGTCTGTTTTCTCCCGGTTATCAATCTTACTCATTTTGAGTAGTTTCACCTGATCGTTGGCATCAGGTTCCATAGCTGAATTTTTATAAACCTTGAATACGGCTTCGGTCAGACTTTGAAATTTATTCTTCAACTGAACGCCTTCTCTATAGAAAGAGGTAAGGTAGACGGGAACAGAGGAATAATTCTTTTTTCTGAACTCCATCATTTCGCGAATCAGCCTTTTGGGTTCTACCAAGCGGATAAGTACTTCTTGCAGGGGGATTACTTTGGGTTCAAGGCTGAGGGTATTGTTGCGTCCCTCCAAGGCAGAGGCTTCAATGCTTTGCCCTACATATCCCAAATGGGAGAATACGAGTACGGCATTCTTTAGAGAATCGGGCAAATGTAACCGAAATTCTCCGTTTTGATTGGTGATATTGCCGAGGGATGTGCCTTGTACCATGACCGATGCATTGGCAATAGGTTCGGCAGTTTCTTTATCCAGCAAGCGGCCGATAATAGTAGAATACACAGGCAGGGAAGGTATGATTGCTCCTCCCCGTACCCATGTTTTCTCTCCAGTGCGCGTTATCAATATATGATTACCTAATACCTTTAATTCTAAATTCCTGTTACCGGTTATTTCAAAAATCGCCTGCCGCACTGTACAGCTCTTTTTCCTGATATTTACTACAGAATCGTTGTTTATCACTTTGCTGTCATAAATAAACAGATAACCGGATTGTTCTGATACCTTCCCCAATAACGAATAAATCGTTCCCCTTGTCCTGGGCAACTGAACGATGCGTTCCAACACATCTCCTCCGTCTGCTTTCATAGGAGCGACTATGAGAAGCAAGTGTAATAGAAGTATGCAGTAACGGCACAGTCTCATAAAAACCTCCTTACGTTTTCAGATTCATCATTCGGATAATATCAGTTTATTACCCTCACGGGCACATTTCAGATTGAAAGTCCAGCAAATAAGTTCGGCTACCGATTCGGGCGAATTATCAGAGAATTCAACGGTCAACCGTTTCTTGCCCAAAGCCGGAGAAAGCGTCTCGATCTGCCGACCGGACGACTCCATATTTATTACCCGTAACACATCTTCCAGACATTCGTCTTTGAAACGTATATTTTTAGTATAGCGGTCAAATCGGCCGGAATACTTTGTAGGATCGATTTGTAGTCCTTTGTTTTGCAGGATGACGGTTTCGCCGGCATTTACATACAGGGTTTGGCTGCCTTGCTTCAAAGATACTTTGACTTTGCCTCGCAACACGGATAGGCTGAAAGGAGTATTTTCATTACTACGGACATCAAAAGCCGTACCCAGCACTTCCACCCGTACTTTTTCCGTATCGATCAGGAAAGTTTGTTCGGGCTTTTTGGCAACGTCAAAGAAGGCCTCGCCTTGCAGGTTCACTTCCCGCTTGTCGGTATCAAAGTGTTCGGGATATTGCAGGGTGCTGGCTTGTGCCAAATACACCACGGAACCGTCTTCGAGGGTTTTAACCAAAGTGGCCGCCTCCTGATTTTCCTGGGTCACGAAGTTACGGATATCTGCATCCGGTTCCGACGTGCTCCAAAGTGTGAGGGTAAAAATCACTCCTGCTATCATGGCGGCAGCCACGGCAGCCCAGCCAAGAATGAATCTACGGGGCTTGCGGTTAGGCATTTCAGCCAGCAGATTATCTTTCTCGAAACGAGCGTAAAGTCGTTCCCATGCTTCGTCTGTCTTTGTTTTCTTCTTAACTTCCATTATCTTGATTGAATATAATTATCTATTTCAACTCGCAAAGTGCGAAGTACTTTTGCCATTTCCGCTTCCACCGTTTTCACGGACAAGGATAGGGCCAATGCTATTTCGGCATATTTCATGCCTTGCATGCGGTGCATCGTGAAGATACGTCTTCTACGGTCGGGCAACTTGCTGAGGGCACGTTGCACAAGTGTCTGAAGTTCCTTATACTCCATCTGTCCGTGCGGGTCTATGGAGGGTTCCGATTCCTTCCCGCTCTGTACGGATGTCCGGTAACGCTCCTTCACCTCCTGATGCTCGCAGTATTGGATGGCTTCATTCCTCACAGCCCGGTACAAATAGCTCTTGACGGATTGCAGAATCTGCAATTGTTCCCTATTCTTCCATAAAGTATAAAACAGTTCCTCAACGATCTCTTCGGCCGACTCCGTATCGCCCGTAATCCCCGCGGCATACCAGCAGAGAGGGGAATAATAACGGCGGAAGACTTCTTCGAACGCCTTTATATCGCCCTCTTTTATTCTAGCAAGTATCATTAGTTCATTCAGCATACTCTACAGGTTTCAGGATTGCTCCAAAGATACGAAATGCAGTTGAGAGTTAGCGTGATTGTTTCTTCAATTTATCGACCGCGTGCTCCAACGATTCCGTAGGCTCGATGATATTGTAGCTCTTCCAGAAGTCTTCATTCCAGTATTCGTCTACGAGGTCATAAAAGATTTGCTTCTGTTTGAAGGCATTCTTATTGGAAATATTGGAGGGCGAATGATCTTTGCGGTCGGTCACTACCATTTCGGAGTAAGCGGTGTAGCTGGATGAAAACAGTTTCTTTTTCCAATCGCATTTAAAGCGAATCACATTCTGGATGTAATTCAGGTAGGTCTTGGAACCCTGTTGCTTGTATGTAACCAAGTAGGATACTTCTTGCGGGCGGAATCTGAGACCTAAAGGTTTCTTATGCAAGATGGCTTCGACGGCTTTCACCCGGTTTGCCATATCCAGGGAGAAATCGGCACGGGTAAAAGATAATCTCTCACGGTCAATATAAAGTTTCCCGATAAATAAGGCGTACATCAGGCTGACACGCGGACGGAAACTGATGACGTACTGCATACGGTTGTCGAGGTTGACGGGTTCTTCCATACGGAACTCATAATAATTCAGGTTATCCATGCTCAGCAGCGCATCCCCATTTTTCACGATGTCCAGATAGAGAGATAGATTAGGGCCGCCCAAAACTTTTACAGCTAGGGTGTCACCGCCTTTTTGACTGAGCAGTCGGCGTCCTTTCGATAGTTGCACTTTGTCTCTTTCGGTGTCACGCTCATTATAAGAGGTCTTATAAACATCCATAACGGCTTCTGATACACTGATGTAACGACGACGTTTCTGTACGGTTTCGCGATAGAAAGCGGTCAGCATATTCTCATTGGAGGCATAGTTCGCAGGAATTTTCTTGATAGCTTCTTCTACAATGGTACGCGGGTTATCACCGTAGACTACAATTTCGTGGAGAAGATTGGGAGCGGGAATCATCCAGACCGTCAGGTCTTCGCTTTTACCGATCTCATCGAGAGAGAGGTGGGTGTTGAGGTAGCCGATGTGAGAGATCTCCACACCTCGATAGGCTTCGGCTTCGGTTACTTTCAGTGAAAAGGTACCATCGGCGTTGGTTACGGTACCAATGTTGGTGCCGACAACGGATACGTTCACGTTTTCCAGTTTCTTCCGGCTATCTTTGTTCTTTACGACACCGGTTATGATAAGGTCGTTCACGGCAGCATCTTGTGCCAGTAACGGGGTGATATTTAGACATAAGAATGTGAATAAACACCCGAGCGTAATTCCTATTAAGTTCTTCATAAGACATGGTATTTAAAGGGTTTCTATTAGTAAGAGCGGCAAGGAGGAGGAAACCCTATGGAATTGGAGAGAAAAATGAGGCGACGGGCTATTTTATTTCAAAATGCTGAAAGAAATAAAGCCTCACCCCCGACCCCTCTCCAAAAGAGAGGGGAGAAGGGAGTGGGGTAATGCAAACTTAAGATTAATATTGAAAAAAGAATATAGTACTAAACATGAGTACTTTACAATTAATAAATAGCGTGAATACGTTCAATATCCCCACTCTCTTCTCCCCTCTCCTTCGGAGAGGGGTCGGGGGTGAGGCTTTTATTAGATAATCTCTGTACAGTAAATACTTACTTTTTAGGCGCCGGTTTAGCTTGTCCCTGCTTCTTTCTTCTCCAAAAATCACCGTTGGATTTGCTTCCGCGGTAGACTTTGTTTTCTTTCGCTTTGGCTTTAATCTCTTCGGTCTTTGTGGCCTGTGCTTGTGCACCGGCTTGAGTGACAAAAGGATGATCTTTTACCACAGGAATTTGAAGTCCGATGAGTTTCTGGATATCTTTCAGATAAGGGAGTTCTTCGGATTCACAGAACGAGATGGCTATACCCTCACGTCCGGCACGCCCGGTACGGCCGATGCGGTGGACGTATGTCTCGGGGATGTTGGGCAGTTCGTAGTTGATAACGTGCGAAAGCTGGTCGACGTCAATGCCACGGGCAGCAATGTCCGTAGCGATGAGCACACGCAATGTGTGGGCTTTGAAAGCCGTGAGAGCACGCTGACGGGCATTCTGTGATTTATTGCCGTGAATGGCTTCGGCAGGAATACCGTTCTTATTCAGTATTCGCGTAATCTTATCAGCGCCATGCTTGGTACGGGTAAAAATCAGCACCGACTCTATATCCGGAGCCTTGAGCAAATGCAACAAGAGATCTTTCTTTTCGGCCTTCTCGACGAAATAAACCGACTGCTGAATGGTTTCTACAGTTGTTGAAGCAGGGGTTACTTCTACTTTCCGGGGTTTGGTAAGTATGGTGTTTGCCAGCTTTTCTATTTCGGGGGGCATGGTGGCGGAGAACAAAAGCGTCTGCCGCTTCTCGGGGATGAGTTTCAGCACCCGTTTGATATCGTGCACAAAGCCCATATCGAGCATTCGGTCGGCCTCATCGAGGACAAAGTATTCCAAACCTTTCAGAGAGATGAAGCCCTGAGATTGTAAGTCGAGTAACCGGCCGGGGGTGGCAATCAAAATTTGCACGCCATGCGTCAAAGCATCGACTTGCGGCTTTTGGGGTACGCCGCCAAAAATAACCGTATGCTTCAAGCCGGTATATCGGCCGTACTCCTCAAAGTTCTCGCCTATCTGAATGGCCAGTTCGCGAGTGGGGGTAAGTATCAGTGCCCGGATGCCTTTTCGCTTATCCGATTTATAAAGTCTTTGAAGTATAGGAATGGAAAACGCTGCGGTCTTTCCTGTTCCGGTCTGTGCACATCCCAATAAATCATTTCCTTGTAACAGTATCGGGATTGCCTGTTCCTGGATGGTGGTAGGTATTTCGTAATTTACCTGATCGAGAGCCTTCAAAATAGGCTCAATGAGTTCTAATTCTTTAAATGTCATTCAATAATAATTCATAACCGCCGTTAGTACATCTAACTCTGGAAGGCACAAAGGTACAGCTTCTTTTTAAGTCACACAAGTATTTCATTTTGTTTCGGGGGCAACTGCATCAAAATAACAGTTAATTTCTGAGTGGTTTTGAGCTAAATGAGACTTCCGATTTGAACACAGAGACACGGAGACACAGAGAGGGCGACTTTGTCGCTAGGAATACTCTATCTCTGTGCTCTCTTTGCGACAACGTCGCCCTCTCTACCTCCGTGTCTCTGTGTCTCCGTGTTCAGATTATAATCTCATTTCGTTCATTTCTACCAGCAAAATGAATCTTATTTTGATACGGTTGCTATGTTCTGTTATAATATCTATTGATTATCTCTTTTATGTGTCAAAAAGAAAGATATACGATGATTTATGTATCACATACCATTTGAAAAGAGAACCAATACAGAAAATATTATGAATAAATAGCTTATTAGCATACACTAATACTGCATATTTTTCCGTTTTTTCTTGCTTATATGCAATATTAGGGTTACTACTTACGGGTAAAAGGGTTACTACTTATAGGTGATATGGCTACTACCTACGGGTAAAAGACCTACTACCTACAAGTAACGCTCCTATAAGTGTTGCCTTTCGTACCTATAAGTGTGCTTTCTGAGAGTTGTTTCACTTTAATAGGAATGTAAGCATTTCGATACTCTGTTTATATACTGAGACTTATAATATTTCGTTTGCGTATTTCTGTTAGAGCCGGTAGCAGTACGGAAATAGTGCATTCTCGACAGAATAGAAATACAAAGTGTCAAAATGCTCAATCTATAAGTTGGCTTGCTGCTAATACTACGTACGAAAAGATTTTGTGCATTATTGAGCGGTTATGAATATTATTTTGATGCGGTTGTACTGTTTGGCTTCTAGGGAGAAGATGTTAAAAAATAAACGGGAACGCCGCTAATTAAACTGTTGCGGCTTACGTTGGCTTAAAATAACGTAGATAATGACCGGCGCTCCGATAACAGGAGTAACCGCATTCAACGGAATAATGCCCGCCTCACCGGGCAACACACAGATCAGATTGCAAAGTAATGCTACCGCACCACCGCTCAGGATGGTGACGGGTAATAAAGAGTTGTGATTGGCAGTGCCCAATATCATGCGGGCTACATGAGGGACAGCCAGCCCGATAAATGATACCGGGCCACAGAAGGCAGTTGTGATAGCTGTGAGAAGTCCGGTGACAACCAAAAGCCAATTGCGCACCCGACGGATATTCACTCCCAGGTTTTCGGCGTAGCGGTCGCCCAGCAATAAGGCGTTCAGAGGTTTTATCAGAAGCAGAGAACCGAACAAGCCCAGTACGGTGACCGATGCAAAAGCGGGCATCTGTTGCAGGGAAACACCGCCGAAGTTTCCCATTCCCCAAATCATATA
The DNA here is from genome assembly GCA_023458215.1 of Bacteroidota bacterium. Next base: position 33,131 of record JAEXAJ010000030.1, read on the forward strand.
AGACTGTACACCTTCGGCTGTGGCAAAGAAATTCAGCAATGATATGGCGGAAGATGCAATATAACCTATCATGATGCCTGTTATCAGCAGCATGATATTGCTCTTTATCAGTGTGGAAAAGAAAAGGATAAGTGCCATGATAGCCATTGCCCCTACAAAAGCGCCTGCCAGTACGGAGAAGAATCCTGAAAGGCTGAGAGTTCCTGCGCTAATGCTTCCACCGAAAAGCAGCATGACAAAAGCTACTCCCAAGCTGGCGCCGGAGTTAATGCCCAAAATGGATGGCCCGGCAAGCGGATTCTTGAATGCCGTTTGTAACATCAAGCCACATACAGCCAGTGCGCCGCCGCAAAGCAGTGCCGTCAAGGTTTGTGGGAGTCGGGATTCTAAAAGGATGAAGTTCCAGCTTGCCTTCTCCCCTTCTCCGCCCAGAAGAATACGGAATACATCGGCAGGCGGAATAGATACCGATCCCACCAACAAGTTGGCTGTGAAGAGTAATAAGATGATTACTCCTAAGCCGATGCCGTATTTCCATCCTTTTCCCATGTAGATTCAACGAATAACATTACTCAAAACTATGACAAGTTCGCTGTCTGATATTCTTTTTTAAGAAGTTCATAAATGTATGATGGGCTTTGAATAAATAATTCATTGTCTTTTTCCTGTACTAAATAATAGTATCATTGCAACAGTCCTCCGTTTTTATGGCACAATACAATCAAATCATCTACTGCATCGTCTATGGATTGCAGATGCTCTGTTTCGTAAAATTCATCCAGAAATTGAAGACCTTTAAAGTTATACAAATAGTTGAAAGCACTTTTGGTTGTTATCTGAAAGCGCTTGGCAAATGCCCGGATACAGGCATTCATATAAGGTATTTTATATTTATCGTTCATAATGACCGCCATTTAGAATATCAGAGAATCTTTATTCAAAAACAAAGGTACTTATTCTCTCTTTATTCTCCAAATATACAGCGTTTTACTCTTTTCGTATTTATTCTTTCAGCCTGCAAAAATAACGTAAACCACCCAAATCTCCTATTTCGGGATGAAGAATCTGTATCAAATCTGATAACAGATAGTCGGGGCGGAAGGGAGTTTCTTCATAGAAAGGCACTTTTGCGGTGTTGCAGCCATAGACGTTGCGTTCCTTAAAAGCCTTGAAACCTGTATAGCCGATGTAATCTGCCTGCAAATCGGAATAGGTCATATCACGGTCACGGTTGTACTTGATGGTCCACACATCGGCATCACCTGCCTTGTCGAAAACAGTTTCGAAAGAGAGGGGTACGGAACCGCTGTGGGTGTCGTCGGCAAAGACATAACGGCCACAAGCATCGCTGAACAGCCGGCCTACAGTGCTACCGCCACCGGGTACATACCATGCCGAGCCGTTTTTCAGTTCGCTGACAATGGACAAAGAGGTAGAGGAAAGCATGGCACGCTTTTTAAGCTGCTGATAGCAGCTATCCACTTCCGCAAAAAGGCTATCCGCTTGTGGGGCAACGCCGAAAAGCAATCCATAGAAGCGCATCCATTCGGCACGCCCCAAGGCAGAAGTTTCCATATAGTCGGCACATTCGATAATGGGGATATTCAGTTTCTCCACCCGGCCGTACCCGCCACTGTTTTCGAACGGGGATAAGAGGATGGCATCGGGATGCAGGTCGATAATCTTCTCCATATCGGGGTTCATGCCGTCGCCGCAATCGGTGATCGTGCCTTTATTGCATCCTTCTTGTACGGCAGGCAATTTTATATATTTCAAGTCGCAGACGCCGCCAATGCTGCCGAAGGCTCCCAACTTATCCATCAGGCCGCAGTGCACGGAGGAGTAGATGACGGATTTGGTAAGCGGTGTGCGTACAATAGTACCTTCGGGAAGAGATTCAGGAAGAGGTTTCTCCTTAGATACCAATATATAGGTATGCAACGTCTTCAACGTATCCCATGGATTGCGCAGAGTGGCAACGGTGTAATCGGGATAGGCTACCAAAGTGAGGTTGTCGGCATAGCGCAAAGGGATGGTGTCTCCGTCTGCTAAAGCAGAAGCAGCTCCACTCCTCCCCCCGCAAGAGGAGAGAAGCAAAGCTGCTATAGCTATACAAATAAATAAAAAGTTTCTTTTCATCTGTATTAATTAAAGAAGACTGCAGAATTAGGGTTCATACCACCTGCATCAAACATTTCGACGAACGTACCGTCTTTCTTGAAACGGTAGATATTGCCATTTGTCGATTTCTCGGAAGTACCAATATAAATATCACCATTTTTATCATTCACTTCCAACATGCGTAATGTAGTTGATGTAAGTTTGTCAGGAGCATTTTTCAGGAAAGAAGTATTGTTCATCTGCCCGGATTTGATGTTATAAGTAAAGAAAGTATTAATGGATTCATTAGTTTCCCAATTTGTTATTGACTTTACCAAATAAAGTACACCATCTTTGGCAGCCATATAGGTAGTATTGCCAAGTTTTGTCACCTTATTATTATTAGCAGGATCAATCATTTGCAGCGAATAACCGATTGTTCCAAAATCATCCCATGAAATCAAAAAGACTTTGTCATCTTCTTCAAGCAGAACATTAGGATTAGAAGCTACCTCCAACGTTTCTTTTAAAGTAAATGTATGTAGGTCTATTACTCTCACATCTTTGTGATAAACCCAATCGGCAGTACAACTATTTGCCACGTATAGCATATCTTTACAGATAGCCACACCTTCCAAATTATCGCCCAGTCCGGTCAGTTTAGCTTCTACCGTTAATGTATTTGCGTTAATCTTAGCTACGACTCCTCCCCAGAAAGAAGCATAAATATACCCGTCCTCAGCGGCTATATAACGAATACCCGCACTAAGTTCATTGTCATTTACAAACGAAACGCGCTTCTGTTCCACACCTGCGGCATTTAGTTTTACCAAATAATTGGAACCATACACAGCTACATACATTTCATCCTCATACTCTATCATGCTCTGTCCTGTATCACCCAATTTTGCATTGTTCTGAGTCTTAAAGATATCACTGATAAAGTCTGCATCTCCATTCGGTGCATAGAAGGATATACCTGCGTTGTTTGCTTGATAAGAACCCTCGTTCAAGAAAAAAGCACGTGTATGCGGCAGTGTCACCTTCGAACCGCTGTCGTCCCACGAATTGTCATCATCATCACTACAAGATGCCAAAGATGCACCTAACGCAAGCATGCAAAGCATGCCGAATAATAAACTTCTTACTTTCATAATTTCTGTTTTAGTTATTTAGAATAGATTGATTTAAAACTTAAAAGTACCCGTCAACCGCCACGAGCGCCCCGGCATGGGATAATATTTTATCACGTCATATTGCTCATCGGTTACATTCACCATCTCTGCTTGAACAGACAAACGGCATTTTCCTAAAACGAACTCACGGGAAAGGGTCATAGTATGTTCCATATATCCATCTATCTCATTCTCCGGAATGTTTTGAGATAAATAGTACCGCTTCCCTACCCCCACTACAGAGTAGCCCACATTCAGCCACGGCATTTCTATCACGGCCGACGCATTCCCGCTATGAAGAGGTGTATAAGGCAATTGGTTTTTATAATTCTTCGCCTCAGGATCTGTCAAGTCGATAGCCTTCTGCCAGGTATATCCGCCCGACATTATCAGTTTGATACCTTTGGTCAACGAAATAGCGGTAGCCAAAGTAGCATCTATGCCTGCCGCATGGACTGTGCCATAATTCTGCATCTTCCACGCATACGTGGTCGGAAAAGCCACAATCTTATCCGTGACATCGTTATAATAACCATCAAGGGTGACGGACAAGTAATCAAAGACGGACAGACCGGATTTGCTCCAAGTGACACCTATATTATATTCATCCGCTTTCTCGGGACGCAAGTTGCGATTTCCCAACCTATAATAATAAAGATCGTTGAAAGTAGGTAGACGGAACGTGCTCTTGTACATCAACCGAAGAAAAAGCGATTCCTCCTGCCAAGGTTGCAAACTGACGGAGAACGAAGGAGCAAAACGACGGAAGTTCTCAGGAGCATCCCCCTTCTCCACATGCTCGAAGGTAGCGGTATGCACCAACGAAGCACTAGCGGTGAATCCTCCCTGCCGATAACGGGCATTAAGAGCGCTGATAGACGTATATCTGGTAGGAAAAAGGCATTCGGGCAAGCTGTTGCGCAGCTTATTCATCACCCCGTCTTGCGCCAGCGAGAACGTCAAAGACTCCAAAGGCTGATAAAGGGCGGTGGCAGAAATATAGTATTCGTCCTGCCGATGATGCTCCTGATAATATCTGTTGGTATACTCCTTGCCTTCATCTTTGTAGCGGTTCCAGCCATGATTGTATTTTGCCTGTGCTTGCAAGCTCCATTGAGGAGAGAAATGCTTTTTGTAGCGAGCCTGCACAAAGGTATTCTCATCCCAAAGTGTCTCGTCAGAAAGTGGATTATAAAGAGTCACCGCCCCCGGCAACCCTCTCTTTGAATGGAAGTAATAGCCTTTCACATCCAGCTCTCCCCCATCCTTGAAGGTATGGTAAAGGGTAGCTTCTCCCTGCCATGAATAGATATCCGAATTGTTACGCCGTTCTTCCGTCACATACTTCCCGTTCACTAAGGTAAAAGGATAATTCCCATCGGCACGCATATAATTGCCATCTACCGCCAGACGCGTGCGATTTCCTATCTTCTGCCACCAACGCAGAGAAGGGCTAACATATCCGAACGAACCACCACGCATCCGTGCCTGAAACGCAGAGTTACGTCCATCGTCCAAATGAGGTTTTTCCGTTTCTATACTCAACACCCCTGCCGAAGCATACAGCCGGGCAGATTGCAACATGTCCTCCGCCTGACCGATTGCCAAAGAAAGCATGGAAACATTATCCAGTGAGAAACGGCCGACATCTATTTGTCCTGCCTGACAATTACTCACAGCCACACCGTCGTAGCTGACAGCCGTATGCGCCGCCCCCATATTGCGGATAGAAACAGTCTTCAATCCGCCAATACCTCCGTAATCCTTCACATTGGCACCGGCAAAACGGCGGACAGCGTCCGCCATATTCTGTATGCCCAACTGACTGATATCCTGCTGCGACATTGTTTGTATAGGCACTGCGGAAGTCACTTTATTAGGTAACCGACGCGCCGTAACCGTCACCTTCTCAATTTGATGCACCTTCCCCGTAATTGTATCTTTCGGTGCCTCTTGAGCAGAAATCCGGAACGTACTTAGACAAAAGAGAACAATACAGGCCAGCTGCATCTTCGTCCTTTCTTTCATAAAACAACTAACGATTATCTTAAACCATCTTGCGCACTATCCACTTTCCTCGAATGGACAATTTTTCGACTTCGTTTTGCAGGTCTTCTGACTCGTTTCCGGTACATCGCCTTCCCATCTCTATTCAGAAATAGTGGCATAAGTAATGATGCACCCAATCTTGAAACTCACAGCAGCGGGACTGTTCGGGACTTTCACCCGATTCCCTTTTCATCCAATCCTCCGAATAGAGGATGCGGAACAAAACGCCCGCAAAGATAGGAATTTTACCATCAATTTCCTAACTTTGTAGTCTAAACTAAAAAAACAACCTGCCATGAAATATAAATTATTAGTGCTCGACGTAGATGGAACCTTAGTCGACAACGAAAGAAAAATCAGTAAACGTACGCTAGCCACCCTACTGAAAGTACAACAAATGGGAGTGCGCATCGTGTTGGCATCCGGCAGACCGACCTACGGATTAATGCCCATAGCCAAAGCGCTCGAACTGGGCAACTACGGAGGATTCATCATCTCTTACAACGGCTGCCAGATCATTAATGCCGGCAATGGGGAAATTTTGTTTGAGCGCCGTATCAATCCTGAAATGCTGCCTTATTTAGAAAAGAAAGCCCATAAAAACAGCTTCGACATATTCACCTACCATGATGATACCATCATTACGGACAGCCCGGAGAATGAGTACATCCAAAACGAAGCCCAACTGAATAACCTGAAGATTATTGTGGAAGACGACTTCTCGACCGCCATAGACTTTGCCCCCTGCAAGTGCGTACTGGTAGGTGATGACGAGGAAGACCTGATCGGCTTGGAAGAACATTGGAAGAAACGCCTGGATGGTACTTTGGAAGCGTTCCGTTCCGAGCCCTATTTCCTGGAAGTAGTGCCCTGCGGTGTAAACAAAGCAAATACGTTAGGTGTCTTATTGGAACAACTAGGTGTAACGCGTGAAGAAATCATAGCCATTGGAGACGGCGTGTGCGACGTAACCATGCTTCAATTGGCCGGTATGGGCATTGCGATGGGGCATTCGCAAGACTCCGTAAAAGTTTGCGCCGACTACGTAACAGCCTCCAACGAAGAAGACGGGGTAGCCCAAGCCGTTGAGAAATTAATACTGGCAGAAGTACGCGCCACCGAAATCCCGCTCGAACAATTGAACGAACGTGCCAAATACGCATTAATGGGAAATTTGGGTATTCAATATACGTATGCCTCCGAAGATCGGGTTGAAGCAACCATGCCTGTAGATCAGCGTACCCGCCAACCTTTCGGCATCCTGCATGGAGGTGCCACCCTGGCACTGGCAGAAACGGTTGCCGGGCTCGGCTCGATGCTCATCTGCCAACCCGACGAGATCATCGTAGGGATGCAGGTCAGTGGAAATCATATCTCATCGGCCCACGAAGGAGATACGGTACGTGCAGTAGGAACCATCGTTCACAAAGGACGCTCGTCTCATATATGGAATGTGGATGTGTTTACTTCGACCAACAAGCTGGTTTCTTCTGTAAGAGTAGTCAACAGTGTACTAAAGAAAGGATAACACCAATAATCGTATGAACCGAACAATACAAATCGAAAAAGAGAGTTGCATCAAGTGTGGCAAATGTGCGCAAGTATGTCCTTCCGGAATTATGGTGAAGGACAAAAGTACCAAAGAAATCAATCTGATAAACATGGAGCACTGCATCGGATGCGGACATTGTGTAGATGTATGTCCCAAAGATTCCGTCATCCATAGCGATTTTCCGGCAGAACATGTTCATACCATTGATTACTCGCAGATGCCTAGTCCCGAACAGGTTATGTTGCTCATCAAGTCGCGTCGTTCCAACCGTACGATCACTTCCAAACCTGTTCCTAAGGAACTGCTGGAGCAGATTGTTGAAGCCGCCCGCTACGCTCCTACCGCTTCAAATTCGCGCCAAATATCGTTCACGCTCATTACAGATCCGGAAAAGCTACTCCAAATCAGCAACTTCACCATTGATGTGTTCAATTCACTTGCTAAGTTATTGCTGAACCCCATAGTGAAACTACTACTGAAACCCTTCATGAAGGAAACCTACAAGTATGTTCCTGTATTCGAAAATCTAAAGCAGGAACATGCCGAAGGGAAAGACCCTATTCTGCGCAAGGCAACAGCACTGCTGATAATCCACACTCCGGCATCCAATCGTTTCGGCTGCGAAGATGCTAATCTGGCCTATCAGAATGCTTCGCTTATGGCACAATCATTAGGCATCAGCCAAGTGTACATGGGTTTTGTACTGACCGCCATCAAGCAAGACAAGAAAGACGGGTTCAACCGGATAACCGGAATTGAAGGAAAAGTACAAGCTATTATGGCACTGGGTATGCCTGCTTTCAACTATCCGAAATACGTGGATAGGCTTTAAAATAAATAAACCCCGAAAGTTTATTGTTTAACTTTCGGGGTTCACTTCATATAAGATACATCCTATTTCTCTTTAAAATAATCCGAGAAAGAAGATACTTGCTCGCCTCCAACTTCTGCCCGGCTTTGACTGAGAGTTTTTAACATCCATGCCATTTGTCTACCCAAATCGTGCATGTTGTGCATACCTTCTTCATCATTATAGATATCACCGGGTTTCTCACCGATGCCCAGATTCCAATAAGTAGACCCGACAACAACCATACCGCTGCCCAACATAAAACGATTCAGTGAGTCGTAGACAGGAATAGCTCCGGCACGGCGCACACTCACCACAGCGGCACCCAGTTTATGTGTCAAGGTACGTCCGGCACCGATGGAAGTCAATCCCAAGCGGTCGATAAAAGCTTTCATCTCTGCACTGACCTCACCATAATAAGTAGGCGAAGCCAAAATAATGGCATCTGCCTGATGTGCCTTTTCTATAAACTCGTTCATACGATCGTCCTTAAACAAGCACTTGCCATTGCGAGTACGAAAACAACCATAGCAGGACTGGCATCCGTGAAGCAGATTTCCTCCGACTTGCACTATTTCCGTCTCAATGCCCTGTTGTTCTACACTCTTAAAGACTTCTTTTATCAACAGTTCTGTATTACCTCCCTTACGAGGACTTCCGTTAAATGCTACAATTTTCATACGAAGTAATTTTAACTTAGAGTCTGTTTAAATTAAAATAGACTCTTAATAAATAGAAACGCCAAAACTAATCAAAACTATTAAAACAAACAAATCATATATAAAGAAGACAGCCGTAAATCATTGATCTACGGCTGTCTTCTTTATATATGATTTGAATTACGTACTTACTTCACTTCCTCAAAATCAGCATCCTGCACATTATCACCATGCTTGCCGCTATCTTGAGCACCGCCTTGTTGTCCTGCATTCATGTCCGGACCGGCTTGTGCACCACCTTGAGCACCGCTCTGAGCGTACATTTCAGCACTTGCAGCCTGGAAAGCAGTATTCAATTCAGCCATTGCAGAGTCAATAGTTGCTAAATCCTGAGCCTTATGAGCATCTTTCAATTTCTGCAAAGCAGCTTCAATCGGAGCTTTCTTGTCAGCAGGCAACTTATCGCCCAGTTCCTTCAACTGATTTTCGGTAGTGAAGATCATTGAGTCAGCTTGGTTCAGCTTGTCAATCTTTTCACGTTCTTTCTTGTCAGCATCAGCGTTAGCCTCGGCTTCGGCTTTCATCTTTTCGATTTCTTCCTTGCTCAAACCGCTGGAAGCTTCGATGCGGATAGCTTGTTCCTTACCGGTAGCTTTATCTTTGGCAGATACCTTCAAGATACCGTTGGCGTCGATGTCGAAGGTTACTTCAATCTGAGGAACACCACGGCGAGCCGGAGCGATACCTGTCAAGTTGAACTGACCGATTGATTTGTTCTGTGCAGCCATCGGACGTTCACCCTGCAATACGTGGATGGTAACTTCTGTCTGGTTATCGGCAGCAGTTGAGAATACTTCGCTCTTCTTGCAAGGAATAGTAGTGTTGGCATCGATCAACTTCGTCATTACACTACCCATCGTTTCGATACCCATAGACAGCGGAGTAACATCCAACAATACAACACCCTTGATTTCGTCGGTCAACACAGCACCCTGTACGGCAGCACCTACGGCTACTACTTCGTCCGGATTAACACCCTTGGAAGGAACTTTACCAAAGAGGTCTTCAACCAACTTCTGCACAGCCGGGATACGAGAAGAACCACCTACGAGGATTACTTCGTCAATATCAGAGTTGCTCAGACCTGCGTCGCTCATCGCCTTTTTACAAGGTTCGAGACAAGCTTGGATCAGGTTGTGAGACAAAGCCTCGAACTTAGCGCGAGTCAACGTCTTAACCAAGTGCTTGGGCACACCACCTACAGGCATGATGTAGGGCAAGTTAATTTCAGTAGTGGTAGAAGAAGACAATTCGATCTTAGCTTTTTCAGCAGCTTCCTTCAGACGTTGCATAGCCATCGGATCTTGTTTCAAGTCAGCGCCTTCGTCATTCTTGAACTCTTGAACCAACCAGTCGATAATTACTTGGTCGAAGTCGTCACCACCCAAGTGAGTATCACCATTAGTAGACAATACTTCGAATACACCGCCACCGAATTCGAGGATAGAGATATCGAACGTACCACCACCAAGGTCGAATACGGCCACTTTCATATCTTTATGAGCTTTGTCGATACCGTAAGCCAAAGCTGCGGCAGTAGGCTCGTTCACAATACGTTTTACTTCGAGACCGGCAATCTGACCGGCTTCTTTCGTAGCCTGACGTTGAGAATCGGAGAAGTAAGCCGGAACGGTGATAACAGCTTCCGTTACTTCATGACCCAGATAGTCTTCAGCAGTCTTTTTCATTTTCTGCAACACCATTGCAGAGAGCTCCTGCGGAGTATAAAGACGTCCGTCGATATCTACACGCGGAGTATTGTTGTCGCCCTTCACTACTTTGTAAGGCATGCGGGATACTTCTTTCTGCACCTGATCCCAATTTTCACCCATAAGGCGTTTGATAGAAGATACAGTACGTGTGGGGTTAGTGATAGCCTGACGTTTGGCAGGGTCACCTACTTTACGTTCGCCACCATCCACAAATGCCACTACAGAAGGTGTAGTGCGTTTACCTTCACTGTTTGCAATTACTACAGGTTCGTTACCTTCGAATACGGCAACACAAGAGTTTGTTGTTCCTAAGTCAATACCAATAATTTTTCCCATGATCGTTATTATTTTATTTGTTATAATTCTATTTTGGTGTCCGCCTCATCGGCAGACGCCAATAAAGAGACAAACGTTATGCCAAATTGTTCAGAGCAGTTACAGTTTTTTATTTATGACAGTTTGTCTGTCAGTTTGGCAGAAAATAAGATACCACTACCTGACGGAAATTACCATTTGACAATTGGCAAGTCACCCAAATGTCCTACTTTTGCCAGCCGATAAAAGAGAAAACGGTATATGCGCAACCTTAATTGCTTTCCTTGCGATATCTAACAAACGCGCTTGGGATGTTTAAGGAAAAACATAGCGAATACCAATTCGTTCCATCATAGGGGAAGTTTCGTTCCATCACGGAGAAAGTTTCATTCCACCATGAGGTAAGTTTCGTTCCCCCATGGTAGAACGAATAAGCATTCGCTATAATTTTTCTTAGGAATCGCTACAAAAAACAGTAGTTTTCACACCGCAAAGGCTAAACATTGTTGATGGGGTGGTGAGCAGAAGATAAACTATAAATATAAGAACTATACAGAAACAGATTATGGAAAAGATGAGAGACAGTATTGATTTCAAGAATACGGATATTGCGACATTATTTCGCAAATTATTGCTCCCTACAGTACTGGGAATGATTTTTTCGGCATTATTCGTCATTACGGACGGTATTTTTGTAGGCAAAGGCATCGGTAGTGACGCTTTGGCGGCTGTCAATATCGTGGCGCCGTTGTGGCTGTTCTCTACCGGCATCGGATTAATGTTCGGTGTGGGAGCATCCGTAGTTGCTTCCATTCATTTATCACAGAGCAAAGTAAAAGTGGCGCGTATTAATATCACACAATCAGTGGTCGTGTCTTCTTTGTTTTTGATTGGCACTTCTACTTTGTTCTGTGCTTTTGCCCCCGAAGTGGTGCATCTGCTGGGTGGGTCAGAGCGACTGACACCCTTGGCAGTTGAATATATGCGGTGGTTTGTGCCATTCTCCTTCCTGACGGCATTACTTAATTCGGGAATGTTCTTTCTCCGGCTGGACGGTTCGCCCAACTATGCCATGATGTGTAACGTAGTAGCCGCCATTCTAAACATTATATTGGACTATCTGTTCATCTTCCCCTTTGGCTGGGGAATGTTCGGTGCCGCACTGGCAAGTGCCATTGGCACAACGGTGGGTGCCTTAATGATTGTCTTCTATCTGATGCGCCGTCGGTGCGCACTACGATTCTATCCGGTAAAGCTGAGTAAAAAAAGCCTGTTACTGACTTGCCGCAACGTAGGTTATATGTGCCGCCTGGGCTCTTCGGCTTTTCTGTGCGAGGTAGCCATCGCCTGCATGATGTTTGTGGGAAACCTGGTATTCATTCATTATTTAAAAGAAGACGGAGTGGCGGCATTCAGTATCGCTTGTTACTTCTTTCCTATTATATTTATGGTATATAATGCCATTGCGCAATCGGCACAGCCTATAATCAGCTACAACTACGGTTTGCAAGAAAATCTCCGGGTTCGCCAAGCCTACCGGTTAGCACTGAAAACGGCTATTGCTTGCGGCGCCTGTTTTGCAGTGATCACGATGTTTTGCAGTCCGCAGATTGTGGGCATGTTTATCGACCGTAGTTATCCCGCTTACGAAATAGCGGCGGAAGGTTTGCCCTACTACGCTGCCGGTTTCGTATTCTTTGCCGTCAACATCGTTTCCATAGGTTATTTTCAGAGTGTGGAGCGTGCCAGATATGCCACCATCATCACTTTGCTGCGCGGGTTTATCTTACTGACAGCATGTTTCTTCGGATTGCCCTTGTTACTAGGAAACCGGGGAATATGGCTCGCCACTCCTTTGGCCGAACTGCTGACTACCCTCTTTATCTGCGTGATTTACTTTATCCGAAAAAGGGAGCGCAAAGAAAATTGCATATCTTTGCAGAATGGAAACGATGATAAAGAAATTCTGCAAAAAGTATAAACTGACAGAGAAATGCTTATCCGAACTTTTGGTGAATATGACCGAAGTTTCCTTTGCTAAAGGACAACTTATTATAAAGGAGGGAGAGCGAAACTCTAATTTCTATCTTGTAAAGAAAGGCATTTGGCGTGCCTATTATCTGACCGATGGTTCGGAAAGTTCACTGTGGTTCGTCGGTCCGGGAGAAGTCGCTTATTCTTCGTGGGGATACGTGGACGGGGAATCTTCACAGATTAATGTCGAGTCAGTAAATGACAGTATGGCGTATTGTATTTCCAAAGCAGAACTGGAAGAGCTATTCTCCCGTTCCATAGAAATGGCAAACTTTGGCAGGAAGATATTCGAACGTGAAATTTTATCGGTAGACAACGTCTCGATAGCCTATGGTACTCCTCCAAACGCCAAGGAACGGTACCTGACGTTGATGGAAGAAAATCCGGAATTGTTGCAAGATGTTCCATTGAAGTACTTGGCATCCTACCTCTATATCACCCCACAATCTTTGAGCAGAATAAGGGCGGAGTTAAGAAAAAAGTAACTTTTCATTCTGTCCGTAAATCATAAAAAAGGCTCTTGCAGATATATCCGCAAGAGCCTTTTTCGTTATAGAGTTAATTCTTATTTCTTCACCAGTACCATCACCAGGTTATTATCCGCATCATAGAATCCGATACCGCCACCGGCCAGTTGCCCAAAAGTTTGAACAGCATTCAGCGCTTTCAATACGCGACCTTCTACTTCCATATCAGGGCATGCCATCATTGTACTGATAACTTGCGGAAAGGAAATAGCCATCACATTACTATCTTCTGTTTGGAAGGCGCCGTTAATGATATTACATCCCGCATTGCCATGTAATCTCTTTTCTGAAATATTGAATTCAATGAACGGTTGGTTTTCCATACCACCGGGAATAGCTTCACCATTGACTTCACTAATCATCCACTTTCCATCCAGCGCCGACAACTTAACAGCGGGTTCCTTCTTCTGCAAAACCACCAAAGGACGATTGGAAGAACCACACAATGCTACATTCTCTTTTCCCAACTTCTTATAGGTCTTCACCTGACCTAAAGCTGACAAAACATTATTCTCAACCGTCATATCGGGACATGCCATACGTGTGCTACCCAAAGCACCCAGATTGATTGTTCCGGGTTTGGCATTCACGTCAAACGACCCCATCAAGCGGTTGCAGCCACTATTGCCGTATACTTTTCCTGTCTTCGTATCAAAACCGATAAAAGGAAATTCTTGTCCCGGAGCAGGAACAACGGCAGAACCATTTACTTCGATGATATTCCACTCGCCACTTATTGAAGAAAGAGTAGCAGCATTCTTTGTTGATCCACAAGATGATAAACCCATCAATGCACTTACCATGCAAAGAGAAACAAATACTTTTTTCATTGTTATTCGTTGTTTAAGTTAATTTTTTCGAGTGCAAATATACATGAAAAAATTGAGTTGAAACATTTACCACAAAGGTTTTCACGCCCGATTGCATGGATTAACAGAGATTATCATTTGTCAAGCGATATACATATTACCTGACTATTGGGCAAGTCGGGAATATACATTTCACTGCCAACTACCGTAATATCAGCAGGTCCCGCCAGTTCTTTACCGATAGTAAGAGCAGTCATTTCACGAGTTTGCATATCTATGCTGCGCACTGCCGGAGACCAGTCTGTAACATACATCGTTTTCTTATCGGCCGACATTGCTATGCCGTCATATTGACCGGGAGTCGTGATAAACTTCACCGGAACCGAATTCGTCAAATCTGATATTTCATAGATAACATTAGCATCCGTGGTATTTCCATCAGCCGGATAAGAAGCAACATACATGGTGCCATTCTCTATAATCAATCCGTTAGGACCTGCAACCTCCACCCATTTCACAGGGCTGACCTGATCCATCTTAGCCGGATTGCTGATATCCAGACTGTAAATGCAATCCGTATTAGTTACTGAAGCATACAGCGTATTGCCGGACGCTATCAAATCGTTGACAAACAAATTCCCTTCGGGGAAATTGATTATTTGTGGGGCATCCTTCAACGACCCCAAATTGTACACTACAATCTTGTTGACATCGCAGATAAACAAGTACCCGTCTCTGATAAACATACCTTTCGGGGCGGAAAGAGAACCATCGGCAGGTATCAGAATTTCAGATTTACCATCTTTGTAATAAGCAATGTAGCCTTTTCCTTCAGTGTTCAGCGGATTTAATTGTTCGGTACCAAAATTACCAATCAGAATTCCTCCATCATAAGGATAAGTGCTCTCACAGAAACGAATATTTTCATTCACTACCACAGGTTCAATTTCTTGCTTATTCTCATTTTTCTTACTTTGACAAGAAACAAACATTACAGACACAAGCAAAATGCTCATTAAAGAAACTAAGATCGTTGGTTTATTCATCATAAGGCATTTAATATTTAGTGCAACATTACAGTTAATCAAAGTATTCAAAATTATAATCTCTACAAATATATATAAAATACGTTTTACACAAAGTATTTAGCCGGATTTTAATGTTTATCTAAGAATTAACTCTTATATTTGCTCTCCGTATTTTATGAACCTATAATATAATAATGTAAGTAGAAGAAATGGGTAAAGTTCTTATTATCGGTGCAGGCGGTGTAGGTACCGTCGTTGCGCACAAAGTGGCTCAAAATCCTGATGTGTTCACTGAAATCATGATTGCAAGCCGTACCAAGTCCAAATGTGACGCCGTTGTAAAAGCAATTGGTAACCCTAACATCAAAACCGCCCAGGTAGACGCTGATAGCGTGGACGAACTGGTGGCACTCTTCAACAGTTTTAAACCCGAAATCGTTATAAACGTAGCCCTCCCCTACCAAGACCTCACCATCATGGAGGCTTGCCTCAAGAGCGGCGTAAATTATCTGGATACCGCAAATTATGAACCGAAAGACGTGGCTCACTTTGAATACAGTTGGCAATGGGCCTATAAAAAACGTTTTGAAGACGCCGGACTGACTGCTATATTGGGTTGCGGTTTCGACCCGGGAGTAAGCGGCATTTATACAGCTTATGCCGCCAAACATTACTTTGACGAAATCCAATACCTGGATATCGTGGACTGTAATGCCGGAAATCACCACAAAGCATTTGCTACCAACTTCAACCCCGAAATCAACATCCGTGAGATTACTCAGAACGGACGCTTCTATGAAAACGGCGAGTGGATCACTACCCAACCTCTGGAAATTCATAAAGACCTGACTTATCCCAATATCGGGCCACGCGACTCATACTTGCTTTTCCACGAAGAACTGGAATCTTTGGTGAAAAACTTCCCCACCATAAAGCGTGCACGTTTCTGGATGACCTTTGGTCAGGAATATCTGACACACTTGCGTGTTATTCAAAACATCGGTATGGCTCGTATCGACGAAGTGGAATACAACGGCATGAAGATTGTACCGCTTCAATTCCTGAAAGCCGTACTTCCAAATCCACAAGATTTAGGAGAGAACTACGAAGGAGAAACATCCATCGGTTGCCGCATCCGCGGATTGAAAGACGGTAAAGAACGTACGTACTATGTTTACAATAATTGCAGCCATCAAGAAGCTTACAAGGAAACAGGCATGCAAGGGGTAAGCTACACCACGGGAGTTCCTGCCATGATTGGTGCCATGATGTTCCTCAAAGGCCTATGGAAGCGACCGGGGGTATGGAACGTAGAAGAATTCAATCCGGATCCGTTCATGGAACAGCTCAACAAGCAAGGCTTGCCTTGGCATGAGGTACTTGATGGAGATTTGGAACTATAAACATTAAACTTTAAGCAAGATGAAAGTTGGAGATAAAGCGCCCGAAGTATTGGGTATCAACGAAAAAGGTGAGGAAATTCGCTTGAGTGATTATAAAGGAAAGAAAATAGTACTTTACTTTTATCCCAAAGATATGACTTCCGGTTGCACGGCAGAGGCTTGTAATCTGCGTGACAACTATTCCGATTTACGTAAAGCCGGGTATGAAGTAATCGGCGTAAGCGTGGATAACGAGAAATCTCATCAGAAATTCATTGAGAAAAACAATCTGCCTTTTACCCTAATTGCCGATACCGATAAAAAACTGGTAGAACAATTTGGCGTTTGGGGCGAGAAAAGTATGTACGGACGTAAATACCTGGGAACGTTCCGCACCACTTTTATCATCAATGAGGAAGGAGTTATTGAGCGCATCATCACCCCGAAGGAAGTGAAAACCAGCGATCACACTGCACAAATCCTTTGATGGTTATGAGTTATTAGTCATAAGTTATTTGTTGATACAGGCAGGGCAGAACAGTCCCGCCCAATTTTGAACGAACAGCTAATAACTCATCACTCCTCCTGACTAATAACTTATAACTAATAACTTATAACTAAAATAAGATGGCAAAAAAAGACGAACTTAATTTTGAAAACGAAGGTGGTAGCAAAGCAGCGCCCAGCGAAAAGCTAAAAGCCCTGCAAGCCGCCATGGATAAGATAGAAAAGAGCTTCGGCAAAGGATCTATCATGAAGATGGGTGACAATACTGTCGAACAAATTGAAGTAATCCCCACCGGCTCTATCGGTTTGAATGTAGCATTAGGTGTAGGCGGATATCCTCGCGGACGTATCGTTGAGATCTTTGGTCCCGAATCATCCGGTAAAACAACTTTGGCAATTCACGCCATCGCCGAAGCACAAAAAGCAGGAGGCATTGCCGCATTTATTGATGCGGAACATGCTTTCGACCGTTTCTACGCAGCCAAATTAGGCGTAGATGTAGACAACTTGTTTATTTCGCAACCCGATAATGGTGAACAAGCCTTGGAGATTGCCGAACAATTGATCCGTTCATCTGCTATCGATATTATCGTAATAGACTCTGTTGCAGCTTTGACCCCCAAAGCCGAAATCGAAGGCGATATGGGTGAAAACAAAGTGGGCTTACAAGCAAGACTTATGTCACAAGCTCTGCGTAAATTAACCGGTACCGTCAGCAAAACACGTACAACCTGTATTTTCATCAATCAGTTGCGAGAAAAAATCGGTGTCATGTTCGGCAACCCTGAGACAACCACCGGTGGTAATGCACTGAAGTTCTATGCATCCGTACGAATCGATATCCGTCCCGGTCAGGCTATCAAGAACGGCGAAGAAGTACTTGGCAAGCAGACGAAAGTAAAAGTCGTAAAGAATAAAGTAGCCCCTCCTTTCCGCAAAGCGGAATTCGACGTTATGTTCGGTGAAGGAATTTCCCGTGCAGGCGAAATTATCGACTTAGGTGCAGATTTGGGCATTGTCAAGAAAAGTGGTTCTTGGTTCAGCTACAATGACACCAAGATAGCTCAAGGACGTGATGCGGCAAAGCAAGTCATACTGGATAATCCGGAACTGGCAGAAGAGTTAGAAGGACTTATCTTTGAAGAGTTGAAGAAAAAGAAATAATTTTTCATATCAATAAACTCGAAGCGCCTCCAAATATTTCTTTGGAGGCGCTTATATTTTTATTATAGTTTCTTTTGATCCTCTTTTCATGAGAATTCATATATTTTGAATACATTTGCAAGTTCGATAAAATATGAGCCAAATTATTGCAAACAACCAAATTTATGGAGAATGACTTGTTATCGCTTGCGCCGGAATATGTGCCGTTAGGACTTGTTTTATATGATGAAGAGGGCTATTTAAAATACGCCAACACCATTGCGCTGAATATGTTTGGCGTATCCATGAAGGAAGTTTACAATATCAATATATTCAATGATCCGAATATTGGAGCAGAGGACAAAGCTCTGTTAAAACAAGGATTAGATGTTTCATTTGAAACAGATTATGACTTCGATCTTTGCGAACATTTTTTTGACACCCCCATCAGAGGAAGCAGAAAATATTTCGTCACCAAAGTCAATATCATGAGGGAACCGAACGGAAATCCCAAAGGATATATATTGACCTGTGAAGAGGTAACTGCAAAAAAGGCACAAGAGAAGAAAATAAAGTCTACACAAAAAGAATTAGCCTTGGCTCTAAATGCCGGGAAACTGACCTCATGGAATTATCGCATTGAAGATGGGATGTTCTATAAGTTTGACATTCACGTTGAGAATATAGAAAAATTCCCTTTTGAGTATATCATCGAAACCATTCATCCCGACGATAGAAATCAGTTTTTGGCATTATTGGATGCAATAATGGAAAAACAATGTCTCCCGGACAATAACATCGTCTTAAGAGTTATGAACGACGAATATAATGATTACTATTATTACAACTTCACTTATAGTCCGAGAGAAAACGATGAGGGCAAAGTAGCTGCAATCACTTTTATTCAAAGAGACATAACCAAGGAAATCAAATATCAACAGGATTTGATTATGGCAAAAAACAAAGCAGAAGAAGCGGATCAATTGAAATCAACTTTCCTTGCTAATATGAGCCATGAAATCCGCACTCCTCTGAATGCCATCGTTGGTTTTTCAGCATTACTGTCTGAAGTAGAAAGTGAAGAAGAAAAAAATGAATACAAACAACTGATCGAAACAAATAGTGACATTCTTTTAAGATTAATCGGAGATATCCTGGATCTATCCAAAATAGAAGTCGGCTCTATCGATATAAACAGACAAGATCTGGATTTGTGTTCTCTCTGTAATGAGTTATATCGGTCATTTCAGCAACGGGTAAAGAATTCCAAAGTGACACTAAAACTTATTGATCCATACAAAAAGTGCATTGCAAAGTTTGACAAGTATCGTTTTACTCAGATTTTCACCAACTTTGTCACCAATGCCATCAAATATACGCCTGAAGGTGAAATCGTTATGGGATATGAATGTAAACCGGGACAGGTAAGGCTCTATGTTAAAGATACTGGTATCGGCATTCCCGATGACAAGAAAAACCGTATTTTTGGTCGGTTCGAAAAGCTTGATACTTTTGCCCAAGGAACAGGATTGGGACTTTCCATTTGTAAAGCAATTGCCAATGCTACATGTGGAGAAGTCGGCTTTCATTCAAAAGAACATGAAGGCTCCGAATTTTGGTATATAGGAAATACAGAGGTAGAGTTTATCGAGAAATCGCAAAACGTAGAAGACGAAGTAAAAGCAGAAAGCACGGTACAACGTTCATCTGCTAGCCCAATCAATATCAAAGACTTGAATATCCTTGTAGCCGAAGATAATGATAGCAATTTCTTGCTAATAAAGAATATACTAAATCTCTGTCACTTGACACGTGCAATGAATGGACTAGAAGCAGTGGATAAAGCCAAGAATCAAACGTATGACATTGTATTTATGGATATCAGAATGCCCGAAATGAACGGACTGGAAGCAACCTCGAAGATCAGGGAATTTGACAAAGATACCCCTATCATCGCTCTTACCGCAAATGCCTTCTATTCTGATAAAGAGGCGGCGCTGGCAGCCGGTTGTAATTACTTCATAACCAAGCCGATTAAAAAGCAAGAACTTATGAGTTTACTTGCCCGCTACTGCAAAAATTGAAATAAAATTGAATAAAATGCGTAAAAAATAAAGGGGAACCCTCGGGCTTCCCTTTAAACATACAATTTACACCTATCAGTAGAATACCTTATTCCAAATTATCCAAACGCTCTTCCAGCATTTTCATACTTTTCTCAAATCCTTTCCAGGTATCATCATCCATCTGATTTTTAAGATATTCGCTATCCTGTAGTTTACTTAAATCTTTCAAGCTGCCCAATCCTTTCAAACTATCCCATATATTGGCATCCGCTAAGTTATAACTTCCATCAAGAATATGATACATATCACTACCTGTATTCATTCCTGTATTCTGATATAACATAAGTTTTTTAATATCATCCGATGTCATATCACCCTCCATATATACGAATTTCAGAGATGCAGCTCCATCCGTCACCATAATCAATTCTTTTATTTTACTCCCCTTGCGACTGACATAGACCTCAGAACCTGAGACTGTACCTTTTTGCTTCATCAGTAATTCATATTTAGCAGACTGAACCAAGGATCGAATATCCTTAAGCATTTCCGCTTTTACTTTATCATCTCTTGTCGAGAATACCTGAACGGAATTCAAACGCTCCGCAACCTTACCTATATAAAGATCCTTCATAAACAAATTCGGATTCAACTCCATCATTGTTTTAGAGATATAAACAGACGATACTCCTTTCATATCGTTATACTTGTTGAACAAGTTCTTTTGCGCCTGAGAAAACAGGGGGAGCAACAATAACAGACATGCCAAAATAAATTTCATTGTTTTCATAACCACTTATCTTTTAATTTCATTTCTTATTTCTTGATGTATTTTTCTCATATCTAATTGAGTTTCTTTCACTTCATCCAATCCATTATTCAGGTTGGTAGAAATCTCCAATAATGTTGCCTGCAATACGCGATAAGCTTCTTCCGGATCAGATAATGTATCTTGTGGTGCAGGAGGACACACATCATCTCCCAATTTATCAACTCCATATCCGATACAGATAAGCAGCAGTACGGTGGCGGCAATGCCCCCAATCCAACGCCAATTACGTTTAGCTTTGTTAGGACGGAAAAAACGTTGTTCTTCCGCGGCTTTTTCATCTATCAGCAGGCTCAGTTTGTCCCCCAACTTTGCAGGAACTTCCATATTTCTATCCGCAATTTGATAAAGGCTAAGAAATATTTCTTTATCCCTCAGCAGATGTTCAGGTACTTCCGTTGTTCTGAAATAATCTCTCAACGCTTCTTCCTGACTTTCGTCAGTATCGCCTTCATAAAATTTAGCGAGCAATCTTTCTATTTCCTCAACTTCCATAGTTACACCATTTATTAAATTCTTCACGTATCTTTTTTCTTGCCCGGGATAAAAGTACACGGACATTAGTAGCATTCAATCCGGTAGCTTGTTCTATTTCTTCAAATGAACAGCCCTTGACATCACGCAATGTTACAATGCGCCGTTGCTGTTCAGGCAGTTGGGCAATGATGGACTTTACTTGCCGTGCTTCATCCCGTACTTCAAAATTATCTGCCTGCGATACATTGTACACTTCATTCAACTCCAAGCTTTGTTTGTTCAATGCATACTTTCCCGAACGGAGTAAATCAAAGCACATATTCTTAACCAATGTCACACTGAAAGCTTCCGGATTACTAATGATAGCCAACCCCTCCCGCTTGTCCCACATCTTAAGATAAGCTTCCTGTACCAAATCTTCGGCATCAGCAGCATTCTCCAATAACCTATAGGCTATGCAGTACAGCTTACGATGATATGGGAGAAACTCTCTTTTAAAACTTTCAGCGTCCATGGGCTTTCAAATAAATGCTCGATTTGTGTTTATAACCAATAGACGTAATTCAAAAAGACTTTGTTACATGATAAGGAAAAAAAAGTAGATAATAAAAAGCAGTATTGATTACTACAACACATCAAACTTATTTCAATGCGTCAGAAATTCTTTTCTTTAGGTTCAATTTCGTAATATCCTCAGATTTCAAATCCAACTCAACAAGGATTTTCGCTACAGATATTTTGTACTCAGGAGTTTCCGTATCAAAATTTATCTGTTCTTTATGAATGGAATATAACAAAGCAAAATCATAATCCAATGCTAACGACACACTATACATCGTATCCGTATCAATGCTTTTTCGCCTCAACATATAGTCAACACTTTGAGGCTTAACATTCAGTCTACGTGCAAGTTCCGCCTTTGTGACTTGCCGCTCGGCCATCACATTCTTAATAACTTCACCGATATATACATTACTCTTCTCCATTGGTATGAAGGTACAAATTAATCAATCAGTCTGAAAGACTATAGAACAATAATTCATCTGATAAAAGTTATTCTTTTATTCATAATTCATTTGTT
>JAEXAJ010000031.1 GCA_023458215.1 Bacteroidota bacterium
GTTACCATTTTTACCTGACTCGTGACGGTGAAATACATCGGGGACGTTCAACCGAAAAAATCGGTGCGCATTGCCTCAATCATAACCGACACTCCATAGGTATCTGTTACGAAGGGGGGCTGGATGCCGAAGGTCGTCCCACCGACACCCGCACGCCGGAGCAAAAAGCTTCGCTACTTGCGTTGATTCGTGAGCTGAAACGGATCTTCCCAAGGGCACTGATCGTGGGACATCATGACCTAAATCCGGTGAAACCGTGTCCTTGCTTCGATGCGGAAAGGGAATATAGGGGGCTATAAAAGGCTCCCTATTTTTATTCTAATGGATTTATGTAAGCCGCGCGTAAAAAGTTACTTTCAATTTATCGTAAATATCAAACAAGACTTTCACCTTTAAAAGCAGTTCGTTCAATATTGTCACAGAGTCCAATTCAAGTAGGGGATAATCATGAGATATTTCATTTCTCAGTTCACGAATATAATTCCATTCATCGGCACTCGGAATAAGAAGATAACGCTCCAGCCGATTCAAAATATCACGCATTGGTAAAGTTGAAACATCTTCATCTAAATACTCTAATAAGTAACGGAAAATTTTAGCACCTATCGCATCTTGCAGTTTTGAGAAACGAAAAATAAATTGATCCAGGCAACGCACCTGCCCAGTATCCAACTGAGCATAGCTATCGGCAGTCATCGGTAATGAGACATGCAATTCGCTAAGAGCTTCGTTAATACGAACGATATGTTTGTCGCACACTTCAAATTCACGTTGCAAACGTTCCTCTATTTCCTGTTTCCGGCTTATCATAACAGTTGCAATCCTTTTTCCAATGCTTCACGAACCACTAAATTTTCTTCATGGTCCCCGATAACATCAATTTTCTGTTCACCTAAATAATGTTTCAAACGAGCAATCATACGAATACGAGCCAATACTCCTTTTTTTTCACCTTCAGTACGGATAAGCAAGTCAATATCCCCCCCGCGCTTAGTATCATTCAGACGAGATCCAAAAAGATAAACCCTTACATCGTCACCATAAATATCTTTGGCAACCCGAAGGATAGTCTCTATTTCCTTTGATTGTAAACGCATAATTCCTCTTTTTATGCAAAGATAGAAAGAAAATATCAAATAAAGAAAATCAAAACAGATTCTTAGTCTATTCCTTGAGTTCAACTACTCTTCCTATAACTTTTCACCGCCCACAAATTGAAGATGAAAGCAAATGTCAGCAAGGCTCCCAACTGGGGAAGTAAATCGCCGAAACCACCACCACGCAAATAAATAGTACGCATCACCTCCACAAAATAGCGTAACGGGTTGAGACGGGTAATCCATTGCGCCCACTGGGGCATACTATGAATCGGGGTGAAAAGCCCACTCATCAAAATGAGGATCAGCATAAAAAACCACATGACAAACATGGCTTGCTGCAACGTAGCCGAATAGTTGGAAATGACCAAGCCGAAACCGGAAACTACAGGCAGGAATACCAGTGCAAAACCATAAATAGTGAAGAAATGTCCGGCGGGCAGAATGCCATAAAGCAGCCAGGCAAGAAGGAAGCAAATGGTTAGTACCACTAAACCTATCAGCCAATACGGTATCAGTTTCGCCACAATAAATGTAAACTTGTGCACCGGCGTCACATTGATTTGTTCGATCGTTCCCGCCTCCTTCTCGCCCACTACATTGAGAGCAGGCAGAAAGCCGCACAGCATCGTGAGTAACATCACCATGAGTGCAGGAATCATAAAGAGCTTATAGTTCAAGGTAGGATTAAAAAGATTCAGGGTAGAGATGCCCACCCTTGGAAGCGGCTTTCCTACCAATGCTTGCGAAGGTGACTCCGAACGCAATTCACGCGTATAATCACTGATGATGGAAGACAAGTACGATCCGCCCAAACTGCCTTTAGTACCATTCACCGCATTGACCGCAACCAGCAACCGGGGAGCTTTTCCGCTTATCCAGTTCTTCTCAAAATCACGGGGAATCTCCAAAATCACATCTGCCGATCCTGCTTCAACAGCAACAAAAGCCTCATCGTAAGTAGCGGGCAGCGCCGTAGTACGAAAATAGGTGGATGCACCAATCTTATCTACCAAACGACGGGACAAGGCACTATGGTCATTGTCTACGATGTTCAGGTTGATATTCTTTATCTCCAGGTTGGCAGCCCAAGGCATCAGTATCATAATCATACACGGAAATACGAAAATCAATTTGGGCAAGAATGAGTTGCGGAACAACTGTTTGAATTCTTTTTCTATCAGAAACTTTATCATATAATTCTTTTTTTGAGTTATAAATGATTAGTTATGAATCACAAGCAAATAACTTATAACTAATAACTTATAACTATTTTATTCCAGGCGTGATTTAAACTTCTTGAAGCTGACGGTTATCAGCAGCACCGCCATTACGGCCAATATGCTGATTTCAGTCAATACAAGCGAGATATCCACACCTTCGATCATCAGTTTGCGCACCGCCTGGATGTACCAACGTGCCGGAAGTATGGACGATATGCCTTGAAGGAGGACGGGCATACTTTCAATCGGGAATATCATGCCCGAAAGCAACATAGTAGGCATCATCAACAGTAATCCCGATGCCAGCATAGCGGCAACCTGCGTACGGGTGACGGTGGAAATGAGCAATCCTAAAGCTAAGGAAACAAAGATGAAGAGCAGCGACACCACAACGAGCCAGAACAAACTGCCCGCTACGGGAACATCGAGCACATACACCGAAAGCAGCAAGACCGTAACGAGATTGACAAACGACAATACAAAATAGGGCACCGCTTTGGCAAGTATAATGAAAATCGGTTTTACCGGAGATACCAGCAGGATTTCCATCGTTCCCGTCTCCTTCTCGCGTACTATGGAAATGGAGGTCATCATGGCACAAATCAGCATCAGGATAAGCCCCATCACACCGGGCACAAAATTGTAGGCACTCTTCATCTGCGGATTGTAGAGCAGCTTGAGCTGAGGTACAATGGCAGAAGCATGTACGCCCGGCGGAAGCATCTCCTGCCCCGCCATAGAAATGATATTTGTGGCATAGCCTGCCTGCATGGTAGCCGTATTGGGGTCGGTAGCATCGGAAATGATTTGTACACGGGCATTGCCGGTATAAAGATTGTCGGCGAAACGCTCGTTGAAGACAAGAGCCATATCAATATCCCCCCGCTGAAAAGAGCGCTCCACCTCGGCGGGAGAATGCAAGCGACTGGCGATGGTAAAGTATTCGCTGGCATCCATGCGGTCGATGATGCGGCGGGTAACCACATCGTTGGAGGGATCGAGAACGGCCACACGCACATTCTTCACTTCGGTAGTGATGGCAAAACCGAAAAGGATGATCTGCACGATGGGCATGCCCAGCAAAATCAACATCGTACGCCGGTCGCGGAAGATGTGGAAGAACTCTTTTCGGACAAAAGCTATAAATTGTTTCATTGTTTTCTTTTTTTAGGCACGGATTACACGGATTTCACGGATTCTTAGTCGGCTGTTCGCACGGCTTGGCGAGCTAGTTGTTGGAACACATCATCCATCGTTCGGGCGTTGAATTGGCGTTTCAATGCTTCGGGGGTATCGAGTGCACGGATTACGCCGTCTACCATGATGGAAATGCGGTCGCAATATTCGGCTTCATCCATGAAATGGGTAGTGACAAAAACGGTGATACCTTGGTCGGCAGCCTGATAAATTAACTCCCAGAACTGGCGGCGGGTGGCAGGATCGACACCGCCTGTAGGCTCATCCAGAAATACGATCTTCGGTTGATGGAAAATAGACACGGAGAAAGCAAGCTTCTGTTTCCAGCCCAACGGAAGGCTTTTCACCAATGTATCACGTTCCTTTTCCAACCCCAGGCGGAGGAGCAGTTCATCGGTCTTCGGCGCAATTTCCGCTTCCGGTATTCCATAGATACCGGCAAAGAGACGGATATTCTCCCAAACTTTAAGATCTTCGTACAAAGAGAATTTCTGGCTCATGTAGCCGATATTTTTTTTCACTTCCTCCGAGCGGGTAGCAACATCAAACCCTGCTACCCGGGCCTTACCGCCGGTAGGATTACTCAGTCCGGTAAGCATGCGCATAGCGGTGGTCTTACCCGCACCATTGGCACCCAGGAAACCGAAAATCTCACCTTGGTGTACCTTGAAGGAGATATGGTCTACAGCCGTAAAACTACCGAAACGCTTGGTCAAATCTTCTACCTCAATCACATAATTCTCCTCGTTCTCCGCCTTCTTGTGCTGCAAGCCGGAAGGGCAAAGAATATCCGCAAACTGTTTCAGAATGCGGTCGGGAGTATCGATACCCTGAATCTGCCCCTCATTGATAAAAGCAATACGGTCGCACTGGCGCGCCTCGTCAATAATAGGTGTAGAAGCAATGATGGTAATACCTTGTTCCCTCAGCCGGCGCAGCATTCCCCAAAACTCTTTACGGGAAACAGGATCGACCCCCGTAGTGGGCTCGTCCAAAAAGAGCACATCCGGCTTATGGATAAGGGCGCAACTAAGGGCGAGTTTCTGTTTCATGCCACCCGATAAAGCTCCGGCACGACGCTTGCGGAACGGTTCTATCTGCTGATAGATATCCTTCACCAAATCATAATTCTCTTCGATGGTGGTATGGAATACAGTTGCGAAAAAGTCCAGGTTCTCTTCTACCGTCAAATCCGGATAAAGAGAAAAACGGCCGGGCATATACCCTACTCTACGGCGTATGGCTTTGTAATCCTTCACTACATCCAGTCCGCAAACAGTAGCCGTGCCACTATCAGCCACCAACAAAGTAGTAAGAATACGGAAAAGCGAAGTCTTGCCCGCCCCATCAGGACCAATAATCCCAAAGAGTTCGCCGGGGCTTACTGATAAGGAAACTCCCTTCAAAGCCTCAACCTTCCCATAATGTTTGGTAACCTCATTTACTACAACCGCATCTTCCATAAACAAATAACTTATAACTAATAACTAATAACTAAAATCCGCTCCTCCATACATCCCAATCTTCAGCATCCCGTCGTTCTTCACGGCTATCTTCACGACATATACCAAGTTGGCACGCTCGTTCTTGGTAAGGATCGTTTTGGGAGTAAACTCGGAAGTATCGGAAATCCACGTGACAACACCGGGATATTCTTTACGTACGTCGTCGCCATAATCGGCATACACGGTGACTTTTTGCCCCAGCTTCACATCAGCAAGTTGCTCGGAGGTGATGTAGGCACGGAGGTAGATTTGTTCCATGTCGGCTACTTTGAAGAGAGGGGTTCCGGGTGCGGCAAGTTCGCCGGCTTCGGCATATTTGGCAAGCACGGTTCCTGTCAGGGGGGAAGTGATGTGGCATTTATTCAATTGGTCTTCGACCTGCGCCACTTGTATGCCTACCGAAGAGCTTTGCCACGTCAGGCTTTGGTCGCTGTTCTTTAAAGTAGAATTCTGGGCAACGAGTTGCTTTTGGAGCACTTCCAGCAAAGACTCGGCATCATCCATTTGTTTCTGATTGGCGGCACCTACCCGGAGGAGATTGGCTACACGGTCACGTTCCCGCTTGGCTTGCACGATCTGTTCTTTGGTGGCGGCCACCTGTTTCAATATGTCGGGACGCTGGCCTTCCACCGACTTGACACTAGCCTCCAACTGGAGTTTCTTCAGATAGAGTTGAATGGTATCGATGATGCCTACTTGTTGTCCGGCTTTCAAGGCAGTGCCTTCTTCGATGTCGAAACTAAGCAGCTTGCCCGCAGCCTCGGCGGAAACAATCACGTCGGTAGCTTCGAAAGTACCTGTTGCATCGTATTTCGGTGTACCGTTGGTACAGGCTGCAAGAAGGATAATACCCCCCGTCCCCCTGAAGGGGGAGGAGAATAGCTTCAATAATTTTAAGAGTTTCATTATAGCAGAATTTATTTAGTTATTACTATATATACTTAGCAGAGTATTCCCCTCCCCCTTTAGGGGGTCCGGGGGGTGTTCAATGTATTTTTCAACTGCTCTATGTTCATCAACAACTGCACTTCATGCAATGCTTTTGTCTGACGAGCCAGATTCTCGTTCGTGATTTCACGAAGCATATCCGTAACGGTCAGTGTTCCATTCTCGACCTTAGCCTCAGCAGCACGGCGGATGTTCTCGCGCAGACGGATAATTTCATCATCATCCTTCATCTGCCTACGCATGGATACTACACTTGCATCTTGCTGGGTAGCTTCCAATCGGGTATTAAAAAGAAATACATCCCGGCTCGTTTCCACCTTTTGGCGGGAATTGTCTATCCGGCGACGGTCGTTCTTCAACGTATACAAGCTGCCGAAGTTCCACGACATGCGGACACCCGCCACATAATAAGGACTGAATTCATCTTTCAGCATATTAAGTCCCGGATTACCGTACGCCCCTTGTACAAACAAACCGAAGCGGGGCATAAGTCTGGTGTTCAAAGCGTTTTCCTGTACCCTCAACTGCTCTCCCTGGGCATCGAACCAACGAAGTTCGGGACGGTTATTTGCTCCTCCGCCCACACTGCTGACTTCTTCATCGACCGGTTTCAGCAAAACAGTTTCCTGAGAGATTCCCTTGCCTATAAAAGCGGAAAGCATGTTCAGGTAAGCCTGCCGGGAGGTCTCCAGTTCGATGCGCTTTTGCTTGGTATTGAGCAGCTCCACGCTGACGGCGTCAAGGTCACTTTGACTGGCGATGCCATTGGTTATATAGTTGGTAACTTGCTGATGCGTTCGTCCCAGTTCATCTTGTAGCAACCGGTTCTGTTTCAGCTGCTCGTCCAATAAGAGGATGCCGAAGAAGAGTTGGTTCACCCGATTATTCAGCGCATACATATCTACATTTTGTTTCTCCAGTTCTACTTCCGAAGTTGCACGGGTCAGGCGCTTCTTGGAACGGATATCTCCACCGTCCCAGAGGGTTTGTTGCAACTCAAGCATTACTTGATATTGATCTTTAGGGGCGGTCTTCACGTCAACACCCGGTATGGCAACGGGTAGCTCCGTGATATCACTCTGATAGGTTGCTTTGCCCGATAGGGAGAATTGCGGCAAATATCCTTTTCCGGCATTGGAGAGGTCGTACTCGCGCGACTTTTCGATGAGTCCGTATTGACGTACAAGCGGATAATTGGCCTGTGCCTGACGCTGACACTCATCCAACGTAAGTTGAGCGTAGGTCAGGGTCGCTCCAAGCAGAAGGGCAAAAGAGAGAATGGTTCGTTTCATATCCCACATATTTTGTTATTTGATTAACACGACGCAAAGATAGAGCATAAAGCTACATAAATACTTTCTATTAATCGAATGAAATGTTCTATTTGTTCGATAGTAGATGAAAAAAGAGATTAAATTGCCCACTTTGCTTATCTTTGCCACAGATATAGAAAACAGAAATAATTCTAAATGCGAAATGAAAACAACAGAAAAGAATAAACCATTAAGTCTGGACTACGATGTCATACGGGATAAAGTGGAACTCATAGCTCATGAAGAGTTCCGTTCTTTGCACCGTGGCATCGGTATGGTAGTGAGCTTCGCACAAATGGGAAGTGAGTTATTTTGTATCGGACAACCCTATCGCACCAAAGAAAGCCGTATCATTCGTCTTCTGCAAGGCAAGGGGCGAATCTCCATCAACTTGGTGGAATATGAAGTAAGTGGGCAAATGTTAATCGTCACCCCACCAAACTCCCTGATAGAACTACTGGAGGTGAGCAAAGACTATAACTTTCAAGTAATAGTGACCGAAAATGATTTCTTACCTACCGTACAAGGCAATAGTCTGAAAGACGTCTACGGACAACATGGCAGTACATTCCTACTGACAACAGAAGAATGGGAACATACCGGTAAACTCTTCGATTTACTATGGGAAACCATGCACCGCACCCCTTTCCGACGGGAAGTGGTACAACATCTCGTGACCGCCCTACTATATACCATAAAGTATATACGTGACCAAAGACAAACCTCCACCCCACCTCGTATTTCGCGGCAAGAGGAACTATTCAATCGTTTCATTACACTAGTGAACGAACATAGCAAACGGGAACGTAACATCAGTTTCTATGCCGACAAACTCTGCCTGACACCACACTACCTGAGTACGATTATCCGCGAAGC
Source organism: Bacteroidota bacterium (assembly GCA_023458215.1). The sequence goes on from JAEXAJ010000031.1 coordinate 8,160, forward strand.
CAGCGGACAGACCGTAATGGAATGGATCAACCAAGCCGTTGTCCTCGAAGCAAAGGTATTGCTGAAGCATAGTGACCTGCTCGTCTTCCAGATATCGGACGAACTGAACTTCCCCAATCCTTCTTTTTTCTCGAAATTCTTCAAAAGAATGACGGGAATGACGCCGGCAGAGTATCAGAAACAAGAATAAATATGATAGAATATAAAAAATAGCGTACCTTTGCATCCTAAATCTTATAAGCTAATGGACCTACCCTCTTTGAAAGGACTGCTGAACTCAGTCACAAATAATACCCGCGACGCAAGAAACATACTTACCTACTGGGAAGTGTTGGAGTATTTTCAGGAAATTACCTTTCCAAAACTAACCCAAGGGAGTAATGAGGAAAAAGTAAAGCCAAACGTCACCTCAGAAAAAGAGTTGAAAGACTTTGTCCAGTCGGCACGAAATGAAAAAGATACCATTCGTCTCTATGTAGGTGCAGTACCGAAATTTGATTTACTAACAGAATTGTATAAATGCGTTCCAGCTGATGAAGTAAATAAACGTTTTAGAAAACTCTTAGAAAGAGATTATAAAACCAGTGTACTCTACACTTTAGAAGTTACCCAAGATGGCAAATACGTTGAGGGATCATTTCAACTTTCGTCCTATATCTGGGCTATCAGCTGTCTGCTGTACAACTATGCAATCAATGAAGATAATCTGGAACCCTTCTTAGAAGCAGGAAATGAGTTCTTTCAAGGAGAACCATCTAACGGACTATACGAGCGGTTATTGAAAAAGACTGATCTACTTTTAAAAGAGCTTCGCATCTACAAGTTATTTGCTCCAACTAATGCCAACCAACAAAGAAAACTGGAAAAAGTATGTATACGCATATTTTCGGAGAATGAAACCGACCTGAATCAGAGCTTTTACACTAAAGACTTAAACCGTATACACAAAAGTCTGCAAAACGAAGGAGGCACCCGTTTGTTGCTTGATTATATCAACGCTCCATTAAAAACCATTGAGGAACGTCGAAGCATCTGCTCAATAGATAACTATAAGAAATGGCTGCAACCGGACAAATATCCGATGGGGCGTTGGCCTTCGGAATTCTCTCCCGCCCTGATGCAACAAATGGCGATAAATATTGCTTTGGCCGATGAACGTCATGGCGGCCAAGGCATATTCTCCGTAAACGGCCCTCCGGGAACCGGCAAAACAACCTTGCTAAAAGATATCATTGCCGAATACATCGTGCGCCGGGCACACATTTTAGCCAACCTGAACGAACCGGACGATGCTTACGACAATAAACCTGTTTACAGTAAACTAATTGAAGGTAATAGGTATGCTCAAAAAACACATGCCTTTAAAGCTGGATTAGGACTGGATGATTATGGCATTCTGGTAGCCTCTTGCAATAATACTGCCGTAGAAAATATAACCTTCGAACTCCCCGAAATGAGCAAACTGCCTAATGCGGAAGCAATGAAAAAGGCAGGACATACCTTACTGTTCAGTGAAGAAAAAGAACTTTTTTTCGGAGAACTTGCCACTAATATGTTAAATGGTTCGATAGACCCCAAACAACATACCAAAAAGGCTTGGGGATTGATATCAGCACGATTGGGCAAGAGTGACAACATCCGCTCTTTCAAAGAGATGGTACTGGATCAATTCACCGAAAAAATTAGCAGCAAACACGGAAATGAAAATAACACTGCTAAATTCAAAGAACCCTATAAAGATTTCAATACGGCTAAAGATCTGTTTTTAGCACAGTATCAACTTGTAGAACAAATACGCCGGAAACTTTCTTGTAATGAGGTCATCTTTGAAGATACAAACGAAAAGATGCAATCGACCAATCCGTTGATTGATGCAGAGTTTGATAAGGCCAGAGAAGAACTATTTTATTTGGCACTCAAGTTACATGGTTCGTTCTTATTCAGTTCCAGCATCTGGAAACGCAATCTTTATTCATTGAAATATCTTTGGGAAGGGAAGTACAGCACCGAAGAAAAGAAACTGATCTTCCCTCACCTGCTTAACAGCCTCTTCTTGCTTGTACCTGTAGTTTCCACGACTTTTGCTTCGGTACAGAAAATGCTTGAATATGTAGGCAAGGAACAATTAGGTTTACTGATAGTAGATGAAGCCGGACAAGCCGCTCCGCAATATGCTGTCGGTGCCTTATGGAGGGCAAAGAAAGCAATCATCGTAGGTGATCCGAAACAAGTGGAACCTGTTGTGACAACGGATGAAACATTGATGAGTATCTATCAAAAGAAATGCAGAATCGATTCCCTGAAGGCATATATGTCTAAATCTCACTCCGTACAAGGCTTTGCAGACTTGATTAATCCCTACGGTGCATGGATTGGAGACACATGGGTAGGATGCCCGTTAGTCGTTCATCGCCGCTGTATCAACCCGATGTTCGGTATTTCCAATCGGGTATCTTATGACGAGACTATGATTTTGGGTACAAAAGATGAAGTGAAAGAAGAAGAACAAAAAGAGTTATTATTCCCTCACTCACTTTGGATAGATGTACCGGGAAACAAAAACATGCATACGCAGGGTAATAATCATTATCTACCCGAACAAGGAGAACTTTGTCTGCGGATTATTCTATCCTGGATGAAGAAACATAACAAGAAAGGAGATAACCGGAAACTCTACGTCATTTCGCCTTTTACCACCGTAATCAACGGAGTGAAAGATTCTGTAAAAAAGGCATTACAGGAAAAAGAGAATGAACACCTCCTATTGAAATACAAATCCTGGGCAAATACCAACTGTGGAACCGTCCATAAGTTTCAAGGCAAAGAAGCGGAGGAAGTAATCTTTATATTGGGATGCCAACCCTCTTCCGGCGGAGCTATTGGCTGGGTGAACAGCAATATTCTGAATGTAGCCGTAACCCGTGCCAAGAAAAAGGTATATTTTATCGGCGATTACGAAGTATGGTCACAAAAGAATGGAAACTTTAATACGCATATCATCCACTTTTCGGACGAAGATACCGGATTACATCGATTGAATCACACCGAGCTGCCCGCTTTTGAAGAGGAAATTAAAGAAGATGATACAGAGCTTACAGATATGGAAGAACTCATCAGTAAAGACCCCATTGCAGACGAATCGGATATAGATGTGGAGGATGATTTTACAGACAATCCGGAGCAGGAGGTAAACCCTATTCCCAAGTATTCATTTCTGACGGGTCCCGGTTACCGCAGACGGCAAAATGTGATATATTCACATCCTTACCAATTGATTTTTGAAGTTCTCAGCAATGATCCTTCAGAAACACTCCCCCATTTGCCTGCCTCCCATTACCAGAGAATATCAGATAAACCCGACTTATGGATGTGTTTGATTTATCCTAGCAATATAGATTTAATGGAGGAGGAACTACGCATGGAACTGGACGAGGTAACAGAATGGTATATGAGTGAAGAGTAATGACGCAGCTTACTAAACAAAATGACACAGCTCAGTAAAGCAAATGACGCACCTCATTATCCGTGAGATGCGTCATTTTGTTTAGTAAGCTGCGTCATTTCAGACATTATCTTCAGCCTTTATCTGGCAAACCCTTTAAAAATTCCTGCTTCACTGTAAGGCAATAAGTTTCCTCGCAACGTAATTCTGTTTGAATGGAAGTTCGGATTGACTTCTACAGAAGCTTCATTACTTCCTTTAAACAGTGTAATGCGCACCGAAGCTGAGATACCTACTCCTGATACATGCATCGAGAAATACACAGTTCCTTTCTTATCGGTTTTGATATTCATTCCCGAAGCACGTCCTTCTACAGTGATACCACCCAAACCATTAGGACCTCCCCCTCTGTAAGAAGCAATTTGCACTACAGCCATGCCATCGGACAAAGATACAAAGTTGGTTGAAGAAGATACAAAGGCACTTCTGCCACGTTTAAACTGTAACTGGTCAGCCTTCAACACAAAATCCATATTCTCCAAAGCATATACAGCTTTCACATGATTGATGGAATCCTGAATGGCTTCCAAACGCTTCTGCTCCTTTCGCCGGGCATCTCGCTCCGCCTTCGTTTGTGCGTTGGCAGCTATAGCCACCAACAGCACAGTCATTATAACAATCAGTCTGTTCATTTTCACGCTTTCTTAATTGGTTAATTTTAAACTTGTTCATTTTAGAATGCTTCAATATAACAGACTCAGGCAGAAGATGTTTAGTGAAATTATTATAATGTTATTTATATTCTGACCACGACTTAATTGCCAGATCATCAGGCGTCATAGTGCAGAAGGCCTGGATAAAGGCACTCGCTAACCGTGCATTCGTTATCAACGGAATATTCAGGTCGATCGCAGCGCGACGAATCTTATAACCGTTGCTCAACTCACCGGTAGTCAGGTTCTTAGGGATATTCACGACCATGTCTATTTCCTTATGGTGCAACATATCAAGGGCTTTGGGTATAGAATCGGTGCCATCAGCCCCCACCTCACTAGGCCAAAGTACACGGGTGCATTCGATGCCGGCATCCGAAAGAGCCTTATAGGTACCTCCCGTTGCATAAAGCTTATAATCTTTGCGCACCAACATACGAACCGCGTCCATCATATCGACTTTCTGCTTTAATGAACCTGTAGAAAGCAGGATATTCTTCTTCGGAATGCGATAGCCTACGGATAGCATAGCTTTCAGTACCGCACAGGAAGTATCACTGCCGATGCAACCCACTTCACCCGTAGAAGCCATATCCACGCCTAATACAGGGTCTGCCTTTTGCAAGCGGTTGAATGAGAATTGACTTGCCTTAATTCCTACATAATCCAGGTCGAAGAGATTCTTATCCGGCTTTTGCACAGGGATGCCGAGCATTACCTTGGTGGCAAGTTCGATAAAGTTTATCTTCAACACCTTACTGACAAAGGGGAAACTTCTCGACGCACGCAGGTTACACTCAATCACCTTGATATCGTTGTCTTTTGCCAGATATTGGATATTGAACGGACCGGAGATGTTCAGTTCGCGAGCAATCTCACGGCTGATACGTTTGATGCGGCGTACGGTTTCCACGTAAAGCTTCTGCGGCGGGAACTGAATGGTAGCATCACCGGAGTGCACACCTGCAAATTCAATGTGCTCGCTGATAGCGTATGCAATGATTTCACCGTTTTGGGCTACCGCATCCATCTCTACCTCCTTGGCATGTTCGATAAACTGGCTTACTACTACAGGATGCTTCTTCGATACATTGGCAGCCAGTTCGAGGAAACGTTCAAGCTCTTCTTGATTGGAGCAGACGTTCATGGCAGCACCGGATAACACGTATGAAGGACGAACCAACACAGGGAAGCCGACTTTGGCTACAAAAGCGTTGATATCTTCGAGTGAAGTAAGGGCGCTCCATTCGGGCTGGTCTACCCCGATGCGGTCGAGCATAGCGGAGAACTTGTCACGGTCTTCGGCATTGTCGATGCTCTTGGCACTTGTTCCGAGGATGGGGACGTTCTGTGCATCGAGGCGCAAAGCGAGGTTGTTGGGTATCTGACCACCGGTGGATACGATGACGCCATGAGGATTCTCCAGTTCGAGGATATCCATGACACGCTCGAAAGTGAGTTCGTCGAAGTAAAGGCGGTCGCACATGTCGTAGTCGGTAGATACGGTTTCGGGATTGTAGTTTATCATCACACTGCGATAACCTTCCTTACGAATCGTATTCAGGGCCTGAACGCCACACCAGTCGAATTCTACGGAAGATCCGATACGATAAGCACCGGAACCGAGAACGACGATGCTCCTCTTATCTCCCAAATACTTCACGTCATTGGCAATGCCGCTATAAGTAAGATACAGGTAGTTGGTCTGTGCGGGATATTCGGCGGCAAGGGTATCGATTTGTTTTACTACAGGCAGCACACCTACACTTTTGCGATGGTTACGAACATAGAGTATTCCATCTTCCATATCGCCTTCGAAACCGATGGCACGAGCTATCTGAAAGTCAGAGAAGCCTTGACGTTTGGCCTTTTGAAGGAGTTCGATGGGCAACTCTGCAATTTGTTTGTGGTTCTTGCTCCATTGTTGCAGTTCTTTGCTGGTGTGCATAATGTTCATCAGCTTTTCGAGGAACCACTTGTCTATCTTGGTCAATTCGTGTACCTGGTCTACGGTATATCCGGCACGGAATGCTTTAGAGATCATGAAGATACGTTTATCGGTAGGTTCGCGAAGGGCTTTGTCGATGTCGGCAATGACCAGTTCTTTGTTTTCTACAAAGCCGTGCATGCCCTGACCTATCATTCGAAGTCCTTTCTGAATAGCTTCTTCAAAAGTACGGCCGATGGCCATGACCTCTCCTACGGACTTCATGGAAGAACCGAGTTCTTTGTCTACCCCGTGGAACTTACCCAAATCCCAGCGGGGGATTTTGCAGACTACATAGTCCAGTGCAGGTTCAAAGAAGGCACTCGTAGTCTTGGTCACTGAGTTTTTCAAATCGAACAAGCCATACCCCAATCCCAGTTTTGCAGCTACAAATGCGAGCGGATAACCTGTTGCTTTAGAGGCCAATGCAGATGAACGGCTCAAGCGGGCATTTACCTCGATGACCCGATAATCTTCGCTCTCGGGGTCGTAAGCATACTGCACGTTACATTCGCCTACGATACCGATGTGGCGAATAATGCGGATAGCAAGTTCACGAAGCAGATGATAGTCTTTGTTACTCAATGTTTGCGACGGAGCAATTACGATGGACTCACCCGTATGGATGCCCAGCGGGTCGAAGTTCTCCATATTACAAACGGTAATGCAATTGTCGAAACGGTCGCGCACTACCTCGTATTCTACTTCCTTCCAACCTCGCAAAGACTTTTCTACCAATACTTGCGGGGAGAAAGCAAAGGCTTTTTCTACCAATACATTCAGTTCATCTTCGTTGTCGCAGAAGCCGGAACCCAATCCACCGAGTGCGTAAGCTGCACGTACAATAACAGGATAACCCAAACGGGCAGCAGCACGACGGGCATCCTCTACATTCTCTACGGCTTCGCTTTGGATGGTCTTTACATCAATCTCGTTCAGCTTATGAACGAATATCTCACGGTCTTCGGTGTCAATAATGGCTTGTACGGGCGTACCAAGGACTTTTACATTATATTTATCAAAGATACCTTCTTTGTAAAGTGCCACACCGCAGTTCAAAGCGGTTTGCCCGCCAAAGGCAAGCATAATGCCGTCAGGTTGTTCCTTTTGGATTACTTTCTCTACGAAATAGGGAGTTACGGGCAGGAAGTAAATCTGATCGGCTACTCCTTCTGATGTTTGTACGGTAGCGATATTCGGGTTAATAAGGACGGTTTCGATACCTTCTTCCTTCAATGCTTTGAGTGCCTGGCTACCTGAGTAATCGAACTCTCCCGCTTCACCGATCTTCAGTGCACCGGAACCGAGTAACAGGACTTTCTTTATATTGTCTTCTTTCATTTGAATCTTATATATTATAAATTGAAATAGTACTTGTTACAGCAATTTCACAAACTCGTCAAACAGAAATTCCGTATCCGTAGGACCACTGGCTGCTTCGGGATGGAATTGAGCCGAGAACCAAGGATTGCGTTTATGCTTGATACCTTCATTCGATCCGTCGTTCATATTGATAAACAGCGGTTCCCAATCTGCGGTCAGCGTATTGTTATCTACGGCATAACCATGATTCTGAGAGGTGATGAAACAACGCTCTGTGCCTACCATTCGCACCGGTTGGTTATGGCTGCGATGTCCGTATTTCAGTTTATAAATCTTCGCTCCTCCCGCCTTTGAAAGCAATTGATTACCCATACAGATACCGAAGATAGGCAATTTTTCATTCGCCATTGCCTTGCGGATATTCTGTACAGCTACATCGCAAGTGTCCGGGTCACCGGGGCCGTTGGAAATGAACAGACCATCAAACTCCAATCCGCTATAATCATAATTCCAAGGCACGCGAATCACTTCCACATCCCGTTTCAGCAAGCAGCGAATGATGTTGGTCTTTACGCCGCAATCTACAAGTACTACTTTCTTCTTTCCCTCACCTTCATTGTAACGGATTACTTCCTTGCAACTCACCTTATCCACATAATTCACGCCATCATATATTGCTTCGGGAATATTGTCAGGCTCATCATCAAAGACAATCTTGCCCATCATCACACCATGTTCGCGCAGCACTTTGGTCAGTTCGCGTGTATCGATACCCGTAATGCCCGGCACTTGTTCACGTTTCAGCCAGTCAGCGAGGCTTTCTGTTGCATTCCAATGGCTGTAGTTTTCCGAATAATCACTTACGATGATAGCTTCGGCATGAATTCGTTCACTCTCCATAAAAGTAGCCAACCCATTCGGTTCGATAGTGAAAGGAGGCACACCATAATTACCTACCAACGGGTAAGTCAGTGTCATTAACTGCCCGGCATACGAAGGGTCGGTCAAGCTCTCAGGATAGCCTGTCATAGCTGTGTTGAAGACCACCTCTCCCGCTACCGGCTTTTCAAAACCGAACGACTTGCCGTGGAAGCGGCTCCCGTCGTCGAGGATAAGAGTTACATTTCTCATCTTTAAATAATGGTAATGAGTTATTAGTTATGAGTTATTAGTTATAAGTTATTTGTTGGTGGGTCCGCTGCGTTATATGCTGCATAGAAGCACAAGCAAATAACTTATAACTAATAACTCATAACTAAAATTGATACAATTGTTCTATGTAATTAATAAATGCTGTATTTACCAGTTTCACGCCGCCCGGTGTGGGATAATCACCGCTAAAGTACCAGTCGCCCCGGTGTTTGGGACAAGCTTCGCGTAAGCCTTCGAGAGGCTGGTACACTATCTGTACTTTGGCTTTGGTTCCTTTCGGGGTGAGCAGCTCTACCATTTTGGCAGAGATTTCTTCGTCGGTAAAAGGAGCATAAATATCTTTCACGTAATTCACCATCTGTTCTTTGGGCAGACCGACCTGCTCTTTCGACTTGCGATAAGCAGCAGCAATAAGATCTTTCATATCCCGTTCTTTCAGCAGTTCGATGGCAGCCTTGAAGGCGATGAATTCACTCATCTTTGCCATGTCGATGCCGTAATAATCGGGGTAACGTACCTGCGGAGAGGAGCTTACAATTACAATCTTCTTCGGATTGAGGCGGTCGAGGATGCCGATGATACTTTGTTTCAGGGTGGTGCCGCGTACAATGCTGTCGTCGATAATGACTAGGTTGTCCACACCCGGAACGAGACTGCCGTAGGTGATGTCGTACACGTGTGCGGCAAGGTCGTTGCGGCTATGGTCTTCGGCAATGAAAGTGCGCAACTTGATATCCTTGATCGCTACTTTCTCGCTCCTGATTCGGCGGGAAAGAATACGCTCCAGTTCCTCATGGCTGGGATTATGCCCCAAAGCGGCAATCTGCTGTATCTTCTCCTGATTGAGATAATCGTCCAAACCTTGAAGCATGCCATAAAAGGCAACTTCCGCCGTATTGGGGATGAAGGAGAAGACGGTATGATCCACATCATTATCAATGGCTTTCAGGATGTTAGGCACTAACTTCTCACCTAATAGTTTACGTTCCTTGTAGATGTCCACATCGCTGCCACGGCTGAAGTATATACGCTCGAAAGAGCAAGGTTTCACTTCACGGGGCTTGTTGATCTGTACGGTTCGCAGTTTTCCTGCTTTATTGATAAGCACGGCTTGGCCGGGTTGCAACTCTTTGATGGATTCGGCGGGGATGTTGAAGGCGGTTTGGATCACAGGACGTTCGCTGGCAAGTACCGCCACTTCATCGTCCTGATACCAGAAGGCAGTGCGTATGCCCCACGGATCACGCACGGCAAAGGTCTCTCCGCTTCCGGTGAGTCCGCACATGACGTAACCTCCGTCCCACTCTTTGCTCGAAGTACGCAACGTGTTTGCAAGGTCGATGTGGTCTTCGATGTAATGGGTGATATCCATTCCGGTCAGCCCTTCGGCTTCGGCCAGGTTGAAGACCCGCTCTACTTCACGGTCGAGGCGATGACCCAGTTGTTCCAGCATGATATAGGTATCGGCATACTTCCGGGGATGTTGTCCGATGGCAGTGATACGGGCGAAGATTTCGTCCACATTCGTCATGTTGAAGTTACCGCAGAGGGCGAGGTTCTTGGCACGCCAGTTATTCCGACGAAGGAAAGGGTGCACGTATGAGATGCCGGACTTGCCGGTGGTGGAATAACGAAGGTGTCCCATGTAGACTTCTCCTGCAAAAGGCAATACACGCTTGGCATAGGCTGCGTCGTGCAACTGCTCCTTCGTCAAGTCTTTATAGTTGCTTTGTATCGCACCGAATATTTCGGTGATAGCCTCCGAACCGAGCGCACGTTCGCGAAACATGTATTCTTCGCCCGGATTGGCTTCCAGCTTGACGCAAGCCAGCCCGGCACCTTCCTGCCCACGATTATGTTGCTTTTCCATCAGTAGATAGAGCTTGTTCAGCCCATACATCCAGGTTCCGTACTTTTCTTCATAGTACTCCAGTGGTTTCAAGAGGCGTATCATTGCAACGCCACATTCATGTTTCAGTTGTTCCATTTATTTCTTTTTACCCCCCGAACCCCCTGAAGGGGGAGGTGGATACTCTGCATTGTAATGACAGAGATACACTTCGAGGATCATTATTAAACAAGAATATTTCCTAGGGCTATTCTCCTCCCCCTTTAGGGGGACGAGGGGTGTATCATTCTACAGTCACCGACTTCGCAAGGTTTCTGGGCTGATCAACATCCATACCTTTGCATGTTGCAATGTGATAGGCAAGCAATTGCAAAGGTACCGTAGTTATTAACGGATCCAGGCATTCTATTGTTTCGGGCAACTCGATACAAGTATCGGCTATTTTACTGATAATCGTATCCCCCTTCGTAACAATGGCAATGACTTTGCCCTTGCGAGCCTTGATTTCCTGTATATTGCTCAGTACTTTTTCATAAAGCCCGTTCTGCGTGGCAATGACTACCACCGGCATTTCGGCATCGACCAATGCGATGGGGCCGTGCTTCATTTCGGCGGCAGGATAGCCTTCGGCATGGATGTAGGAAATTTCTTTCAGTTTCAATGCCCCCTCCAGGGCCACGGGATAAGCATATCCGCGTCCCAGGTAGATGAAGTTATGGGCGTAGGTGAATATCTTGGAGAGCTCGGCAATGCGGTCGTTCAACGTCAGCACTTCTTTCATCTTGTCGGGAATACATCCCAACTCCTTGACAACTGCAAGGTACAGTTCTTCATCAATCGTCTGTTTCTCACGGGCAAGGGTGAGTGCCAACATGGTAAGCACCGTGACCTGTCCTGTGAAAGCTTTGGTAGATGCGACACCGATTTCAGGCCCTACATGGATATAAGAGCCTGTATGCGTGGCACGCGGTATGCTGGAACCGATGGCATTACATATACCATATATAAACGCTCCCTTGCTCTTGGCCAGTTCCACGGCAGCCAGCGTATCGGCCGTCTCACCGCTTTGTGAGATGGCAATCACTACATCGCTGCTGTCAATCACCGGGTCACGGTAGCGGAACTCGCTGGCATATTCCACTTCTACGGGAATGCGGCAGAAGCTTTCGATCAGATGCTTGCCGATAAGCGCCGCATGCCACGACGTGCCGCAGGCTACAATCACGAAGCGTTTGGCAGCCAGCAGGCGTTCTTTATAATCTATCACGGCAGAAAGCACTACGTTCGTACCTTCCACATTGATACGTCCGCGCATGCAATCGTGTATACAATCGGGTTGCTCGAAGATCTCCTTCAGCATGAAGTGCGGATAACCACCCTTCTCCAACTGACCGAGGTTCAGCGCTACTGTCTTCACCTCGTGCGGACACTCCACATTCTTCAAGTTCACTACTTTCAGTGGCTCTCCTCTGCGTATCACGGCTATTTCTTCGTCTTCCAGATACACCACCTTATCCGTATATTCCACAATCGGCGTGGCGTCCGAAGCCAGGAAGAACTCGTCTTCACCGATACCTACCACCAACGGACTGCTTTTGCGGGCTGCTATAATCTCGTCCGGATGTTCACGGTCGAGCACTGCAATGGCATACGCTCCTATCACTTCACCCAAAGCCAACTGGACTGCTGTCAGCAAATCAGTATTTTTGGTTACCTGTATGTATTCTATTAATTGTACCAGTACCTCTGTGTCTGTACTGCTTTTGAAGGAATAGCCTTTGGCTTGAAGTTTTTCTTTAAGGACGGCGTAATTTTCGATAATACCGTTGTGAATAAGAGCGAGGCGCTCGGAAGAAGAGAAATGAGGATGGGCATTAGCGGAACAAGGTTCTCCATGTGTAGCCCAACGGGTGTGTGCAATGCCGATGTTACCGGAAATATCTTTTTGTGTGACGAAAGTTTCCAATTCACTGACCTTCCCTTTCGTCTTATACACATTCAACTGTCGTTCATCACTGATAAGTGCTACCCCTGCGCTATCATATCCACGGTACTCCAACCGCTTCAGACCTTTGATAAGGATGGGATAGGCTTTTTTCTGACCAATATAGCCTACGATTCCACACATAATGTCTTTATTTTTATTTCGGCTGCAAATATACAAATTTGTACTACATAAAGACACGCCTTTCCCTTTTATTTTGACAAAAATATATTAAAATTTCATTTTTGCAGCAAAAAGACATTACTACTACAAATATAAAAGACATATATATAGAAATATACGGAATTGAAAGTTTTAAAGGCATCCTGCCGGATAGTTTTGCATTCTCTATCCGGCAGGGACCCCCTCTATTAATTCTTGCTATTTTGTTTATACCAGGTCTTATAATTCAATCCATTGGACTTAACCCAATTAATAAATGCGGGATAATCTTCGCTGATTACACGCTTCTCTGTAGGAGGAATAAATTGTTTATAAGTCGCATCAAAAGGAATATTCAATGCAAACGGATATTGGATCGAGTTCTTATCCGGATCCGAAATATACCAAACACTAGCGGTCGAAGCATCATCCCCTTCTCCCAATCCTCCCGCCAAAGCCGTAGGTTTATATACTTTAGGCAAATGTACTTCCAAACGTCCCTGACCTGATTTTTCATTACTCCTTGAAACAATAAACGGATTATAAGGCGGATACATCACTCCGGTTCCCAACTTGATGGCAGCCGTACTCTTGATTTTTATGGTAACTACGATCTCTTTACCCAATGCTTCTTTATGATTATTGAACAACATAATAACCGACTTACCATTCTGACCCACTTCCAGTCCTTTACTGTCTGTCGCAAAGCTTGAAGCAACCCCTTTGCGGTCTATCGTTATCGATTCTATGGCATCGGGCGAAATACCCAGTTCATATCCGAAACCATTGGTATAAGTAGCACCATTATTCACTACCGTAAAACGATCGACGAGTTGGGTTACATTATTCTGTGCATTCGTTGTTACTTCACTTACATAGTTTACAATAACATCGTTCATATCATAATCTCCCTTTCGCGGCCAGTTGTCTTCAAATGCCAATGCACCGCTATAGATACTTTTCACAGGGTTTTCAACAATCTGTTGTGTTACCGCCCATCCGGGATTGATAACCCCAGGTGTAGCTTCTACATAAAACAGCATGTCCTGATAGCTTCGCAAATCGCCATCCTCAAAACCGATAACTATCGTATTGGAAGTCTCGTCAAACAAAGTGATACAGCCCGGAACCTTATTCGTATTAAATTCTTCATTGGAAAAGACATAGGGCAAATGATTGGGGTTCCCATAAATCGAATTAGGACGACCTGTGGTTAACCCACCTCCCATATAAGTCTGATGGGTTTTGTTACCTAAAGCATCGCTTTCAAGATAGCCATTGATATTACTCTTGGTAAAGCTACCCTTCGCAGCGGTATAGAATGCATCCGACATCATCATCCACCCTACTACGATGTCTTTAGGAAAAACGGTAGTACCCGGCTCGTCATAATTACTACCATAATACTTTAGTGCAACCGTAGAACCTTCGCGTAAGGGAGTACAACCATAATCGGGACGATAGGCGGCATTTGCATTACCTGCATAACGTTCATCCCACGATACATTGGGGAAGATAAGGTATTTGGGAAGTTGTTTGAATGCAGCTTCTGTCAATACGGTATTTTTAGGATAATAGTAATACCCCAGCACATTGTGATAGCCTGCAAACTCCCAAAGAAATTTCACTTTCATTTCCGTACCTCCTTCGATTTTACCTGTAGCAGGATTGAAAACTGTTTCCTTGTAAGTAACCAGATTCGTAAATTCCTTGCCTTTAGCAAATGCAGAATTATTTCCGGTTGGAGGAGCTATTTTCTGTACTCGCGAGGTCAACCCCTGAATAACAGAACCGGTAGTCATCGCTTCTATTTTTCCGGTTGAGTCCCACTTGCCGAGAGGAGAACTTACATAATAAGGATTGGCAGCACTCCCAAACGGATAAGTAAAATCAAACGAATAACCGTCAGCCCTGGTTTGAGCATTTGTAACGGAGAAATCTTGTGTTAAGGTAACTCCACCCGCCGTTACAGGTACCTCGTAAACGGAGGGCATACCAAAATCTTCAGTCAACACATACACTTTTTCAAGACCGGAAGGCAGCTTAATATTACCTTCAAAATGACTATCCCAATCCGTATATCCCGAGAACAAAGGAGCTACATCTGCAATCGTATAATGATAATCATCGGTCATTGTTAACGGGTTTATGTCAAAAACGCCAAACTGCACACGATGGTCTTTTACATTATAGTTAATGCTCAATGGATGAACATCAGAAGTTGCAAAGTCAAAGTAGTCCACAACAGGGTTATCATTGGACGGGTCACTAGTAGGATCGTACACGTCTTTTTGACATCCCGATAAAATCAACATTGATACTGTGAAAGCTATCAGCTTCCTTGTATCTTTCCTGAGAAAAAGAGTCGTTTTCATAATAAAAGGCTATTTTATGTTTAGATAAAAAACGTAGTTTTAATTCACTTGTTCATAAAAAGTCTTGTTTTTACATAAATCCGTGAACTTTTTACAAGTCCAACAGTGCGACTCGATTTTGAAAAATTCTTCATCTAACATCAACCACTCATATTACAATTTAATACATATAATTCCATTTAGCAATCAAATAAAAACAAACATACTTAAATATATTACATTTTATCACAAACATTATTCCTGCATTTATTTTGTGACAAACATTTCCAATAAATATATATCATAATAAAAGTAAAACATTACTTTTGCCGAACATTTTGACACAAATATAAGTTTATCAATACAAATAAGAAAACAATAATGAATAAAACAATTCTTTTTAATAGTAACGAAAGCATTATTCCTTGTCAACGGTTACCCAAGAAAGCGGGTCTGTATGATGCTTCTTACGAACATGACGCCTGCGGAGTGGGTATGCTGGTAAATATCCATGGAGGGAAGTCACACGAATTGGTAGAATCAGCATTAAAAGTATTGGAAAATATGCGCCATCGCGGAGCTGAGGGTGCCGACAACAAGACTGGAGATGGTGCAGGTATTATGCTGCAAATTCCACACGAGTTCATTTTGCTACAAGGAATTCCGGTTCCCGAAAAAGGGAAATATGGTACCGGTCTGCTTTTTCTTCCCAAAGACGATAAGAGCCAATCTGATATACTAAGTATTGTCATCGAAGAAATCGAGAAAGAAGGTCTCACTTTGATGCATCTACGCAATGTACCCACTTGTTCCGAAATTCTTGGTGAAACTGCACTTGCTGCCGAACCGGATATCAAACAAATCTTCATCACCGGATTTTCAGACAGTCAGACTGCCGATCAAAAGCTCTATCTGATACGGAAAAGAATAGAAAACAAAATACGCAAGTCCACTATCTCCGCCCGTGAGGATTTCTATATCGTATCCCTCTCTACGAAGAATATTGTCTATAAGGGTATGCTCTCTTCGCTGCAACTGCGTAATTACTTTCCCGATTTAACAAACAGTTATTTCACCAGCGGACTGGCTTTGGTGCACTCCCGCTTCAGCACCAATACCTTTCCTACATGGGGATTGGCACAACCGTTTCGCCTGTTGGCACATAATGGTGAAATAAATACCATACGCGGCAACCGTGGTTGGATGGAAGCGCGGGAGAGTGTACTATCCACTCCCACCTTAGGCAACATCAAAGAGATAAGCCCCATTATTCAGCCGGGCATGAGCGACAGTGCTTCGCTGGACAATGTGCTGGAGTTTCTCGTCATGTCCGGGCTCAGTCTGCCCCACGTCCTGGCTATGCTCGTACCGGAATCTTTTAATGAAAAGAACCCCATCAGCGAAGACCTGAAAGCCTTCTACGAATACCACTCCATCCTGATGGAACCGTGGGATGGTCCGGCAGCCTTGCTCTTCAGCGACGGACGCTATGCAGGCGGCATGCTCGACCGTAACGGCCTTCGTCCCGCCCGCTACCTCATTACAAAGAACGACATGATGGTAGTAGCCAGCGAAGTCGGGGTAATGGATTTCGAACCGGGAGACATCAAAGAGAAAGGACGCCTGCAACCCGGAAAGATTCTCCTGATCGATACCGTAAAAGGAGAAATCTATTACGACAACGAGTTGAAACATCAACTGGCCGAGGCCAAGCCTTACCGCACTTGGCTTGCCAACAACCGCATCGAGCTGGACGAACTTAAAAGCGGACGAAAAGTGGCGCACACCGTGCCCGATTATCACCGTATGCTACGTACCTTCGGCTATTCCAAAGAAGATGTGGAGCGGCTGATTGTCCCCATGTGTACCACCGGTGCCGAACCCATCAATTCCATGGGCAACGACACCCCGCTGGCTGTTCTTTCCGACAAGCCGCAACTTCTATTTAATTACTTCCGCCAGCAGTTTGCCCAAGTCACCAACCCGCCCATCGACCCGATACGTGAGGAACTGGTGATGTCTCTGACGGAATACATCGGCGCGGTAGGCATGAACATCCTTACCCCCAGCGAAAGCCATTGCAAGATGGTGCGGCTCAATCATCCCATACTGAGTAATACGCAACTGGATATCCTTTGCAACATCCGCTACAAGGGTTTCAAGATGGTGAAGCTGCCCATGCTCTTCGAAGTGGAGAAAGGACGTCAGGGACTACAAGAAGCATTGGCTAAACTTTGCAAGCAAGCAGAGGAATCGGTCACCGAAGGCGTCAACTACATTGTGCTTTCCGACCGTGAAGTGAACGCTACCCATGCGGCTATTCCTTCATTGCTGGCAGTGAGTGCCGTGCATCATCATCTCATCTCGGTAGGGAAACGAGTACAAACGGCATTGGTTGTAGAAAGCGGTGAAATACGCGAAGTGATGCACGCCGCCTTGCTGCTGGGCTTCGGTGCCAGTGCACTGAACCCGTACATGGCGTTTGCCATCATCGACAAACTGGTATCCGGCAACGAAATTCAATTGGACTACGCCACTGCCGAGAAGAAGTATATCAAATCCATCTGCAAAGGTCTGTTCAAGGTGATGAGCAAGATGGGCATCTCCACCATTCGTTCCTATCGGGGTGCCAAGATTTTCGAGGCGATAGGTCTGAGCGAAGAACTGAGCAATGCTTACTTCGGCGGACTAAGTTCGCGCATCGGCGGCATTCGCCTAGATGAAGTGGCACACGATGCCATCGCCTTCCACAACGACGGATTCAACAGGCAGTCCGAAGAAGAGCTGCTGCCCAATAACGGACTGTATGCCTACCGCAAAGATGGTGAACAACATGCCTGGAATCCTGAAACGATAAGCACCCTGCAACTGGCAACACGGCTAGGCAGTTACAAGAAGTTCAAGGAATATACTTCACTGGTAGACGGTAAAGCATCCCCCATCTTCTTGCGTGATTTCCTCGATTTCCGTCGTGCGCCCATCGCTATCGACAAAGTGGAACCGGTTGAACACATCCTGCACAGATTTGTCACGGGTGCCATGAGCTACGGTTCCATCAGCAAGGAGGCACACGAAGCAATGGCCATCGCCATGAACAAGATTCACGGACGAAGCAACACCGGTGAAGGTGGCGAGGATAGCGCACGATTCACCCCCCTGGAAGACGGAACATCTCTGCGCAGCGCCATCAAGCAAGTAGCTTCGGGACGTTTCGGCGTAACTACCGAGTACCTGGTGAATGCCGACGAAATACAAATCAAGATTGCCCAAGGCGCAAAACCCGGCGAAGGCGGCCAGTTGCCCGGTTTCAAAGTAGATCAGGTCATTGCCAAGACCCGCCACTCCATACCGGGTATCTCGCTGATTTCTCCTCCGCCCCATCACGATATCTATTCCATAGAAGACTTGGCGCAACTCATCTTCGACTTGAAGAACGTGAACCCGCATGCCAAGATCAGTGTGAAGCTGGTAGCCGAAAGTGGCGTAGGAACCATTGCTGCCGGTGTGGCAAAGGCTAAAGCCGACCTTATCGTCATCTCCGGAGCCGAAGGAGGTACGGGTGCCTCGCCCGCCAGCTCCATACGCTATGCAGGTATATCTCCCGAGCTTGGCCTGAGCGAAACCCAACAAACATTAGTATTGAACGGACTGCGCGGACAAGTGATGTTGCAAGTGGACGGGCAGCTAAAAACCGGACGGGATATTGTATTAATGGCCATGCTGGGTGCCGAAGAATTTGGTTTTGCCACCAGTGCGCTCATCGTACTAGGGTGTGTCATGATGCGCAAATGCCACCAAAACACTTGCCCCGTAGGGGTAGCCACTCAGAATGCGGAACTACGCAAGCGTTTCCACGGACGTAGCGAATACCTCGTAAACTTCTTTACCTTCCTCGCTCAGGAAGTGCGCGAGTATCTGGCAGAGATCGGTGTCGAGAAACTGGATGATATCGTAGGACGCACAGACCTTATACTGCGTAAACCTGACGTTTACGACTCTAAACCTGACGTTCACCACTCCCAAGCTGACGTCTGCCGCCCTAAACACGAGCTTCTATCTTTTGACAAGCTATTGACACGCATCGACAACGAAGCCGCCCTCCGTCACACCATCGGCCAACAGCACGGCATCGATCAGGTGAAAGACGTCTCCATACTGAATGCCGCCGCCGAATCAATAGAAAGCCAAAAAGAAATCTCCCTGGAATATACCATTGCCAATACCGACCGTGCCTGTGGTGCGATGCTTTCGGGCGTCATCGCTTCGAAATATGGCGAGAAGGGTTTACCGGAACATACACTGAACGTGAAGTTCAAAGGCTCTGCCGGGCAGAGTTTCGGAGCATTTCTCGTAGCAGGCGTCAACTTCAAACTGGAAGGTGAAGCCAATGATTATCTCGGCAAAGGCCTCTCAGGCGGACGCATCGCCGTACTGCCACCGGTACGTTCCAATTTTGAAGCCGAAAATAATACTATTGCCGGCAACACACTACTTTATGGTGCCACCAGCGGTGAAGTTTATATCAACGGCCGTGTAGGCGAACGTTTTGCCGTCCGGAACTCCGGTGCCATTGCCGTAGTAGAAGGTGTAGGCGACCATTGCTGTGAATACATGACCGGCGGACGTGTAGTCGTTCTCGGTTCTACAGGGCGCAATTTCGCAGCGGGTATGTCCGGCGGTGTAGCCTATGTATGGAACCGGGATGGCAACTTCGACTACTTCTGCAACATGGAAATGGTAGAACTCAGCCTCATCGAAGAAGCCAGTTACCGCAAAGAACTGCATGAGCTTATTCGTCAGCACTACCTTTACACCGGTTCCAAGCTTGCCCGCACCATGCTCGACAACTGGAACCGCTACGTAGACGAATTCATACAGATAGTGCCTATCGAATACAAAAAGGTACTGCAAGAAGAACAAATGCAGAAGCTGCAACAGAAGATTGCGGAGATGCAACGCGATTATTGAAAATAGTGGTTAGTGGTTAGTGATTAGTGATTTGCTTGTAATCGGGCTGCGCTGTATGCTGCATAGAAACACCAACAAATCACTAATAACTAATAACTTATCACTAACAATAAATCACTAACAACAAATCACTAATAACTTATCACTAATCACTATCATTATGTCCGATCCTAAAGCATTCTTAAATATTCCCCGCCAAGAAGCGGGATACCGACCGATACACGAACGTATCACCGATTTCAGCCAGGTAGAACAAACGCTGAACAGTCATGAACGTAAACTCCAGGCCTCACGTTGCATGGATTGCGGAGTACCTTTTTGCCACTGGGCATGTCCGCTGGGAAATAAAGACCCTGAATTTCAGGAAGCTCTATCCAAAGGGCATTGGCGCGAGGCTTACCGGATATTGACAAGCACCAATGACTTCCCCGAATTTACAGGACGTATCTGCCCTGCCCTTTGCGAGAAGTCTTGCGTACTGAAGCTTTCGTGCAACGAACCTGTTACTATCCGCGAAAACGAGGCGGCAATTGCCGAAGCGGCTTTCCGTGAAGGATATATCATTCCGGTACAACCCCGGCGCAACGGGAAAAAAGTAGCAGTCATCGGTGCGGGTCCTGCCGGGTTGAGCGTTGCTGTACGCCTGAACGCCGAGGGATATGAAGTGACGATCTTCGACAGCAAACCCATGCCGGGCGGCTTGCTCCGTTATGGCATTCCCAATTTCAAATTGGATAAAACCGTTATCGACCGCCGCATGAAGGTGCTTGAAGCCGAAGGGATCAAATTTGAGATGAGCGTTCATATCGATTTGCAAAAGCTACCTGCCGGATTTGACGCGTATGCCATCTGTACCGGCACTCCAACGGCACGCGACCTTGACATCCCCGGCCGTGAACTGAAAGGGATTCACTTTGCCCTCGACATGCTGGCACAACAAAATCATATACTCGATGGGGAGGTATTTCCGAAAGACCAACTGGTCAACGCCAAAGGAAAACGAGTACTGGTGATCGGTGGCGGTGATACCGGTTCCGACTGTATCGGCACCAGCATCCGTCAGGGAGCCACCAGTGTAACGCAGATTGAAATCATGCCGCAACCTCCTGTGGGACACAACGAGGCTACCCCTTGGCCGCAGTTCCCCGTAGTACTGAAAACCACTTCCAGCCATGAAGAAGGTTGCACCCGCCGCTGGTCGTTAGCATCCCGTCAATTTATAGGCAAGAACGGAAAGGTCACGGGTGTAGAGGTGGAAGAAGTAGAATGGCTTCCCGCAGCAGAAGGAGAACGTCCTACCATGAAACCTACCGGCAAAAAAGAGGTAATCAACGCCGACATGGTGCTCCTTGCCATGGGTTTCCTGAAACCGGAACACCCGCAATTCGCCGAAAACGTATTCGTAGCCGGCGATGCCGCCATCGGTGCCAGCCTTGTGGTACGCGCACTCGCCGACGGAAGAAAGGTTGCGGAAAAGATTGATAATCACCTCCACCCCTCGTTCCCCTAAAGGGGAAGGAGAATACTCCCGTTTCATAAAGTATTAATATAAACAAAGTATAATCCAACTATCCCCCTCCCCCTTCAGGGGGCCCGGGGGGGCTAAATCCTTCGAATATCATGTGTGGAATAGCAGGAATCTTCAACATACAGATTCAAACCCCTGAGTTAAGAAGCAAAGCGCTTAAAATGGCGCAGAAAATCCGTCATCGCGGACCGGATTGGAGTGGTATTTACGTAGGTGGCACCGCCATCCTGGCACACGAACGCCTTTCCATCGTCGATCCCGAGTCGGGCGGACAACCTTTATACTCACCCAACCGCAAGCAAGTGCTTGCCGTGAATGGCGAAATATACAACCATCGGGATATCCGTAACCAGTATGCCAGCCTTTACAACTTCCAGACCGGCTCCGATTGTGAAGTAATCCTCGCCCTTTACCAAAATAAAGGTATTAATTTTCTCGAAGAATTGAACGGCATCTTCGCCTTTGCCCTCTATGATGAAGAAACCGATGATTATCTCATTGCGCGTGACCCTATCGGCGTTATACCTTTATATATAGGGAAAGACAAAGAAGGACACATTTACGTAGCCAGTGAACTAAAAGGTCTGGAAGGTTTCTGCGACGAATACGAACCCTTTCCTCCCGGACATTTCTTATGGGGACGTGACGGCAAACCCCGTCGTTGGTACACTCGCAGCTGGACATCATACGATGCCGTAAAAGACAACTACACCCCGGCAGCCGACCGTAACAATCTTCATAGCCCCATAGATCGCAAAGCCTATAACATACAGGTAGATGCCCTGCGGGATGCCCTTGAAGCTGCCGTACAGCGTCAACTGATGTCCGACGTCCCATACGGTGTTCTCCTGTCCGGTGGCCTCGATAGTTCCGTCATCTCCGCCATTGCCAAGAAATATGCTTCCAAACGGATTGAAACCGATAATAAAGCCGATGCCTGGTGGCCCCAACTCCATTCTTTTGCCATCGGACTGAAAGGTGCGCCCGATTTGCTGAAAGCCCGCGAGGTAGCCCAACACATCGGAACGATCCATCACGAAATAAATTATACCATTCAGGAAGGGCTCGATGCGATACGCGACGTCATCTACTTCATCGAAACCTACGATGTGACTACCGTTCGCGCCTCCACCCCGATGTATTTGTTGGCACGTGTCATCAAAAGCATGGGCATCAAGATGGTGCTTAGCGGCGAAGGTGCCGACGAAGTATTCGGCGGTTACCTCTATTTCCACAAAGCACCCACCCCACAGGCTTTTCATGAAGAAACCGTACGCAAGCTTTCCAAACTTCATCTCTATGACTGCCTGCGTGCCAACAAAAGCCTTGCTGCCTGGGGAGTGGAAGGGCGTGTGCCTTTCCTCGACAAAGAATTTCTTGAGGTAGCCATGCGTCTCAATCCCTCCGCAAAGATGTGTCCCGGCAATGTCATAGAAAAGAAGATCGTTCGTGAAGCCTTCGCCGACATGCTGCCCGAAAAGATTGCCTGGCGTCAGAAAGAGCAATTCTCCGACGGTGTGGGCTACAACTGGATCGACACCCTGAAGAGCATCACTGCCGCCGCCGTCAGTGACGAACAAATGGAGCATGCCGCCGAACGTTTTCCCATCAACACTCCGATGAACAAGGAAGAATACTACTACCGCAGCATCTTCGAAGAACACTTCCCCAGCGAAAGTGCGGCACGAAGTGTGCCCAGTGTACCTAGCGTAGCTTGTTCCACCGCGGAAGCCCTGGCATGGGATGCCTCTTTTCAAGGCAAGAACGATCCGAGTGGTCGTGCTGTTGCAGGAGTACATGAAGAAGCTTATCATTGAAATTTAATATTCTTTTCATCAATTTTCGGATATAATCATTTACTTTTGCAGCATACTAAAATTAAATAAACATGATTAGATTAAACGTATTTATCCAAGTAACTGAAGCCAACCGCGCCTCTTTACTTGAATTAGCTAAGGAACTGGTTGCATCGTCTTTGAATGATAAAGGTTGTATTGCATACGATATCTTCGAAAGTTCCACCCGTAAAGAAGTCCTGATGATTTGTGAAACATGGCTCAACGAAGAATCACTTTCCGCACATGAGCAAACAGCGCATTTTATCACTTTAGTTCCCCAAATACAAAAACTGGGTAACATGAAGATCGAGAAGTTTGAATGGAGTTAAAAACTTGAAATATCTCCTGAATACAATGAATCTAAAAAACATTATCCTTGCCTCTGCTCTACTGCTTACAGCATGTGGAGCTTTGCAGGCACAGAAAACTCAAGTTATCGCACACCGTGGGTATTGGACTACCGACGGTTCCGCTCAAAATTCCATTGCCGCACTTGTAAAAGCGGACTCCATCAACTGTTACGGTTCCGAGTTCGACGTATGGCTCACTGCTGATAATGTACTGGTAGTAAACCACGACGAAACATTTAAAGGAGTAACCATGCAAAATGCCACATCTAAGGTATGTACTGCCGTAGAACTGGATAATGGCGAACAACTCCCCACCCTGCAACAATACCTGGATAAAGCCCGAAACCTGAAAACCCGCCTCATCCTGGAATTGAAAGCCCATAAAACACCGGAACAAGAAACACGTGCCGTAGAAGGTATTGTGAAAATGATAAAAGACATGGGACTGGAAAACCGTACAGAGTACATCACTTTCTCCAAACATGCCCTTAAAGAATTTATTCGTCTGGCACCCAAAGGTACTCCCGTCTACTACCTGACCGGAGATGCCAGCCCTGCCGAATTGAAAGAATGGGGATGCGCCGGTCCGGACTATCACTTCAGCGTGTTTCAGAAAAACCCCGAATGGATCAAAGAGTGCCATAAACTCGGTATGAAAGTAAATGCCTGGACAGTAAACGAAGCCAAAGACATGGAATGGCTCATTGCCCAAGGCACAGATTTCATTACGACTAATGAACCTGTATTATTAGAAGAAATTCTAAAGAAAAAGTAGTCCAACCGTATACACATAGATACAAAACAAAGAAAAACCGCTTCATTATGCAAACAATGAAGCGGTTTTATTGTTTAAAAAGAAAGCAATCAATCACATTAACAATCATTTTCATCATCCAATGGTCAAACAACAGTTCATATTAATTACAATTAATACGATTCTAATGTTCCATACTTATAATTTGAAAGCAGAATAAGCTATATTTGCACTAAATGTAAGTTTTATCAAAAAAGAATAGAGAATAGATATTATATCTGATTAACTATAAAACAAAAAGATATATATTTGCATCAGAATAATACAAAAAGATATATCAGACAATAAATATAGTACAAAATGACAAAGACTATAGAATTCACAAAGATGCATGGTGCCGGAAACGACTACATCTATGTAGATACGACCAAATACCCTATCGAAAGTCCGGAAGAACTTGCGAAGAAATGGAGTGCACCACATACAGGAATTGGTAGCGATGGTCTGGTACTTATCGGTCTCTCCGAAAAAGCGGATTTCAGTATGCGTATCTTCAATGCTGACGGCTCAGAAGCCATGATGTGCGGTAACGCTAGCCGATGTATCGGAAAGTATCTTTATGAATACGGATTAACCCGGAAAACAGAAATCACCCTTGACACACTGTCGGGTGTAAAAGTACTGAAGTTGCATATTGCAGACAATAAAGTGGATACCATAACCGTAGATATGGGCATTCCTGTCGAAGAACCGGCAGATTACGACGGGAAAGGGGCCAAGCCCATGAAAGAACAGCCTATTCATATAGAAGGAAAACGCTATGTAGGAACTACCTTATCTATGGGTAACCCACATTTGGTTATTTTCGTCAATGACATTACTGAAATAGATCTTCCGGTTATAGGTCCCCAATTAGAGAATCATCCCCTCTTTCCCGAACGTATCAATGTAGAATTTGCACAAGTATTAGGAGAAGGGAAAATACGAATGCGTGTCTGGGAACGTGGTTCGGGCATCACTCAAGCCTGCGGAACAGGAGCATGTGCCACTGCCGTAGCTGCCTTTCGCACCGGACGCGCCGGAAGAAAATCAATTATCATCATGGATGGAGGCTCACTGACCATTGAATGGGATGCCGCTACCAATCATGTATTTATGACAGGAGGAGCCACAAAGGTATTTGATGGAAGGGTGGAAGAAGAGTGATAGGGTGATGAGGTGATAGAGTGGTAAATGAAAGAAGATCTTTATAATAAAAAGCAAAGATATGGCATTAGTTAACGAACATTTTTTAAAGCTGCCGGGTAGTTACTTATTCTCGGACATAGCCAAAAAGGTAAATACATTCAGGATAACACACCCCAAGCAAGACCTCATCCGCTTGGGGATAGGAGATGTCACCCGACCACTGCCACCAGTTTGCATCGAAGCGATGCACAAGGCAGTGGAAGAGATGACTGATGCAACGACCTTCCGTGGCTACGGCCCTGAGCAGGGGTATGACTTTTTGATTGATGCAATCATCAAACATGACTTTATTCCGCGTGGTGTCCAGTTTGGCCCTACCGAAATTTTTATAAACGACGGAGCCAAAAGCGACACGGGAAACATTGGGGATATTCTTCGCCATGACAACAGCGTAGGCGTAACCGATCCGATATATCCGGTATATATCGACAGCAACGTGATGTGCGGACGAGCCGGCGTGCTGGAAGAAGATGGAAAATGGAGCAATGTGACTTACATGCCTTGCACTGCCGAAAACCATTTTATTCCCGAGATACCGAACAAACGCATCGACATTGTTTACCTCTGCTACCCCAACAACCCGACGGGTACGACTCTGACCAAGGCTGAACTGAAAAAATGGGTGGACTATGCCCTTGCTAACGATACGTTGATCCTGTTTGACGCCGCATACGAAGCTTTTATTCAGGAAGATGAGGTGCCCCACTCCATCTATGAAATCAGAGGTGCCAAAAAATGCGCCATCGAGTTCCGTAGCTTTTCGAAGACTGCCGGATTTACGGGAATACGTTGTGGCTATACGGTAGTACCGAAAGAACTCACTGCCGGCACACTGCTAGGCGAACGCATCTCACTGAACAAACTGTGGAACCGCCGTCAGTGCACTAAATTCAACGGAACCAGCTACATCACCCAGCGGGCAGCAGAAGCCATCTACACACCCGAAGGAAGACAACAGATAAAGGAAACGATTGACTACTACATGACCAATGCCCGCACCATGAAGGAAGGCCTCGAAGCAAGCGGACTAAAAGTGTATGGCGGAGTGAATGCCCCTTACCTTTGGCTGAAAACTCCCAAAGACACAAGCTCCTGGCGATTCTTCGAACAAATGCTCTATGAAGCCAACGTAGTGGGTACTCCCGGTATTGGATTCGGACCGAGCGGCGAAGGATATATCCGGCTGACTGCTTTCGGCAAACACGAAGATTGTGTGGAAGCGATGAGACGTATCCGGAAATGGCTGGCTTGATCGAAGAGAAAGTTGTAGTAGTCGGTAGCACAATAC
>JAEXAJ010000032.1 GCA_023458215.1 Bacteroidota bacterium
TCAACAAAGCGATGCATTTATCGACTTCACGCACTAATTTGGACAATCGCAGTTTCGTCTCTTTCACGTCACTGCCGTTAAGGCTGATTGTCGTAGCTGTTTTTAGGTTCGTGTAGTTAAGTTCCAGCTCCTTATAATCGGCTTGTATCTTCTCGCATTCTTCTTCTTTGGCTTCGAGAAGTTGCTTTAGTTCAGCATTTTCGCGCTTTAATTCATCATGCAGATAGATTAAATGCCGCAGTCTAGCTTCAAAGGTACTTAATAGCTTCTTTTCTTCGTCTGTCATTACTACACCAAAATTGTACACAAAAATACGATTTACTTGGAGATTACAAAAACTTTTCAAGGAAAATGTGCTTGTACGGGCAAATTATTATGTTTTTTCTTCTTTTGCTTCGGTCCTTTTCTCTTTTTGTGCTCTTTTATCATGGTTTGGAGGCGATATAAATATAGAAGGACGGAGAGACGTATGGTGAGCATCGTTCACCATACGACCGAGCATAGCTCAGTATACGACTGAGTGGTGAATACATCCGGGTCTTTTACCCCAAAAGATGGGGATCTTTTGCCCCAATACATCCGGATCTTTTAGGGTAAAACATCCGGGTCTTTTTTGAATAAAGATCCCCATGTTGTAGATGCTCAGTCGTATACTGAGCTATGCTCGGTCGTAATGCGAGTGATGCTCGGTATAGGAGGTTGTTGTACTCGATAGAAAGCTTTCTTATGGGTGGTATCGATAGGGCTGGTATGCGATATTGGTGTTTTTATAAAATAATCTATATTATAATTTGGTTTATAAAATAAACTACTTATATTTGCAGCGGAGTTCGAACCCTGAATGTGATTTATTTGAGTAATATTTAAAAAGAAATTATTATGAAAACAATTGGTTGTAAGTGGGTTATGTTGGCTGCTTTTAGTGTGTGCACACTTACAGTGGCAGCGCAAGGTGACTTGATAGTGAAGGTGATGAATGTTCCTTCTGCTAAAGGAAAGGTGATGATTGCCACGGATAAAGGGCAGTATAATATGGTAGATGCCAAAGTAGGCGATGCGGTACTAGAGTTGAAAGATGTGCCGGAAGGAAAGTGTAAACTGTTTGTTTATCACGATGAAAACGGCAATTTTCAATTGGATAAAAAAGAAGGAGTACCGTCGGAATATTGTGCAATTGTAGATTTGGATGTAAAGGCGGATACGAAGGTAGTGAATGTGGAACTGGTGGATGTGCAAAAAGCGACAAAAAAGTAATAATCAAGCAGTATAATTATGGAAGATAAGAAATTGAATGAGAAAGAGAGTTTGGAACTTATCGCTCAAATGATACAGAATACACGCCATAGACTGGATGCCGGTAGCGGAAATATGTTTTTGGTGTGGGGATATGTGGCTATGTTAGTGACGTTAGTAACATGGGCAGGAGTTTATTTTACGAAGAATCCGGAATGGATGTGGGGCTTTTGGGGGATTCCTGTCATTGGCTATTCATTGACTTTGATCTTGTTGCGTAAGCAGCAGAAACCCGTAAAAATGTATGGTGATAAAGTGTTGAACGAGATGTGGCAAATATTGGGAGTTTTGTGTATGGCGGTTGTCATTGGTGCCACTTTTACTAAATCATTTGCTTTGATTTTACCGTTTTGTACTGTTCTCATGTCTTTGGGGAGTATTTTTACGGGATGTATCATTCGCTATACCGTATTTTCCGGTTTCCCTAGTTTTGCAGCTGCATTAGGCTTGGATATGATGTTTGCTGTTTGGGATAAAGTTCCTTCGCATCTTATTTTGCTGGAGTTTGCATTAGCGATTCTTTTTGCAATGGTTATTCCGGGACATATCCTGAATTATAAGGCGCGAAAAGAAGCATCACAAAGGAAATGAGGGACGATATGAAAACACTCAACAATACATTGGATAAGTTTCTGTTGACTTGGAAGTTTATAGTATTGATAATGGTTATGCAGATTGTTTTACCCCCTATTGCAACTAAGGGTTTTGAATGGGATAATATTGGGGGGATAATTATCAGCACACTGTCAAGTGCTTTTATCCAAGATATGTATCCGTATGCCTGGATTTTCCAAATATTGGCAATTTGTATGCTATTGTTGCTGGCGATTCGAAGAGAGAAGGTGTCCCGATGGTTTATGCTCTATGCAGGTTGCTGCTTCACATTATATACTATCATACAGAATGTAGCGTTAACAGAAAAGTATGGTCTTAGTATTGTTACCGTTAATGTAGTAATGATGTTGTTGGTAGCTTTCCTGTGGTTCAAAGGAGCACTACTGGGGAATAGCCGTTTCACCTTCAGTAATCTGAACCTGAAGACGGCCTGGATTATTCCCGTAGCATTCTTCTGCTTGTGGTGGCCTATGGATCTGCCGCAAGAGATAACTCCGGACTGGAACTTGATGCATCTCTTCACCGGAGCTTCCGCAATGGCATTCTGTCCGATGACACCCGTATTTCTTACCCTGCTTATATTGAGTAAAAGAGATATTGATGTAACTTTGCTGCGGGTAACGGCAGTTGTTGGATTTATCATCGGTTGTTACAACATGGGAAGCTTTGCTACTAATGCGGGTTTTTATTTGGGACTTTATCATTTGCCTTTAGTGGGGATGTCTCTGTATGCGTTTTTAGTTAGTAAGAAGAAAAATAATTGATATGTTTAAAGAACTGAACCCATTGCTCCACTCCGAACTGCGGCTTGCCGTAATGTCGTTGCTCATCAGTGTGGAGGAAGCGGACTTTGTCTATATTCGTCAGCAGACCGGGGCTACGGCAGGAAATCTTAGCGTGCAGATTGACAAGCTAAGTACAGCCGGCTATGTGGAGGTGACGAAGACATTTAAAGGAAAAATGCCTTGCACCGTTTGCAAGATAACTCCCAAAGGGATCGACGCTTTCGAGGAGTACGTGGAGGCATTAAAGAGTTATATAATCAAATAGTGGTATAGAAATGAGAATCTTGGTGACATACTCCACGCAAGAGGAGTTTACGGAATTAAAGTTCCCCGGTCTGATTGGGGAAGACGAGGTGCATATAGGTTATCTGCGCACAGGAGTGGGAAAGACGAAGTCGGCTTTTTATCTTTCCGAAGCTATCAATCACGGGCAGCCCGATTTGGTGGTGAACATAGGTACTGCCGGAACCTTGCGCCATCGGGTAGGAGATATTATCGGATGCTGCCACTTCGTTGACCGCGATCTGAAGCTGTCGGCAGAGTTTGGTGCAGAGTATGAGATTGACTCCTCCGAACTACTGGCACAGAAAGGCTATTGTCAGCATTGGAAAAAGGAAGGCGTCTGCAATACCGGAGATACATTTCAGTCCGATGCATCTGATATAGAAGGGGATGTGGTGGATATGGAAGCCTATGCCCAAGCGTTTGTGTGCCGTGCCAAGAACGTTCCGTTTATTGCGGTGAAGTACGTGACGGATGTCATTGGCGAGAATTCGGCTAAACCATGGGCGGAGAAGCATGTCGAGGCACGGAAAGCGTTGAGCGAGTATTTCGGGCAGTTAGGCGGAGCGGTAAAATGATAAATTAAAAACAATTCTTCAGAATCTATTGTTCTTTTACAATCTTGAAACCTTTATCTTAGCGTCTTGAACGAAAGAATGTGATAGGTAACTCCTGCTGCTACAAGGAACATCAACACCTTGACCCACACCAACGGAATCAGGAAGAAGATGCAGTAAAGCATGGTTCCCCACATCAGCGTCAGAGAGATAATTTTTGCTCGCAACGGGATGGCCTTGTTTTCACGATAGTTACGGATGTAAGGGCCAAGGTGCTTGTGGCTTAACAGCCATTGATATAGCCGGGGCGAACCTCTGAAATAGAGCGCAGCAGTGAGTAGCAGGAAAGGAGTAGTGGGCAGCAACGGCACAAAGATGCCGATGATGCCGAGTGCCAGTGAAATAGTGCCTATAATGATGCAAATCGTTTTCATGCCACAAATGTAAGAAAAATAAGATTGATAATATGTACGCGAATAAAGTAAAGAAAGTTGTTGCCGTTCACGACCTATCGGGAGTAGGACGGGTTTCTCTGACGGTTGTCATTCCCATTCTTTCGTCAATGGGCTTCCAGGTGTGTCCCTTGCCGACGGCTGTATTGTCCAGTCATACCCAATATCCGGAGTTCTCTTTTCTTGATCTGACGGACGAGATGCCGAAGATTATCTCTGAATGGAAGAAACTGGGAGTGACGTTTGATGCCTTCTATACCGGTTATCTAGGCTCCCCGCGGCAGATACGCATTGTATCTGATTTTATTGATGACTTTCGCCGTCCGGACGGTTTGGTCGTAGTCGATCCTGTGTTGGGAGATAACGGGCGACTGTATGCCAACTTCAACGACTCCATGATCGGAGAAATGAAGCATCTCATCACGAAAGCCGATGTCATTACCCCCAATCTGACAGAACTTTTCTATCTTTTGGATATCCCCTATAAAGAACAGAATACCGACGATGAACTGAAATCGTATCTGAGCCGGCTTTCCGATTGTGGCCCCGAAGTGGTGATTATCACCAGTGTTCCTGTGCAGGGAGATAAACACAAAACCTCTGTATATGCCTATAACCGCAACGGCAACCGTTACTGGAAAGTAACCTGTCCTTACCTGCCTGCCCATTATCCCGGTACGGGAGACACCTTTACCAGTGTCATTACGGGCGCTTTGTTGCAAGGCGATAGTCTGCCCATTGCGCTGGATCGTGCCACGCAGTTTATCTTGCAAGGCATTCGTGCCACTTTCGGTTATGAGTATGACAACCGCGAGGGCGTTCAATTGGAGAAAGTGTTGCATAATCTCGATATGCCTATTCAGGTATGCAGCTACGAACTGCTATGAATTATTTGCTTATCTTTCTTTTAGCTTATAACTCATAACTTACGAAAAATGGTTATGTTTGTGGCATAAAAGCCGGATAGTGGATGTCCTGCTGTTAATACAATCACATCTTATGAAGAAGAAGATATTCTTAATGTTCCTTTTTTGTTGCGGCATATATACCGCAATGGCGCAAACAGCGTCCGATTCTCTCGCTCTTGTTTCTGCCGATTGGCAGGTGGAAACTTTGCAAAAAGGCATTCTTTTCCGGAAAGCGGTATTTACCTCCCTCTATGGAGTTCCTCAGGAGGTTTCTATTTTTGAAATATCCCCGAAACATGCTAATTTGGATGTACTTATTCACAATCCCAAAGAAAAGACCAGTACGGCTGCACGTAAAGCGGGGGCAGTGGCGGCTATCAATGGCTCTTATTTCGATATGCAGGTAGGTAATTCGGTTTGTTATCTGCGTAAAGATGGTGCTGTTATCGATACTACCTCTGTCGGTACTTTGGGTACGGTATCCAATGGGGCAATGCTTATCAAGAAAGGAAATTTGCAACTTATGCCTTGGAGCAAACAAGACGAAAAGGCATGTACGCTGAAAAAAGGTACCGTTCTGGTTTCAGGCCCTTTGATGCTGCTGGATGGAAAAGTACGTGACTTGTCTGCTTGCAACCAGGGTTTTGTAAATACGAAGCATCCCCGTAGTGCCGTGGCGCTTACCAAAGATAAGAAAGTACTGCTCATAGTGGTGGATGGACGTTTAAAAGGAAAATCGGAGGGCGTCAATATTCCCGAACTTACCCACATGATTCGCATTTTGGGCGGTAAGGATGCCCTGAATTTGGATGGAGGAGGCTCATCTACCTTGTGGAGTGCGGCTTTGCCGGATAAAGGTATTGCTAATACTCCTTGTGGAAGCGCTGAGCGCCAAGTGGGAAATTCTCTTTGCGTATTCCAATAACTGAGGGTGAACCGATAGATAAATCCTAAGATTTTTGTACTTTTGCGGCTGCATCAAGGTGACATTA
Source organism: Bacteroidota bacterium (assembly GCA_023458215.1). The sequence continues at coordinate 5,885 of JAEXAJ010000032.1, forward strand.
GATGCGGTAACCCTTATAATAGTATTAATTAGCGTATTAACAGTATGTACACAGTCATCAAACGTATGGAAGTTTCGGCTGCCCATAGTCTGAACCTTTCTTACCGTAGCAAGTGTGAAAATCTACATGGTCACAATTGGATTATCACAGTTTATTGTCGTTCCCGCGAACTCAATGTTGATGGGATGGTAGTTGATTTCAGCCACATCAAGCAAGTGGTGAAAGAACAATTGGACCATCAAAACCTGAACGAGGTGCTTGCTTTTAATCCTACAGCCGAAAATATTGCCCGTTGGATCTGCGATCAGATACCGACCTGCTTTAAGGTAGAAGTGCAGGAGTCCGAATCAAACGTTGCTGTCTATGAGAAAGATTAACGAAATCTTTTATAGTTTGCAGGGAGAAGGTTTTCACACGGGTACTCCGGCGGTCTTTATTCGTTTCTCCGGCTGCAATTTGAAGTGTTCTTTCTGCGATACTCAGCATGAAGAGGGGATTTGGATGTCCGACGAAGAAATACTGGCGGAGGTGAAGAAACACCCTGCCGCTACAGTGATACTGACCGGTGGCGAACCTTCGCTATGGATTGACCGTCATTTTGTAGATCTGCTACGTCAGTCCGGTAAGTATGTATGCATCGAGACCAACGGTACACATTCGTTGCCGGAAAACATAGACTGGGTGACTTGTTCCCCAAAACAAGGAGCAAAGGTACAGATAGACCGTATCGATGAAGTGAAAGTGGTGTATGAAGGGCAGGATTTGGCTGTATACGAACAGCTTGCTGCCAAGCATTACTTTCTGCAACCGTGTTCCTGTAGCAATATCAGTGAGACGGTAGCCTGTGTGATGCAACATCCCCAATGGCGGCTCAGCCTGCAAACCCATAAATTGATAGACATCCGGTAATCTTTATTGCAACTGCAACAAGCGGAACTGTAATTTTGGTAAATCTTTCAGTAATTAGTATACAGTGCTTATAGACTAACTGCACTACATTTGCAGTATGAATATACTATAAATGTCTGCGTATATGAATATTAAAAGAATAATCATAACTATGTCAGTTATGCTACTGACTGGTGTAGTTAGCACTAATGCACAAGAGATGAAAACAACAGAAGTTCCCAAAATCAGTGTCTTTCCGACAGGCAACGAGAATGCCGGATTTGAAAAGTATTTCACAGGCAAATCTTGGTTGGCACCACTCACCGGTAATAAAGATTTGAATGTACCCATGTTCAATGTAACCTTTGAACCGGGTTGCCGTAACAACTGGCACAGCCATACGGGTGGCCAGATACTCATAGCAGTAGGTGGAATAGGATATTATCAGGAGCGTGGAAAACCGGCACAGCGTCTACTCCCCGGTGATATCGTCGAAATAGCCCCGAATGTGGAGCATTGGCATGGCGCAGCCCCGGATAGTTGGTTCTCGCACCTTGCAGTAGAATGCAATCCGCAGACTAATAAGAACACTTGGCAGGAGCCGGTGAGCGAAGAAGAATATACCAAAGCTGTGAACGCTTTTACGTCACCGTCGCAAGCCCCCTCAAACCATGCCACTGACAGAATTAAATCCTGCAAAGAGAATTACACCGAACTTTTCGGTGGGGAAGCATTAACCGGGCAAGGCACAGACCCTGAAATGATGGATATACTTCAGAAATATATCTTTGGCGAGGTATTCCGTGCCGGCAATTTAGATAAGAGAACCCGTGAAATGATAACCTGCATTACATTAACTACGATGCAGACTTTACCTCAACTAAAGTCCCATGCGGGTGCGGCCCTGAATGTGGGAGTTACTCCGGTTGAGCTTCGGGAGCTTGTTTACTTATGTGCTCCGTTTATTGGTTTCCCAAAAACGTTGAATGCGCTAGCCACAATTAACGAAGTGTTCAAGGAACGTGCTATTTCCCTTCCATTGGAAGCGCAAGGTACTGTAACCGAAAGCAACCGTTATGAAAAAGGTGCCGCCATTCAAACCCCGCTTTACGGAGATGAGATAAAGGAAATGCTAAAGGATGTTCCCGGAGGTTTGGGCAGCGAAACGGCACGTTTCCTTACCGAGTTTTGTTTTGGTGATATCTATACCCGCAATGGCTTGGATATACCAACCCGTGAACTGCTGATATATTGTGTATTAACTACATTGGGGGCAGATAGCCAGTTGGTGTCTCACGGACAAAGTAACATAAAACTGGGTAATAGTAGGGAGAAGCTTGCCACCGCGGTAGTGCAATGCTTGCCTTATATAGGATTTCCTCCGGCTATAAAAGCATTGAAGATTATTAAAAGCTTGGATGAATAGAATAAAAGAAGGAAGATGATTATTTGATTTCTAAAAGAAAACAGCTGTAAATAAATTATTTACAGCTGTTTTCTTTTTAGCACGGGAGGAGAGGCTCGAACTCCCGACACCCGGTTTTGGAGACCGGTGCTCTACCAACTGAGCTACTCCCGTGTTTGCGGTTGCAAAGGTAATGTAAACTTTCAAATATGCAAATAAGTAACACTCTTATTTTAGAGAGAAAGTTGCTTACAACATTTGTAAGTCCTGAAACATAATGCGATACGCTGCCGCTTTTTTTTCTAAGGCGAGCGGATAAGCTCGCGAAGAAGAAGGCATACGGTATAAACGCATGGGTTGCTGCTCGAAAAGAAATTCCGTGAAGTCACCTACCTTGGGCTTTTCTATCGAGAATTGGGCGCAGAGTGTGTCGGTAGCTTTCTCGCCTGTAGTAACGATGGCTCGGCATTGCGGTATCTGATGGAGTAATGCAGGAATATCCGTAGGCTGCACCACTTCGAGGAATTTATCCGAAGCATTGTCTTGCAGTCGGCGTATAGAAGATGCTGTATCGAATATAGCAATACCTTTCTCCTGCAAGAAACTGATCAGTAACTCTTTGCGGAATGTTTTCTTTGCTTTATCTACAAAGTAATCTTTGTCATTGAAAAATAAGAACCCCACGATCCTCCACATGTCGTTGTTCCAGTTGGGGTAGTAAAACTCCATAGACCACCGTTTTTTTTGTGGAGGAAAACTCCCCAACATGAGCAGACGAGCATTGCCGGGGAGGAAAGGTTCTAAAGGATGTTGTTCTATTTCCATACTTTCCTGATTCATTGTTTATGTCTGCAAAAGTACGGATTATTTGGGATACTACCGCTTGAAGACTACTTATGCTATTCGGCAATTTCCAGATTACTCATCCTTTCAGTCATCTTGAACGGGAAATCGGGATATTCGTAGAGGCTGAACCGTGATTCGGTGTTACCTTCCGTGTAATTCCAGATGGTAGCATATTCTTCCACGTCTTCACCCATCGTTTGCAGTTGGCGCAGGTAGGAGGCGATGGATTTGTTTTCGACAATATACACTTGCCCCAGGCGGTCGATGATAGGACTGTGGCGCCGGGTGCCGTCATGGTCGAAACGCAGGATTCGCTTGCCATCGTTCGTGATACCTACCATGTGGAAGGTCATGCTCTTGCCGATGGCGGGCAGGTTCAGTACGTTCCGGTCGGTGGCAAGGAAAGGCAAGTGGTTTGTTTTCAGGAAACGGCGGATGCAGGCGGCGGGGTCGGAGGCTGTTTGCAATAATACAGACAGGGTATGTGCATCTTCTTTCGATAGTTTTCCGAAACGCTTTTCTTCCAGTTGTTCCTGCACGGAGCGACTGTTCGGTGCGAATACCGCATTGTTTTCTTCGAATCCTTTGACGGAGAAAGTATAGTAACCCACTACACCCAACTGATTGAGCACCTGGCGCAACCGGGTAGTATGTCCCCGTCGGGAAGCGGCTACGTTGTAGACTAGCTGATTGTCGATGAGCCAGCCTGCCGACAATAACTTGCGTATTCCCTCCGCCGCTTCGGGAGTCACTTCGAGTGGCGTCTGGAAATGGGTTTGGATGATGAACTGACGAATACCTATCGTAGATGCTTTCTCCTTAAACTCCCGTAGGATTTCTATCAATTCGTCGTTGATGCGCATGGGCAGATAGGCGGGCAGACGAGAGCCCAGACGAATCCGTTGCAGTTCGGCATACTTCTCGCCTTCGGGGCGTTCCTGATTCGCTTTCCGTTTGCGTACAGCCATGCGGTAGACGGCATCCAGTATGTTGCGCAAGGTCTTGTTCTGACTCATCAGCGCATCACCGCCCGTAATGAGGATGTCACGAAGCTGCGTATCTTCTTCAAAGTATGTCATTAACCGGCGCAGCTTCTTTTCCCAAGACTCTTTGGGCCGTAGCTCTTCGAATTCAAAGTTAAGCCGTTTGCTTTGAAAGTCGTACATGCGTTGGCAAGAGGCACACAATCCGCCACAGGCGCGTCCCATGGTGTCGGGGATGAGGATGGCTACTTCCGGGTAACGGCGGTGAATGTTGTGCCCGTCGGGCAATAACCAGCCGGCGGCGTTGGGCTTGCCCTCTTCTACGATGTCCTCGCGCTCCCAAGCACGGATTTGGCCGTAGGTATCGACCAGTTGGGGTGAATAGAGGATGTAGCTGCGCAGGGCTTCATCGTCATATCCATTGCCGGTGCAGTCCAGCAACGACAGATAATAAGGAGTGGCAAAGAAGGGCATTCCTTTCTTGCGGGCTTTTGTGAGCAGGTACATCGTTTCGGCGGAAAGAGAGTTTCCGAGCAGGCGGTTCAATTCCGTAGGGCTCTTTACGGCCATGGCGAGGTGGAAACGAAAGTCATTCCACCATTCACGAACAAGGCTTAGCTTTTCTTCGTAACTGAGTCCCTCTTTGAAATAGAAGCGGGAGGCGGGGTTTTTGCGATGCTCAATCTTTTCGACTAGAATATGAAGCATGCGCTCTTTGTTTTTGCTACGAATGAGTAATACATCTTCGTCCAATCCGGTGGCCCACCGTTCGGTCAGGGCTTTTACTTTTTGTCCGGAGGGCAGGGCGGGTGCGGGCTGTTCGAGGCGTTTGAATTGTTGGAACAGGTCGATATACAAATCCGTTTCTGTTTCCTCTTCCCATTGCCTGGTAAGGAATGAATAGAGCATTGATAAAGTTGATATGGGCAATTGTTGCTCGGTGGAGAGTTCGTAAACGTCTTGCCCGTCAAATTCAATCAGGAGTCGAATTTGCTTACCAGCCTCACTTTCTGCCTGTGGATGTCCGGCAATGTACTCCGAAAGACTGGCTTTAAAAGCTGCTGCATCGTTGCTGTGAGTAGCGATACTGACCAGTTCGGGGAGTTCGTGTCGATAGAGTTGTTCCAATTGAGAAAGAGTGAGTGCAAGCATTTTCTTTTGTTTCATAAGCAGTTCTTGTTTTTTGAAGTTAATAATAATATAGATAAGCGCTGAAATGCGCATAGAATTCCATGTGTGGGAAAATCCGAACTGATAAAAGTAACAAAAAAAGGCGAGAAATCACTTTCCCGCCTGCTTGCTTATCGAATACTTTAAAATTCTTTTTCTTTTGCTAACAGAATAAATTATCCGTTTGCTTTGGGTTGCTTATGCTTTTGTAGCCTCCGCATCTTTATTTTTAGGCTCTTTCTTTGCCAGCATTACTACATTATATACATACTCCGTCATCCAATCTTCCGAATACCCCAGCCGCTCTTTGTACTGGCGCACGGTCATGGCTGTTTTGTGTACATCGTCCTTCTTCCATACGGTCTTGGTGCAGACGTCGTGCACGGTCTTCTGCGTCATGGTTCGCAAGGCGCCTTTGAAGACAGACGGCATGCGGAATTTCCATTGCATCAAGTTACCCATCAGCATCATCAGGTCTTGCGAGAAACCTTGGTACATGAAGAGGTACGCTTGTACGTCGTTTTGCGTGCGGCAATGCTTCTTGATGGATGCGTCGATTTCTTTGAAGAAGTTTTCGCTGATACCGTAATCCTGCATCAACATCTTGCGTGAAGCCGATTTCTCTGCTTGTCCCAGGCGACCGCCTTGAGTCGGGATTTTGAACAGACGCTTGAAGTTGGCTACATCCGGTACGTAGCGGATATTGGTAATGCCCAAGTTGGCGGCAATCACGGATTGGAAGTAAACACGTGTCAGTGAAACGAAGTCTTCCACGTTTTTTGAAGGTACACCTTCGCTGTTTTTATTAAATAGTTTGCTAAATATTCCCATGATATTATTTTTTATGCAATTTTAATGGCGCAAAGTTAACATAAAAAAATGAGAATCACCAACATTCTATGTCCCCTTCAATATCTTTCAGCCGATCTTTTGTGAAGACAGGATCTTTGATACCCGCCTGCTTCTGTGCACGGTAATCTCCCAGTAACCTGAAAGCATATTTGCCCAGCAGGCTGATGGCGATAAGATTGCAGAGTGCCATAAGCCCCATCGTGATGTCGGCAAGACTCCAAGCCACGTCCAGTGCTGCAAGGGCGCCAAACATCACCATGCCGCCCACCAGAATACGGTAAGCGCTTACTACCCATTTTTTCTGCGTCAGGTAACGCACATTCGCTTCGCCGTAATAATAGTTTCCTAAGATACTGCTGAATGCGAAGAAGAACAGGGCAACCGCAACAAAGATGCTGCCCAGCGGACCAATCTCATTAGTCAATGCCAGTTGCGTCAGTTGCACGCCATTGGTAGAGCCATCCAGCGGAGCACCGCTAAAAAGAATAATGAAAGCCGTGCAGGTGCATATAATAAGCGTATCGGTAAATACTCCCAAAGTCTGAATCAACCCCTGCTTTACCGGATGGCTGACGTGGGCAGTTGCCGCCACATTAGGCGCCGAACCCATACCGGCTTCGTTGCTGAACAATCCGCGCTTGATGCCTTGCATCAGAGCGATACCTACGCCACCCCCTAGGGCTGCGTCCCATCCGAAGGCATGGCCGACGATCAATTCTATGACAGCCGGCAGTTCCCTGAATCTTATAATAACAATGATAAGTGCCAAAGCAATATATCCCAATGCCATTACAGGCACAATAATGCTGCTCACCTTGGCTATGCGCTGCACACCACCGAAAATGATGATTAACGTTAATGCAGTAATAATCCCCCCTACAATGACATGATCGAACCCGAAAGCCCCCTCGAAAGCTGCGCACAGCGTATTGCTCTGTACCGAATTGAAGGCAAACCCGAAAGTAATAGTGATAAGTACGGCAAACAAAGCGCCCATCCACGGCTGTTTCAACCCATTGCGCATATAATATGCAGGGCCACCGATAAAGGAATCTTTTCCTTTCACTTTATATAATTGTGCCAAAGTAGACTCGACAAACGAGCTGGCCGCACCCAGCAATGCTATGATCCACATCCAGAACACAGCCCCCGGACCGCCTACCGCAATGGCCGTAGCTACTCCCGCCAGGTTGCCCGTACCCACGCGGCTGGCAATAGAAATGGCGAATGCCTGGAAAGAAGAAATATGCTTTTCATTGGCACCGCCTTTTCCACCCGAATCTCCCAACAGACGTACCATTTCTTTTATCATACGGAATTGTACGAACTTGGTTTTCAATGTGAACCATACGGCACATCCCAATAATAAAGCAATCAGGATGTAGGTCCACAGCACGTCATTGATTGAATTAATTATTCCCATATCCTTTATTTAATGTCAGTTCTAAGAATTAGTTGACGAAAAAAGTAAACAATTGGTAGTCCTTCCATTTGCTTGAAAATGAAGCCTGTTATCGTTTTACTAAAATTCGGTCGGAGATTTAGTAAATCGTTGTCGAAGATTTAGTAAATCTCCGGTCGGGTTTTAGTAAAACGGAAATCGGTATATTTACACTTGGTATTCTTTATTGACAAGCCATCAACCTTTCAGTTTGAAATGGAACTTATGCCCTTCGAATACCGGTTCTACGATATCATAACGAACAAATTTAGCCAACAGATGTTCTGCCGAGCGACGGGAAAGATGTGCCAGCCTGCAATAACGGTTTAACGACAACCGGTCGTTTTCCTCTAGCAGATCGAGCAATAATTGTTCCCGTTCGGTATATTCTATTAACTCCCCTTGCGGACTTCCACTTTGTTGCCATACGCGCAGATGAACCGGGGTAGCCAGAATATTTTCATCTTCAATGCGGATATAGGCAAGATACCTGCCCGTTTCGTCTTTGGCATATACCGGTTTTCGCTCGTTTTCGTCTATTTGAACTACGAGAACGCTACGTCCTTCTACCTTATATGTTTGCATACTGAAGTTCACCTCCGGGCGGCAATAAAGTTGGGCTGCCGCTTCTATCATATATTGCTCCTCATCGGAACGTACACCGGCAATTTTCCCGTTATCTTTTACGCCGATAAGTAATCTTCCTCCCTTTGTATTGGCAAATGCCGAGAGCGTTTTGGCAATTTTTCGCGCATCAGAAATTTCGAACTTGAAGTCCTGCTGTTGGTGCTCTCCTTGGGCTATGAGAGTGTGTATATATTCGGTGTCAGTAAGCGTTTTCATGGCTGCAAAAGTAGAGAAAAAACGCGTAAGAACCCTTTTTTAAGATGATTTTGCGGATTATTTCAAAAAAAATATCGTTTTATTGTATTTATTTCGAGAAAGAGTGTATTTTTGTCGGACATTATTAACGAAGTAATTAAAAAGGATTATGAAAGAATTAGTTGAAAAAGTAGCAGAATTGTATGCTGCGTTCGCAAAAGATGCAAATGCTCAGTTGGAAAATGGTAACAAAGCAGCCGGAACTCGTGCTCGTAAGTCTTCTTTGGAAATTGAGAAAGCTATGAAGGAATTCCGTAAAGCATCTTTGGAAGCTGCAAAACAGTAAGAAAAAAAGCACATCCAATGCTGTGAAAGACTACCATGACTGGTGGTCTTTTTTTTGTTTATACTAAGGATTATTGCTACTTTTGGCACGAGTATTATGGATGAAAACGTACTAAACAAACTCAAGATACTGGCAGAGTCGGCAAAGTATGACGTCTCTTGTTCCTCCAGTGGCACGGTGCGCTCCAATAAAGCGGGCATGCTGGGCAATACCGTAGGCGGTTGGGGCATTTGTCACAGCTTTGCCGAAGACGGACGTTGCATCTCATTGCTCAAAGTAATGCTTACCAACTATTGCATTTACGATTGTGCCTATTGCATCAACCGTCGCTCCAACGATTTGCCGCGAGCCACTCTCTCAGTGAGCGAGCTGGTAGATCTTACCATGGAATTCTATCGTCGTAATTACATAGAAGGGTTGTTCCTTAGCAGCGGAGTCATACGAAACCCCGACTACACCATGGAACGCCTTGTCCGCGTAGCCAAAGACTTGCGCACCATCCACCGTTTCAATGGCTATATTCATCTGAAAAGTATTCCCGGTGCCAGTCGTGAGTTGGTGCGTGAAGCCGGACTGTATGCCGACCGTCTCAGCGTGAATGTGGAAATCCCCAAAGAAGAAAATCTCAAAATGCTGGCTCCCGAGAAAGACCATAAAAGTGTATATGCCCCCATGCGGTACATCCAGCAGGGAGTAATCGAAAGCTCGGAAGAACGGAAGAAGCATCGTCACGCCCCTCGTTTTGCTCCTGCCGGGCAAAGTACGCAGATGATTGTAGGGGCTACTGCAGAAACGGACAAAGATATCCTTTACCTCTCGAACGCTCTCTACCGCGGACCTTCCATGCGGCGCGTCTATTATTCCGGTTATATCTCCGTGAATACATACGATACCCGCCTGCCGGCATTAAAGCAACCGCCTTTGGTGCGCGAAAATCGCCTGTATCAAGCAGACTGGCTGATGCGTTTCTATCAATTCAAAGTGGAGGAGATTGTGGACGACGCTTACCCTGACCTTGACCTGGAGATAGATCCTAAGTTATCGTGGGCTTTGCGCCATCCCGAATGTTTCCCGGTAGATGTGAACCGTGCAGATTACGAAATGCTGCTTCGCATACCGGGCGTCGGCGTGAAATCGGCTCGTTTGATTGTTGCTTCCCGCCGTTTCTCCAAATTGGGCTTTTATGAACTGAAGAAGATAGGCATTGTGATGAAGAAAGCACAATACTTCATTACCTGTAACGAACTACCCATGCGCACGGTCAATGAATTGACGCCGCAAGGAGTGCGTAGTTTGCTGATTGCTAAACCCGGTAAAAAGAAAGTGGACGAGCGCCAACTATTGCTCGATTTTGGTGAATGAATATCTTTCTGTTCGATAATACCTTTGAGGGATTGTTGACTTCTGTTTTCGAAGCTTATTCCCGTCGCACTTTTCCTGATATACTGCTTGTAGAGGGAGAGCCGCTTCCCTTGTTTTATGATGAGGCTTTCACCGTAATCACTGATAGGGAAAAAGCCGACCGTGTATGGCGCGGATTGCAGAAGAAGCTGTCTCTATCGGCCTTGAGCTGCCTTGCCGAATGCTGGTTGGCCGAGGAACCCGAAACGGCTTTGCTGCTATTCCGCTATATCCGCAAGGCTATCGATGCCGCCCGTTCCATCGAGACAAACTTTGCTGACCCCGATGTACTGGAATTCTCACGTATGTGGAAGCGGGTAGATTGGGAGCGTTTGCGTCTGTTGCAATTCGTCCGTTTCCAGAAAGCGGCGGATGGCACTTTCTTTGCTGCCGTAGAACCCGAAAAGAATGCACTCCCTCTGGCTATCGACCACTTTAAAGACCGCTATGCCGATCAGCGCTGGATCATCTATGATATTAAACGGGCTTATGGCTATTATTACGATTTAAAGGAAGTGCGGCAAGTGAACTTTGATGAGAACAGCCGGGAGTCCCACCTCGTTACCGGTATGCTGGACGAGAGCTTGATGGATAAAGACGAAAAACTCTTCCAGTCTCTTTGGAAAACCTATTTCAAAGCAATCTGTATTAAGGAACGACTCAATCCCAGAAAGCACAAGCAAGATATGCCGGTGCGTTATTGGAAACACATGACGGAAAAACAATAGGAAGTTCTATTCAATCCTTTCCACACTGACTTCAGGGAATTCTTGTATTAGCTGCAACAAATGTCCTTCGTCGTGGCTTTTCTTTGATTTAATAACCATTGTGACTTGATAATTGATGTTATCTCCTTGTCCCTGTTTCTTCATATTATAAGATACAATCATATAATCCCGGGAGTTGAAGCGTTCCGAAACTTCTTTGAGAGTCGCTTTATTATGAGTGGAAAATGTAATTGAAGAGCTTTTCATTCCGATACTTTTGAATATAATGCTAAGAAGCTCAAGCCCGGCCAATGTCAGCAACGTAGCAGCAATGCTGATGGTATACATACCCGCACCTACAGCTAGTCCGATGCCGGCAGTTGCCCAAATGCCGGCAGCCGTTGTCAGCCCCCGCACTATTTGTTTTTGGAAGATAATGGTACCTGCACCGATAAACCCGATGCCACTAACCACTTGGGCGGCTACACGGCTGGGGTCTAACGTTACACTACTTTCTTTGATTATCTCCTGAAAACCATATTGAGATACAATCATGATAAGTGCACTTCCCAAGGATACCAAAAAATGAGTTCGGTAGCCTGCCTCTTTAGCGCGGTATTCCCTATCCAGTCCGATAATGGCTCCTAATATACCTGCTACCAATAGTCTGAGTACAAAGTCGAAGTTTAACATCATAATTTATCCTCACTTTCTTTTAGTCTATCACCCAATTCTTATTATGAGGCACTGTTTTCTTCGGATCATAATGCATGCCCGCTTGTGTCGGTATTTTTAAGACATACGTACGACCGCTTTTATTCATTAACGAAGTATCGCGCAGCCACGGATTGGCATCTTTTAGTTGGGCAAAAGTAATGCCATTGTCCTTGGCATATTTGGCAAGGTCAGCGATACCTGTAGTTACCGTTACTTCCGTGTAAGGGATAGGCGGATAAAGATGTTCCCGCTTTAGCAGAAAACCGTATTGCTGCGGATTGTTGATGACTGCTTTGGCCGCTAGCAGGCGGAACATGTAACGGGAAGTCTCTTCGACCAACCACAAATCGACTGCCTGATCTACCATTTGCTTTTCCAATTGCGAAGAGATACGACCTTGACCGGCATTATATGCAGCAGCTACACAGAGCCAGTTGCCATATTTATTGTAGGCTTGTTTCAGGTATTTGCATGCGGCTTTTGTCTCTTCTTCGATAAAGTAACGTTCGTCAACGCTGTTATTAACTTCCAAACCGAATTCTTTTCCGGTGACAGGCATGAACTGCCATAATCCGGCGGCACCTGCGGGAGATTTGGCCAGCGGGTTAAGGCTGCTTTCGATAACGGCCAGGTATTTGAAGTCATCGGGTATGCCATTGGCCTTTAGTATGGGTTCTATGACCGGAAAATAGCGGTTTGCCCGCTTTACGATAAGCATTGTAGTAGAATGCATATAAGTAAAAGACATCAATTCGCGATCCATACGTTCGCGATGGTCGTAGCGTTTCAAGTCTATATTTTGTCCGGCAAAGCTTGTTTGATCCGGTACGGTGGGAGAGGTGACACAATACGGAACTTCCGATTTGACAGAGTCACGTTCGGGGTTCAGCGTACTGCTACCCGCAAGGAAGGGCAGGGTAGAGCCTACGCACAAAGCAATGGCCGCTGTAGCCAGGATATATCTTGAATTTCTTTTCATAATTGGACACATGTTTCTGTTTGTTAGCGTAAAGATACGAATTCAATTTTTTATAGGCAACCTTTCCCATAGCCATCGTGGGATCATGCGCCAGAAAAACACCAATATCCGGTAGCGGACATCTATCACAACTACGCGCTTTTTCTTGTTTAAAGCTCTGATGATCTGCTGTGCTACACGGTCTGCTTGCATCAGCATTGGGTATTTGCCGTTTTTAAGTAAATCGGTGGCTACAAATCCCGGTCGAATGTCTGTAAACAGGATATTGAGGTGTTGCATCTTTGATAGTTGCGCTAAAGCATCCACGTATGTGTTCTGAAACCGCTTGGTGGCCGAATAGGCAGGAGCAATTCCCAATCCTTTGGTACCTGCAATAGAACTGATAACAGCAATATGCCCTCCTTTATTTCCCTTGAAATAACTGAAAGCTGCTGCCACCATACGGATAAAACCTTCTACATTAGTGCTGGCGGTATTCAGTTCCACTTCCGGGTTTAAATCCAGATTTTGGTAGCCAATTCCTGAACTGAGGAAAAACAGATCCATTCCTCCCAGCTTCTCTATCAGCCGATGCAAATGTAAGGTAGCATCTTCTTGGGTTACATCCAGTTTTTCTATTTCTACTTGGTTTGGAGAGATGGTTTTCATCTGCTGTAAAGCATTCTCTCTCCTGCCGGCAATGCCGATTTGCCAACCCTGTTGTATCAGTAATTTGGCTACTTCTTGTCCGATGCCCGAGGTGGCACCTATAATGATGGCTCGTTTCATGGTAACAAAGGTACATTTTTTTTGCACTTGTGGAAATTAGAAGTATATTTGTTTCCATTTTAATACATCAAATAAATAGAGAATAATGGAAAAAGTGATTATCAATTCGTATGAGGATTTTGAAAAGCTGGTAGGCCGGCAAATTGGTGTTTCTGAATATGTGGATCTTCCGCAAGAGCGTATCAATCTCTTTGCCGATGCTACATTAGACCACCAGTGGATTCATGTCGATACGGAGCGCGCCAAGGTAGAAAGCCCTTTCAATAGCACTATTGCACATGGTTATCTGACATTGTCCATGTTACCTTATCTGTGGAATCAGATCATTGAAGTGAACAATTTGAAGATGATGATTAATTATGGCATTGATAAGATGAAGTTCGGTCAGGCCGTATTGTCGGGACAAAGCATCCGTCTGGTAGCCAGCCTGCAATCTTTGGCGAATCTGCGTGGAGTGGCAAAAGCTGAAATTAAGTTTGCTATCGAGATTCAGGGTGAGAAGAAGAAAGCGCTCGAAGGAGTGGCTGTTTTCCTATATTATTTCAATTGATTATGCGTAAGATGGTTTGCCCCCAGTGTAAAGTGGGGGCATTTTGTGTGATGAACAAGCAAGGAGAACGCTTGCCGGTATATGTTTCGGATAAAGGAGAAGTAGTTCCCAAGTATCCGGAGGCTTCACTGGAAGGTTATGATTTGAACATAGTCTACTGTTTATGCTGTTCCTGGAAAGGTTCGCCGAATAGTTTGGTTAAATACTGATGCCCGTATTCCTTCCAAAGATGGCGGGTTGCTGCGATAGGATGATATAGCAGCATTCGCGGGCCTGAGAATTTCATCACCTCCTTCATTCGTTCTTTCATTTCCTGTTTGTAACAGTGGATGGGGCAGAGCCTACATGTAGGCTTTCCCTCTCCGAAAGGACAGCGGGTCAACTTGGTATGTGCAAATTCTAATAACTCACTACACCTCGGACATAGTTCTTTGTTCCCCTCTTTCTTTATGCAATAGAGACGAATCATGTGCTCAACAGTTTGCTTTTCTTTTTCTATACGTGTCCTGCCCATCTATTATACTACCTTCTTTTTAAGTGATGGGCAAATATAGTTTTTTATTTTGGTTGAAATAAGTTTTGTGCATATCCTTTTCAAACAAAACTTAAAGGGCACTGTTGTTGTCACTGTACAATTATAATCTGAATAAGTTATGAAAAAGTTGAGATTCTCTTTTCTGTTGCTGCTGTTGATTACATCAGTTTCTGTGTTTGCCGATTGGGCGCCTGCCAATGTTCAGGCATCCCTGAAAAAGTTATATCCTACGGCTAATGATATAGCCTGGTCGCGCGACTACGAATATTATGTGGCAGATTTTATGCTGAATGGCTTCGATACCAAGGTCTGGTTCAGTGCCGATGGCAAATGGGCTATGAAGCAGACCGACTGGGAAACAATGGATCAAGTCCCTGCTGCTGTATTCAATACCTTTTCGATGAGCCAATATGCCGGTGGAGAAGTGCAGAACGTAACTTTTGTGCAGTTCCCCGAATGGCAATCTATGGTAGCCATTGAGATCGGCATGTCTAACGTACAAACCAAATATCAGTTGCTTTTTACGGTAAATGGTGATTTGATACGTGCCCGCAACGTGACTTATATGTATAACATCTTGGGCGCAAATACTTTTTTATAGTCATAAATCCCTTAAATACATTAAAATACAGTTTTATCGTCTATCAAAGGTAGGGTTCCTAAAACAAATGAGAGTACGTTTCGTTGATTCCGGAAAAATAAATTGGATGTACCAGAATCAAGAAAAGAATACTCTATTGTTATGAACCCATTTAATAAAGACGGTTTATCCGTACGTATATCTATTCGGAAGCAGGTAGGTTATTATCTCCTGCTTGCTCCGTTGTTACATTCTTCTTGCATTCACGATGATTTAGATTCGTGTCCCGCTTTACAGGTGCAACTCACTGTGACGGATAAGAACTATTCCAACGTGGGTAGTGTGCCACAAGAAACTCAGAGAAGTGAAACTCTTGCTTTTAATGCATACATTCCCACCCTTTATTATGCTCTTCGCGATGCTGCTACTGGCAATATTGTTGAAGAACAGGGAGTGCTCAACGTAACAGGTAGTGAACAGATTTTGCCCCTCAGCTTTGGCAACAGTTTACCTTTTGGCAAGTATGTACTGACCGTTTGGGGCGGACTGCCGGACAGCTTTTCACTTACAGATCGTTCTCTAACCAGTATTATACATAAAGGTACTCAGGAAGGAAGCGACATTTATCTGGCGCATGACACACTACTGTACGATATCAACCATTATACTTATACACTAGGTATGAAGCGTGTCACCGGAAAACTCATTCTGGACGTGAACAATCTCCCGGCTTCCATACGCTATGCCAACAAGAGTATCAACAATATATTCCGGCAGGTAAATTCTCAATTTGCCTATGCCAATCCTATCACTGTAAGTAAGTCCGATACTTGGGCACCTTCGGAGGAAATTGTGTTGCACACTAAACTTGCTCCATCAACAGGTGACCTCAAGTCCTTGTTGCACCTCGACTTTTATGATAATCCGTCGCTTGCAACCCCAACTCTTACTCCGAAAGATGTAAATGTGACCATGAATCGCAACCAACTGACCATACTAAAATATGTCTATGATGATAAAGCAAGAGACTTCAATATTTATATGTGGACAAATGATGGCTGGGAGATTATTAATGGCCTCGACATAAATTAAATGTGTTTTTTTACTGATTGTTTAATTCTAAAACTTAACTAAAATGAAAAATTATTTGTTTTTTTCTGCTGTAGCAGCGATGATGTTTGCAGCATGTAGCAATGATGACGCTGTTCCTCTAGAAAACCCCGGTGTAGCAGCCGGACAGCAACTAACTTTGACTCTGAACAGTGGCGGTGATGGTCTGAGTACTCGTGTAGCACGTCCTGTCAACAGTTCTGAAGCTGAAAATAATGTGAATTTCGTCAAATTGTATATTTATAATCCAAGTGGAACAGATGTTACTAGCGCTGCATTGGCTACCGGGACGCAGAACCCTATAGCATGGACTGCGGGTCCGACAGATACTTCAGTTCCCGGAACTACTACTCACGAAGCAAGCCAGACAGTGAAATTAAACAAGTTGTCGGGTGACGGTACCTATACTGTTGTAGCTTATGGTTATAACACTACTCCGGACTATACTTTTACAAATGGTGGACCTGCCGACAATGCATTTACTGCTACCCTTCCTGCATTGACCAATGAATCTGAATTCTTCGCCGGAAGAAATACTTTTGAAGTAGTTAACGGCAATATCCAATCTGGTACCAGCAGTCAAGTAGTTTTGAGACGCCAAGTAGCTGGTTTGTTAGGCTACTTTAAGAATATTCCTGTTCTGTATCCTAATCCCGTAGGTGGCCTACCTGATGTAGTAGCTTTCGTACGTGTCTACGCTTCCAATCATGGTACTTCTTTCACTTTTCCGAACACATCGCTAATGAACGGTACCGGCAACAACACGAAGACCAAAGTTTTGGAATTCAGTCTGGCAACATTACTTAGTGACTATGCAGCACAAGTTTCTGCCGCAGGTACCAATCTTGCTGCTGTATTCAATATTCCGGCTCCTACAGGCGGTAGTGTAGCACTTGTACCTAATAGCGTATTGTCCGGAAAATTCCTTATTCCTTTCCCACAAGTGGCAGCTACCACTACTTTCACTGTACAGTTGGAAGATGCACTTGGGACTATATTGAAAGAGTGGGATGTGGTGAATGCTTCTGCAACTAATCCGAAGGTATATGACGTAAACCGTAACTATTTCTACTCTTTGGGTCAGAAATATAAGGCTAGTTCTACTGATGGCGGTACTCCGGGTACTCCGACAAACGATGATGATAGTGCAATTGACTTGTCACAGGAAACAGTTATAACCCTTACAGTCAATGATGCATGGGATATGATTTATAACTTGGGAATCGAATAATAACTTTGTGATTAAAAGAGGGGGTGGCAAAAGTCAATTCACTTGGGCCACACCTTCTAAAACTACTTTTTAAAAGCTCTATTGCAATGAAAACGAAACATATCTTCATCATTTACGCCTTTCTCTTCGGACTATCCGCTTGCCAGGACGAAGATCTTTTTACAGTTCCCGAAGCCGATATATCTTCGAAAAGTGTCACTACTTTCGCTGCATCCACCTCTACCCTTGTCACTACCGATGGAGGGGTTACGTGGACGGCTAATCGAAGGGTGCCTTTGGTAGGTCAAGGACGTATCGTGGATGATATGTCGAATGCACTGATAGCCGTACTTTCAGCTAACTCGGGTATTGCCAATATGCTTGATACCGACCTTACCAACTCAGCCGGCTTCGGTGGTGTAACCAATGCCAATCTAATCGGTAATGAAATAGCTTCCGTCCGCGATGTCAACCGTACGTATGCAGGAGGGCAAACAGCAGGATTCGTCTACTCGCTGAGTGATGTTTCCTTAATCAGTCTCGATGTACTGAAAGGTTTCTATCTGAAAACTTATCTCAAAGGGGTTTTGCAGGAGATGAAAGGTAGTGACACACAACTTGTGTCTGCTTTGCAACTCGACCTTGCCGGTGCCGCAAACAACGGCAATCAACAGGCACTTTCATTTACCACCACTTTTTCAAAAAGCTTTGATGAAATTAAAATAGGCATGTATGGTGTTTCGGCTACTGTGTTGAGTGCCTTGAACTTATATTATGCCTTCGTAGGAGACAATCCAATCCAGCCAGCCATAACAACCAATCCCTATTTCACGAACGGAGTATCAGTACACGAGAACTCAGGACTCGATTTTTCGTGGACTACCGTGACCAGTAGTGCGCAACTGATAGACTCCAACTTGTCAAATGGCCCTACATTCGGTGCGATAGGTGCTTTATTGCAACCTCGTGCCACCATCAACTTCGGACAGACAATTCCCATTGGGGCTGAAGTCGGTTTCAATCTCTCAAGTCTTGGTCTTGCCAATATCAGCCTATTAGGTAATACAACCCTTACTACTTATAACGCCGCCAATGTACAACAAGAACAAGTGACCATCAGTAGTTTGGTTGGTATATCTGCTGTTCAAGGCGGTGGAACGCAAATCAGTATGATACTGAAAAAACCTGCTTCGCAAGTCAAAATCCAGTTCTCGGGCATTAATGTCAATTTGAGTGCTACTACTATTAATTATGCCTTTGTCCGTGATCCGGTAGTAGTGGATGCTTCCAGTTATTTTTCGCTGGGCAATGCCACCATTACAGGTAATTCCTATCAACTGATGACTCCTGCAACCGGAAATGTGTCCTATACCGTAACAGGTCCTGCCAATTCTTCTCCTGCGGTGAACAACAATATGATAACAGGCATGACCGTTAACGGCGCTTACACCGTGACCGGAACATATACCGATACCGGAGGTACTACTTATACGCAGACTGCCGTCATCACCCGTAATGCCAGTAGTGTAGGCGATACTTCCGTATGTAATAATATAATTAGCTTCACTAGCAACGGTGCATCTGTTTATGGACCTGCCGGAGGAGTATGTCTGCTTTGTGCAGGCGAAGGTACTTCTTTCACAGGAAAGAATAATCTTGTAGACAGCAACCCGGATAACTATATCACCTATAATAATGTACTCAGCCTCCTTGCCAACACATCTATCGTAGGTATACAGACGAATGCGGCTCAACCCGTCAATGCGTCACAAAATGCCATCCGTACAGGGTTCGTCGTTCAGACGTCATCGGGACTGCTGACTGCCAACGTGCTCAAACTCTTCGTCATCCGCCTTTATCGCAATGGAGTGAAGGTATTCGAAAGCACGGCCGATGGCAATAACGCCATCTCCGCCGGACTGATTGGTGACAACGGAGGTAAAGTACGTCTGTCGGTAAATACCAACCAAACCTACGATGCTATCGAACTTTGGACCGGTGGTGTGCTCAACCTTAACCTGAGTGCTTTCCGCATCTATTATGCCTTTTGGGAAGATGCCGGTGCTTCTTGTTATAGCGGAAGCCCTGCCGAAGCTTGTATGCAACTGATGACTCCGGCTACTTACGGAGCTGCTATCAACTATGCTGCAACCGGCAGTTCGGGAGTTGCCAATGTAGGAACTTCTTTCCTTAACTTAGGTAATCTAATAGACCCGGATGTAAATACCTATACAACCATCAATACAACAAATGTGCTGGGGAACGTCACCGTAGCTGTGAAGTTCAACAAGATACTTCAGAAACAGCCCGTAGGCTTTATTGTCACCGTTCCGTCAGGCGTATTGGGAGCCGACGTAATAGGTTGGACTACCATCAGCCTCTATAATGGTGGTGTATTGGTAGGAAGTACCGGAAACGGTGGTGTGCTGGGACTCAACGTTATCAGTAATAACGGAAATCAATATCTCGAGACTACTCCGTCGAGCGTACCTTTTGACGAAGCGCGTATCACTCTTGCAGGAGTTGCCGATGTGGTAAAAACAATTCAGTTACCGGGAATCTATACTCGTCCGGATAGTAACGGCGACGGAATACCCGACTGTGCCGATGCTCCTCCAAGTACCGGTGAAAACATCGATGTGGTAAGTGTGACGTCTCACCTCTGCCAAGGGGATCCTATTGTTATCACTGTCAATGGTGGTACAAGCGGCAACAATTATCTGCTGCGCATGTACAATGCCGCCAATAATAATGCCGTTACAGACAAGACCGTAGCCCTGACCGCCCAAAAGTTTACGCTGACCACCATACCGGCAGGAGACTATTATATCGCTATCTATGATGCTGCGGGTACTAACCTCTATTATAACGGCATCCATGCCACCGTGCACCCATTAAGCACCACTTGGAAGGCAAATCCTACCTCTACCAACTGGAATACTTGGGCAAACTGGACCAATGGTAGCCCGTGGCAATGTACGGATGTGATTATCCCGTCCAATGCTACACAATATCCTGTACTTGTGCAAGGAGACGCCAACTATTGCAATAACCTCCATTTCGCTCCGAATGCCGAGATTGTGAATACGCACTACCTTACTTATTCGCAGGCATGGGTAGAAATGGCATTGCAAGCAGGTCGCTATTATATGCTGTCTGCCCCGTTGAAAGCCATGTTTACAGGCGATATGTTTATCCCTGCCGCCATGAACGGTACTCAAAATAATCCGACTTTCACGGTACTGAATGCATCGACTTCACCCGAGAATCGTTTCAGCCCGCGCGTTTATCAACGTCTGTGGAGCCACGATGCTCCCGGGCAGAAATTCAGTGGCGGCACGCTGACCCAGGTATCCGTAACTCCTGACAAGACAAACTGGACACCTCCGTTCAATGCTCTGAGTCAGACCTATGACCTCGGTATGGGATTTTCGATGCTTGCAGACAAAGAATCAGCATCGGCAAGTACACTCACTTTCCGTTTTCCGAAGGTGCATACTCAGTACAATTACTTTAACCTGTCCGGTTCGAGCTCTTCTCACAGCGAAAGCCTGACGCGCACCCTTCCCGGACGCTTCATCTACGAGAACAGCAGTGGATCAGTCACCTTCCCTGTGACGGTAAGTGCAACTAACAAGGTGGCGGGCACTACCTTCCTCGTTGGCAATCCGTTTATGTCGCACCTCAGCATCAGTCAGTTTATGGCGGACAATCCGTCGATAACTTCTGTCAAGGTGTACGACGGTAATACTAATAATTCTGTTGTCAAGGCCGACGGACAATTGTTGAGCAACGGAACAAACTACCAGTATATTGCGCCCATGCAGTCGGTGTTCGTCACTGTAGCGGTTCCTTCGCTGACGCTCTCCGTACGTTTTACTACTGCTGCTTTGACGCAAGCTCCGGGTTCAGGTGGATTGTTGCGTAGTGCAACTTCTGCAACTCAGACCCGCGCTGTCAGTACAGGACGCCCGACACTCGTCGTGACGGCAAGCGTGGGGAACACTTCTTCCAGTTGCATCATCCGTCTTCATTCGTCTGCACGTGCTGCTTTCAACCCGAAGGAAGATTCGGAAATGCTGCTTGACAACGAGGTGGTTCCCGCCATCGCAGTGTACAGCGTTGCAAACGAAAAAGCACTGGATATCCAGCAACTCAACGATGCCGAACGAATCCCTATAGGTTTCAACCTGCGTACTCCCGGACGGGTAAGACTCAAATTGTCTCATGCCAATGGAGATACTTGGAAAAACTGGTCGTTGCTCGATACCGAAACCAACAAACGTACTCCGCTTTCGGGGTCGGAAATCACAGTAGATGCAGGCATGATTTCATCGCATGTCGGACGCTTTTATTTAGTTAGAAACTGATAATTCTTAATTCTTATGAGACGCTTTAGAATCAAAAGATATGCACTCGGCGCATGGTTCCTTTCAACACTACTGATGGCAGGATGCCAGAATGAAATAATGGACGAACCACTACCCGATACTCCAGGCGAAAATGCAGGTGGTGTAGTACTGAACTTCACCGTAAAGGGCGAACTGGCTATTGCCGATGCCGATAATATAGGCACCCGCACGGATTTGTCGGGTTCGGGCAATGCGCAGCATGTGACGGCTATCCGGCTCTATATCTTCGATGGCACGAGCCCTAACGCCACATGTGTGGCATCCGAGGATATAGGCTGGTCGGCTCACTTCGGCAATATTCCACCTACGGTTACTTCTTCAATGAACTATCATGTGAAGTATGGTGGACTTGTCAACGGAAATACGTACACATTCCTGGCAGTGGGTACGGATCCTTCGTCAGCTACTACCTACGGTTATCCGGCGGCAATTGTAGTGGGTACTACTCAACTTTCCAATGCCATCGCCACACTTGCGGGTACAGAGGCCACTACGTGGAAGAATATGCGTCAGTCCGAGTTATTTGCCGGTGCTACGGCGCTTACGGCCAGTTCTTACGGAACTCAGGGTCATGTCGACCTTTGGCGTCGGGTAGCCGGTGTGATGGGGTGGTTCACCAATGTTCCGACCAGTATCAGCGGTAACGTAGTTGCCAATATACGTATCAGCCTGTATACATCGCAGAACAAGAGTGTCCCGCTTATCCAGCGTAGCCAAACAACTGTATTCGCCGATTATCTGTCAAATCCGGTGGTAACAACGGGAGGCCAGGTCTTGGTAGAGATACCCGTTCCACCTACTACGCTTCCGATAGAAGTGTTATCGAAAGGTTCGTATGTACTCCCCGTTCCGGCTCCTGCGCCGGTGAATACGAATGACTATACGTTAAAAGTGGAATTGGTCAATGCTGCCGGAACGGTATTGCGTTCAAATCGTGTCACCCTCTCCGGAACGGACGATTCTAACTCGTCGCCCGGCAATGGTACGGGAGTCATCGATCCACAAGGCGTTTATCGCTTCCCGATTGTAGCCAACCGTTTCTACGGTATCGGAAATTCCGGCGTCGGAGGCGCTATCAATTTGGGTGGTACTGTTCTAAGAAGCTCGATTCCTGCCCGGATTATTACGGATATGAACCAAAGTGTGATAAAGTGATAGGGTGATAAAGTGATAGTGGGGTAATACTCTGTGAGACATAGCGCAGCTACTTTATCACTTTATCACCCTATCACTTCATCCCCTTATCGCTATTTCTGTTTCCTTTCTTTCATTATATAAACTATTCCTTTTTTGTTTTATCTTTGCATAAAAACAAACTCACATGGATAAAGGTACTTTTCAACAAGAAGTGTATAATGTCGTTTCTGCTATTCCTCCGGGACGAGTGGTGACGTATGGGCAAATAGCCTATCTTGTAGGGAAGCCTCAATGTTCGCGAATGGTAGGGCAAGCGATGCATAATGTTCCTTCGGAGTTACATTTACCTTGTCATCGGGTAGTGAACAGTCAGGGAAGGTTGGCGCCCGGTTGGGAAGAACAAAGAATATTGCTGGAGAAGGAGGGTGTAAAGTTCAGGCAGAATGGGTGCGTGGATATGAAAGCATCCCGGTGGGAGTTTATGAGAGAATAGTTTTATTTATTACTAAATACAATAGATATATGAAATTTATAGGTGCACACGTGTCGGCAAGTGGTGGAGTAGAAGCAGCTCCTGTCAATGCTCATGAGATAGGAGCGAATGCTTTTGCCTTGTTTACAAAGAATCAGCGTCAGTGGGTGGCAAAGCCTTTGACTGGAGATAGCATAGAGCTTTTTAAGGAGAACTGTGACAAATATGCTTTTGATTCCCGTTATATCTTACCTCATGATAGCTATCTGATAAATTTGGGACATCCCGAAGCTGAGGGATTGGAAAAGAGCCGTGCTGCCTTTCTGGATGAGATGCAGCGTTGCGAACAACTCGGTTTGAAGTTACTGAACTTTCATCCGGGCAGCCACTTGAATAAGATTTCAGTAGAAGGCTGCCTGGATAAAGTAGCCGAGTCTATCAATATTACTTTGGGTAAGACCAAGGGAGTTACAGCAGTCATTGAAAACACTGCCGGACAAGGTAGTAACGTAGGAAACGAGTTCTGGCAGTTGAAATACATCATTGACCGTGTAGAAGATAAAACCCGTGTTGGAGTTTGTCTGGATACGTGTCATACTTATTCCGCAGGTTATGATATTGTAGCCGATTATGATAATGTATTCAAGGAATTTGATGCAACGGTGGGATTCAACTATTTGCGGGGCATCCACTTAAATGATACAAAGAAAGCTTTAGGTAGCCGTGTGGATAGGCACGACAGCATAGGGAAAGGTTTGTTGGGAATGGATTTCTTTCAACGTTTTATGAAGGATGTGCGTTTTGATAATATACCTATTATTCTGGAGACACCGGATGAGTCACTTTGGAGTGAGGAGATAAAATTGTTACGTAGTTTCGAATAACCTAAGTAGCTGAGGGTTCCGAACCAATAATTCTACTTCTTTGTTATCATAAAAAAATAATCATCATGAGGGTAGCAATTACCGGAGCGTCCGGATTTATAGGAAAGCATCTGTCGAATTATCTGGCAGCGTTTAATCATCAGATAATTCCCTTGGGAAGAGGGCTTTTATGTGAAGATTCTTTTCAACAACTGGTTGAAGTATTAGAAGATTGTGATGTGTTGATTAATCTGGCAGGTGCTACTATCAACCGACGTTGGACTCCTCAATATAAGGATACGATGTATGATAGCCGTGTCGGTACGACATCCCGCCTGATATGTGCCCTGAAGTCTGCCAATCACAAACCGGAACTTATGATTTCGGCATCTGCTGTGGGATATTATCCTTCAGAAGGGGAGTTTGACGAGCACGATGATGTGGTTGCCGAAGGTTTTTTGGCAACACTTTGCAGGGAATGGGAGGCTGAAGCGAAGAAATGTCCTTCCGATATGCGGGTAATCATCACACGTTTCGGCGTTGTTTTGGCCCTTGATGGTGGAGCTATGCAAGAGATGATAACGCCTTTGATACGGACAAAAGTATCTGCTGTAATAGGTTCCGGCAAACAAGCATTTCCTTGGATAGACGTGCAGGATCTCTGCAAGGCAATCCACTTCTTGATGGAGAAGGAAAAAGCAAAAGGTGTATATAACCTGGTTTCGCCACAACTAATCACTCAAAAGCATTTGGCTCATGCATTAGCGAAAGCTTATCGGGCATGGGTAACCTTACCCGTACCCGGTTTAGTCTTTCGTTGTCTTTTGGGCGAGCGAAGCAATATGTTGCTGGAAGGGCAGAAAGTCCGCCCTTCCCGATTGCTTGAAGCCGGCTTTACTTTTTCCGTGCCGACGGTTGAAAAGCTGCTGAATTTGCCCGAGGTCAGTACTACCTCTTCTCCTCTCTGAATACACATTCGATGCGGTTTCCGTCCGGGTCAAGCACTACACTTTCAAAGTAACCGTCGCCGGAGGTACGGGGTTCACCTGCAATTTTGTATCCGGCCGAACGTAGTTGTTCGGTCTGATTTAGTACGGCTTCTTTGCTGTCAAAGGCGAAGGCAAAGTGGGTTAATCCCAGTTTGTTTTCTTCAATCGGAGTGTTTTGTATATCGGGACGGCTCATTAATTCTAAATCGGTTCCGCCATCGAAACGGACAAAGTAAGATTCGAAACCTTTCTTGGGATTAATGTACTTTTCATTACTGATACCTTCGAAGTAACGGGTATAAAACTCTTTCATTTCTTCCAGTCGGAAGGTCCAGATAGCGATGTGATGAATCTTCATAAGTCAGTTTATTTAAATTTATAGGATGTTGATGCTGCCCATTGCAAATGCAGGATTGGGAAAGGATTCCCGGTGGAGTCCGTTGCGTCGCGGCTGATAACCCGGAATCCTAAGTGTTGGTAGAAATGACAGGCTTGTTCGTTCTGTTCATTGACGTCCACCTTATATATATGCTTTTCATGGAGTGCGTACTCCATTAATTGTTTTCCATAACCTTTGCCTTGTTCTTCCGGACTCACAAACAGCATTTCGACGAGTTCCTGGCTAAGTCCCATGAATGCAGCGATTTTTCCTTTGGAGTTACGGATAATGTGTAGTTCTACGGCAGGGAAGTATTGCTCGCGCACCAATGGTTTGTAGAATTGAATGTTCTCTTCTGTCAGAAAATGATGGGTACTCCGGACGGAGGCTTCCCATACCGAGAGAAGTTCGTCGTAATCGTGTGGGGTAGGCTGTGTGATTATCATGCTTACTAAGATTTAGAATTTAGCTTTTTGGGTTATCTTTATGGTTTCTCCTGTCAGTGGATGTACAAATTCCAATGATTCGGCATGCAGATACAAACGTTCTGCTTTTTTTCCGTACAATTCATCGCCTACAATGGGGCAATGCAACCCAAGTGGATGAGCGGCATGTACACGGAGTTGATGGGTGCGGCCTGTACGTGGGTAGAAACAGATACGGGTGCGGTTATCTTTGCGTTCCAAAACCTGGAAATCAGTGATTGTCGGTTTCCCGTATTCTGTATGTACCATTTGCCGGGGACGGTCGAGCGGATCGAGGCAAAGGGGCAGTTCAACGGTTCCTTCGTCTTGCGATACAATCCCTTCGAGCAGGGCAATGTAGCGTTTCTTCACCGTTCTGTTCTTGAATTGCGCCTGTAGATGCTGGTGAGCACGTTTTGTCTTGGCTATAATCAATAGGCCGGACGTTGCCATGTCGAGGCGGTGTACGATCATAGGCTCCTCTGCGTCAGGGTATTTCTTGCGCATTAGGCTATATACAGAGGTGGTATCTTCTTTTCCCGGAACAGATAGCATTCCTGCCGGTTTGTTGATAACTACCAGCCATTGGTCTTCAAAAACGGTTTCCAAATCATGGGAACAATCTTGCATACTTTTCAGCAACAGGTTTTCCTCCACTTCAAGTCCTTGCAGCATGTGGTTCAAAATGGGTTCACACTTGCCTTTACAAGCAGGGTAGTATTGCCC
>JAEXAJ010000033.1 GCA_023458215.1 Bacteroidota bacterium
GTTAGATACTGTTTTGAAACTTCCGTTTTGGAAAGCCTGAACTTTGAATTCAGGGAGTTGAGAATTGATAATCGGTTCCATAATCTTTCTATTTATTAGGTTTAGTATTTTGTTTTACCGATGCAAAAATATAGCATTTTTCCTCGGTAAAACAAAAAAAACGATTGAAAAGTTTTATGGGCCGATAGACAAAATCTATATAAGTACCTGGGTCGCCTTTAAAGATAGCATCTCTTTGGGAACTGCATTCTGTATTTCTTTAATGAGAGCATCCAGCAGGGTGTAACGTACAAAGTTGGGATTTGTCAGTATAACGATCTGCCTTGTGGGGCAGGGAATGGCAAAGGGACGCACCAGTTTACGTTGGATCTCATTGAGTTGCAGTACCGCTAGTTCGGGGATAAAGGTGATGCCTTTGCCGCTTTCTACCATGCGCATAAAGGTTTCCATGCTTCCCAGGTGGTAGGCCAGCTGACTGGCACGGGCACCTTTCAATTGGCAGAAACGCACCAGTTGGTCACGGAAGCAGTGCCCCTCGTCGAGCAACCACAATTGTTCGCTGGTGAGATCTGAAGTACGAATAACGTCGTTTGTATAAAGCGGGTTCTCGCTTGCCACGTATGCGAAGAATTGCTCGTAGAACAGGGTTGTTTGCCCGAATTCCTCCATTCCATCGAGACTTGCCACGATGCCTGCATCTATTTCTCCGTCTTGCAGGGCTTTCTTTATATCATTTGTCTTCATCTCGATGACGCGGATGTCCAACTGCGAATAGTGTTTCATCAGTTGAGGGAAAAAGCGTGGCAGCAGGTAGGGGGCGATGGTGGGAAGTATGCCCAATCTGAAAGTTCCGGTGAGTGAGTGCTTCTCTTCTTCTATAATGTTTTTTATAAGATTGGCTTGAACCAATACTGTTTGGGCTTGTTTCAGCACCTGGATGCCGATGGGAGTGGGGCAGACAGGCTGCTGGCTGCGGTCGAAGATCTTGGTGTCCAGTTCCTCTTCCAGCTTTTGGATCATGGCGCTCAGGGTGGGTTGCGTTACCCGGCAATACTCGGCTGCTTTGGCAAAGTGGCGGAACTGGTCGACGGCAAGAATGTATTCTAATTGTTGTAAAGTCATTGTAAACAGGGCTTTTGACGGTGATACATAGAAATGGTCTATGCAAAGATAGAAATTATCTGTTTGACGCATGTTAGTTTGCCCCTTATCTTTGCAACAGAAAAAGAAACAGAATATAAACTTTTAAAGCAATAGAATTATGAAGACTTTAGATTATTTACATTTGAATGAAGGGAAAGTAGCTAACGTAGTATCAGCATTGAGCCAACTGTTGGCCGACTTCCAAGTACATTATACCAACCTGCGCGGCATGCACTGGAACATCAAGGGACACGGCTTCTTCGTCCTGCACGAGAAGTTTGAGAGCATGTACGACGATGCTGCCGAGAAGGTGGACGAAATTGCAGAACGCGTGTTGATGTTGGGCGGTGTACCCGAAAACAAGTTCAGCGAATACTTGAAAGTGGCCAAGGTGGCGGAAATCTCCGGTGTATCTTGCGGTAGCGAGGCCGTTGACCATATCCTTGATACTTACAAGTTCTTGATCGGTGAAGAACGGAAAGTGATAGAACTTGCCAACGAGGCAGGCGATGACGTGACGGCCGACTTGATGACCGGTTACTTGAAAGAACAGGAAAAGATGGTTTGGATGCTGGTGGCATTCAGCACTCGTAGCTGCGAGAAGTAAGTAGGAATATCGTGCCATAGCAGGGGTGACAAAGGGAGGTTAAATCGCTTTGTCACCCCTATTATTTTATCCTCCTCCCTCTTTAATACCTCTCTTAACCCATAGTTAAGCGCCTGCTTAACCTCTCCGGCGTACATTAGCAGCAAAATTTCAATTGACAACTCATTTAATTAAACTAATAACAGAGTAATGCTTATGAAAAAGTTGATTTGCTGCTTTTGCCTGGGGCTTTTGCTGGCCTCGTGCGGACAAAAGCCACAGCCGTCGTTGACGGCGCTGGTAAACCCTTTGATGGGAACCGCCTCTACTTACGAGTTTTCCCACGGCAACACCTACCCGGCGGTTGCCGTGCCGTGGGGAATGAACTTCTGGAGTCCGCAAACCGGAGAGAACGGGAGCGGCTGGATGTACATGTACACCGATAGTCTGATAAGAGGCTTCCGGCAGACGCACCAGCCCAGTCCGTGGATAAACGACTACGGCACCTTCTCCATCATGCCGGTATTCGGGACGCTGGTCATGGACAACAAAGAGCGTGGCATGCGTTTCGTCCATGAGAACGAGGAGGCTGCGCCGCATCACTACCGGGTGAAGTTCGACAATGGGGTGACTACCGCCCTTTCCTCCACTTCCCGTGGGGCGGTGATGGAAGTGACCTATCCTTCGGAAGAAGGGCAGTATCTGGTCATCGATGCCTACCAGCACGGTGGAAGCATTGCCTGGGACAAGGAAAAGAACTGTATCTATGGCACCACCCGTTACAACAACGGCGGAGTGCCCGATAACTTCGGCAACCACTTCATTGTGGAGTTCGATAAGCCGGTCGTAGAGTCCGGCACGGACGAGAATGCCTGTGCCTACGTCAAGTTCCGCTTGAAGGCAGGCGAGAAGTTGACCGTGCGCACCGCCTCCTCTTTCATCTGCCACGAGCAGGCTCGTCTGAACTTCGACCGTGAAGTGGGCGGACGCTCGCTGAAAGAAGTCTCGGCAGAGGCCATGAAAAACTGGGATGAGCTGATGGGGCGCATCCGGGTAGAGGGCGGCACGGAGGAGCAGCAACGGACGTTCTACTCCTGCCTGTACCGCACGCTACTCTTCCCACGGGAGTTTTATGAGTTCGACAAGCAAGAGGAACCGGTCTATTACAGTCCCTACGACGGGCAGGTGCACCGGGGATATATGTACACCGACAATGGCTTTTGGGACACCTTCCGTGCGGTGCACCCTCTGTTTACGCTGTTCTATCCCGAAGTGAGCGAACGCATCATGCAGTCCATCGTCAATGCCTACAACGAAAGCGGCTTTATGCCCGAGTGGGCAAGTCCGGGACACCGTGGCTGCATGATTGGCAACAACTCCATCTCCTTGCTGACCGATGCGTGGATGAAGGGCATCCGCAGCTTCGATAAGGACAAGGCGCTGGAGGCGATGTTGCACCAGACCGGGGCACGCAGTGCGGATATCTCTTCCGTGGGCCGCGACGGTTATGCGGAATACGATCGTTTGGGCTATGTCCCCTATCCCGAGGTACACGAGGCCACTGCCAAGACACTGGAGTATGCCTATGCCGACTGGTGCCTGGCACGTTTTGCCGAAGAGGCGGGGCACGAGGATGTGGCCGCCACTTATTATCGGAAGGCGCAGAACTACCGCAACCTGTTTTATCCGGAGAAGGGTTTTATGTGGGCAAAGGATGCCGACGGCAACTGGCGCGACCGTTTTGATGCCACGGAGTGGGGCGGTCCCTTTACCGAGGGCTGTTCCTGGCATTGGACGTGGAGCGTGTTTCATGATCCCGAAGGATTGTCTTCGTTGCTGGGCGGTCATGAGCGGATGGCGGCACGGCTCGATTCGATGTTTGCGGCTCCCAACACTTTCAACTACGGCACTTATGGCTTTGTCATTCACGAGATAGCCGAGATGGTGGCGCTCGACATGGGGCAGTATGCTCATGGCAACCAGCCTGTGCAGCATGCCATCTATCTGTACAACTATGCCGGTCAGCCTTGGAAAGCGCAGTACCACACTCGCCGTGTGATGAGCCGCCTCTATAACTCCGGTCCTGCGGGTTATTGCGGTGACGAGGACAACGGGCAGACTTCGGCCTGGTATGTGTTTACGGCATTGGGCTTCTATCCGGTTTGCCCCGGCACGAACGAGTATGTATTGGGTAGTCCGCTGTTTCCCAAGGTGACGCTTGCACTGCCAGGTGAAAAGACATTTGTAATCCATGCCGAAGGGGTGTCGGACAAGGCTTGCTACATCCGTGGGGCTGCGCTGAACGGGCAGGACTTCACCCGCAATTATCTGCGGCATGACGAGTTGTTGCAGGGCGGCGAGTTCCGCCTGACGATGGATAGTGTTCCTAATAAAGAAAGAGGGATTGGGCGAGAAGACTTTCCTTACTCTTATAGTAAGTAAGATGCTTCGCATTTTTCGATAATAAGAAGATTTAAAATGAAAAAGCGAGTGAGGACTTAGAACTCACTCGCTTCTTTTATGATATTCGTTTGTACCGTTTGTCTTACTTCACCGTCTCGATGCGGAAAGCATACCGGTACGTGCTATCCTTCTTTATCTCATATCTGGGTCGTGGTCCTGGGCCGCAGCTGGCATTGCCGAGGCCGCGCTGGGCGCAGTCCAGATTCAGCACTACTTCGTTGCGGCGGATGTTCGCGAGGTCGTGGCCGTACTTCACTTGCCACAGTTCGGCATCGGTGTAGTGCAGGGCCGAGAAGTCGAAGGTACCGCAAGCGGTGATACGGATGCCACGGCCCTGGTCGTCGGTCAGCGTCAGCCAACGGGTGTCGCAGCGGCCTCCCATGGTTTGGGCACGGGCGTAGTGCTCGCGCATGTCCTCTACGGTGGAGGAGTAGAGGCCCACGTAGGCGGCATTCTTGCGGTCTTGATAGTTCTCTATGGGGCCGCGGCCGAACCATGTCAACTGTTCCAGAGCAGGATTGAGGCTGGTTTGCAGGGCGAGGCGAGGCAGGTTGAAGTCGGCTCCGGTCTTGAAGCTGGCCTCTACATCGACGGCACCGTTGCCGTGGATGGTGTAGATGAGGGTGTGGGGAACGCTCACCTTGCCTGCGATGGCCTCCAACTCGGCTATCACACGGGCGGACTTCTTGTCATCGGAGAGTTGCCAGGTGAAGTTCTGCAGCCGGATGTCGGTGCTCGTCGGGTTGCGAGGGTCGTTGTTGATGGAACGATACGCGTTCAGCTCGAAGCCTTGCTGGCGGTGCAGCACCTCTTGGTCGCCGTAGCGCAGGCCGATGAGCCGGCCGGTAGCCATGTCGAAGGAGACTTTGCAGGCGGCGTTCTCAAGGCGGAGGTAGCGGCGCTCTTCTTCGTAGGCTTTCAGTGCCTCGCTGCCCGGGGCGTCGGGGGTGATTTCCTTAGCGTCGGGCTGGCTATCCTTGGCGGTAACCCGGTACTCTCTGCTCAGTACAGGCAAGCTGTCTTTCCGGAGCACGAACTGCTCGGTGGCTACCACATGGCCTGCGGATGCCCATACGCAGTCGTGTTTCAGCTTCACTTCGAAGTTCACGAAGTACTCGGCATCGGGGTCGGTGAGATAACGCTCCAAGGGGACCTGGATGGTGCGGTGCTCGGTGGGTTTGCCGTTGGGCAGGCCGAACTCTTCTTCCTGAATCACCTGGCCGTCTTTGCAGAGGGTGTAGTGCAGGTTGAAGTGCATGAGGTTGTGGGTGGTGTAGCGGTTGCGCAGCCCCACGCTGTTGCGGTCGTTCATCTCGAAGGCGATGTACTGATATACCTTCTTCACTTCCATCAGCTTGGGGGTGATGCGGCGGTCGGCGGTGACGAGGCCGTTGCAGCAGAAGTCGTTGTCGTTGGGCGTGTCGCCAAAGCTGCCGCCGAAGTAGAGGCGGTCGGCCGGTTCACCGGGTTTGCAGAGGGCCTGGTCCACCCAGTCCCAGATGCAGCCGCCTATCATGCGGTTGGAGCGATGCTCAATGTAATCCCAGTACTCTTCGAGGTTGCCCACGGCGTTGCCCATGGCGTGGGCGTATTCGCAGAGGAAGTAGGGCTTGTTGCGCGGCTGGCGGTCCTGCTCTATCATGCTTTCGATGGAGGGGTACATGCGCGAGTCGATGTCGGCCCGGTCGTTCATGCCCTCGTAGTGGATGGGGCGGTCGTCGATGGCACGGGCGGCGTTGTATTCGGCCACGATGTTGCAGCCGCCGCCGGACTCGTTGCCCAGTGACCAGAAGATGACGGACGGATGGTTCTTGTCGCGCTGCACCATGCGCACGGCACGGTCCACGAAGGCGGCTTCCCAAGCCGGATTGTCGGTGAGCGACATATTGCCGTGGCACTCCTGGTCGGCTTCATCCATCACGTAGAGGCCGTAGTAGTCGTAGAGGGCGTACATCTTGGGGTCGTTGGGGTAGTGGCTGGTGCGGATGGTGTTCAGATTGTGGCGCTTGAAGAGGAGGATATCCTCTATCATGCTTTCCACGGGGACGGCCTTCCCGTATCGGGGGTGTATGTCGTGGCGGTTGGCTCCTTTGAAGAGCGTCAGCATGCCGTTGATGTACACCTTATTATTACGTATCTCTATCTTGCGGAAGCCATATTGCTGCGTGGTGGCCTCGGTGACACGGCCTTGAGGGTCGAGCAGTTCCACGTTGACGGTGTAGAGGTAGGGCGTCTCGGCGCTCCACAGCTTGGGGTCGTTGAGGGTGCAGCGGCTGTCCAGGCTGACTTCCCGTCCGGCAGCCAGGGCACCGGTGGGGGTGGTGATCTGTCGCAGTTGCCGGCCGTCGGCGTCGAGCAGGGAGATGCGGACGGAGGCGTTGGCAAGGGCTTTGCCGTGGTTGCGGACGATGCTCTTGATACGGAGCTCGGCTCTGTCGTAGCAGGGGGTAAAGCTTCGGGGATTGCCGGGGCGCAGTTCGGAAGTGAGGTGCAGGTCACGCAGTTGCACCCGGGGCGTTGCCACCAGATAGACGTCGCGGTGGATGCCGCTCAGGCGGAACATGTCCTGGTCTTCCAGGTAGCTGCCGTCCGACCAGCGATAGACCTCCACGGCGAGCTGGTTCTTGCCGGGGCGGACATAACGGGTGATGTCGAAGCGAGCGTCGTTGTTGGCGCCCTGGCTGTAACCCACCTTGCGGCCGTTCACCCACAAGTACATAGCGCTGTACACGCCGTCGAAGTGGATGAACACTTCCTTGTCCGTCCAGTCGGCCGGCAAGGAGAACTCGTGGCGATAAGAACCCACGGCATTGGGCTCGTTCTTCTCTACGGTGTAGCCGCGCTGCCCCTGGATGAAAGGCGGATTGTTGCGGAAGGGGTAGGTGATGTTGGTGTAGATGGGTGTGCCGTAGCCGTGCATCTCCCAGTTGGAGGGGACGGGGATTTCCGCCCAGGCCGACACATCGTAATTCGTCCGGTAGAAGTCCTCCGGACGGTCTTCGGGTTGCTTGGCCCAGTGGAACTTCCAGTTGCCGTTCAGCAGCATATACCGGCTGGAACGGGTGCGCTGCCACGGACGGCGGTAGGCAGGGTCGGCCTGCATCTCTTCCAGGTTGGCGTAGGGGATGAAGGTGGCGTGTCCGTCTTCTTTGTGGATGCCGATGATGTGCTGGTTCTCCCAGTCGTTCTTGCTACTGGTCTTCAGAGGCTCGGATTTCACCTTGACCGAGGACTTTACCAGCATCCATTGCTGACTGGCCTGACCGGCATCGGGCTTCAATTGGAAGACAGGTTCGCCCACCAGTCCGGCGCCGGGGAAGCCGAGGTTGTAGCCGCTGGCGATGCTGGTGAACGAGTAACTGCCATCCGTTTGCTGCTGCACTCGCCAATGCTGGTTGGCATTGGCGGCGTCGCTGCTCCATTGTATCACGCTGCGTTCGTTGGCACCGTCTCCACCGTTGTCGATGGCTTGCTGGGAGAGGGGGCTGACGATGCAGTAAACACCCGGCTCCACGGGCAGGAATTGCCAAACCTGCGATTCCTTGCCGGGCGTGCGCTTGGCGATGAATATCTTGGACCCGGCGTCCACGCTCTGCTGGTTGTCGAGGGCGAGGCCGCTCCGGGTATGTATCTCGTAGGCTTGGCTTGTGTCGATGGTTTGTGCCGCAGTGCTGAGGGCACAAAGGGTGAATAGGGCGAATAATAAGTTCTTTATCTTATACATAATGTTGTTGATTCTTAATTGAATATTGCTGCTTGTTTGTATATGCCGAAGGTGTGGATGGCAGGGCAGGCGCGGCCGTCCTGGATGCGCAGGCGGACGTAGCGGGCGGTGACGGGTGCAAAGCGCACAATCCATTTATAGCCGATGCCCTGTTTGCCGGTAGCTTCGGGGATGGGTGTCCAGTCGCGGCCGTTGTCAGAGTATTCCACGCTCCAGGCAGAGGTGCGGTGTCCCAGCTCTATCACTTCCTCCGCCATGAGGCAGTCGAAGGTGGTGGTACGGGGCAGGGCGAAGGTAACATCGCTTTTCACGTTTCCGTCTTTCCCGGCATAGTACGTTTGTTTGTCCCCGTCTATCAGATAGCGGACGTCGAAGCGACCGCCCCGGTTATTCGTGGCACTTACGCGGCTGCCTGTCAGGAGGTTCTTGTCGAACGTCTCATGGATGCCTTGGTTGAGCTGGGCCACATGCAGGGAGTCTTTGGAGTGGAGCAATCCCCGGCGGTCGGGTGGCAGGTTCAGCAGCAGCACGCTGTTGTGGCCTACGGAGGTGCAGTAGATGTCCCACAACTCTTTTACGGTCTTCACGCGGATGTCTTCTTCGGGATGATAAAACCAGCTGGGACGAATGGACACGTCGGTCTCGGCAGGCACGTAGGCATTGCCCTCGAAGGTGCCTTCGTTGAGGCCCTTGTAATAGGCGGCTTCGTCACGGATGGCTACGGAATCGGTGGTGGCCCAGCAAGGGTCGCCTGCCTTTCCGGCCTCGTTGCCCATCCAGCGCACGTCGGCAAAGGGGTAGGAGTTCTTGGTTCCGAAGATGACACAGTCCGGTTGCTTTTCCCGTACAATCTTGTACCAGTGGGTATAGATGGGGGTGGTCAGTTCGTCGGCGCCGGCACCGTCCCACCAGGTTTCCCATATCTTGCCGTAATTGCCCATCAGTTCTTCGAGCTGGGCGGCGTAGTAGTGCTTGTACTTCTCGGTGTTGTAGCCGGGATGCAGGTGCTCGTGGCGGTCGTGGGGGCCGAGGTAGATGCCGGCCTTGATGCCGTATTCTTCGCAGGCATCCGTGAACTCACGCACCACGTCGCCTTGTCCGCCTTTCCAGGCGGCGTTCTTCACGCAGTAGTCGGTGTACTGGCTGGGCCAAAGACAGAAGCCGTCCGCATGTTTGGCGGTGAGGATGGCTGTGGGGATGCCGGCAGACTTCAAGGTTCGCATCCATTGTCCGCAATCCAGCGCAGTGGGATTGAAGATGGCTGTGGGCGCTTTGCCTTCGCCTTCGTTCACGAAGTCCTCGAAGGTATTGATGCCAAAGTGGAAGAAGGCTATCATTTCGCGGTTGTACCATTCTATCTGACGGGGGCTGGGGGTGAGGCCGCAAGGTTCGGGCGCTTTCTGCGCTGTTGCTGATGTGCCGGCTAAGGCAGTTAATCCAACGGTAAGGAATAAATTCTTTAGTTTCATGGTTGATTTAATTAGTGAATATAAGAATTTGGGATATATGTGTTTTAGAACCAAGGACAAAGTTAGGAAAAAGGAGTTAGCAATTGGGTTAAATAGGGATTAGGGCGGGCATTAATGATGATATTTCTTTGTTAATCGTGCGAATAGGCGGTTGAATTCTCTCCCATTGCCCACCCCTTGCAGGAGTATCTTCTGAATGGGGTCTTTCTCCGGCACCGGGGAACCCACCCTTCGGCACCGGGGAACACCCCCTCCGACATCGGGGAACGCATCCTTCGACACCGGGGAACATTCCTCCTCCCCGGCACCGCTTCTATTTCTGCGTCAGTCCGACGAATTTCTATGCAATTTCATCCCGGTTAATAAAAAACTTCGGAGGATTAACAGCCCTATTAACCACTCTTTAATCAACTCTTTAAGACGTATTTAATAGCTTTGCCGATGTTTTAGAACCTCAGCGGGAAATACAGAACCCTGCTGCATTATTAATACTAAATTAAAAACACAGTATGAAAAGACTTGGAATTGTAGAAAAACTCGTCGGGACTTCAAGCTTGATAGTCCTTCTCGCGGGTGTGGGCTTCCAGCCATGCCTTGCTTCGCAGGGAGTTGCCCAGTCGCCGATGGAGGCGGTAAACATCGCACAGCAAAATCATCCTATAAAGGGTAGAGTCATCGACAAGAGTGGCGAAGGCCTGCCCGGAGCCACCGTACGGATAGTGGGCGAAGGCCAGGGAGCCATCACCGACATCGACGGCAACTTCACCATTGGGGCCGCCAAAGGGGCGAAACTGGAGATTTCGTTCATCGGCTACGTCAGTAAGATAGTGCCCGTGGCCGATCAGAAGGACTTGACCGTCATCCTGGAAGAGGATAGCAAAACCCTGGACGAGGTAGTCGTGGTGGGGTATGGCACACAGAAAAAGGTAAACCTCACCGGCGCCGTGGCAAGCGTTTCGTCCGATGTCCTGGAGAGCCGCCCCATAACCAATCTGAGCCAGGGCCTGCAAGGCATGATAGGTAATCTGAATATCACCGCAGACAATGGTTCACCGGGAAAAGGATATGGCTTCAATGTGCGTGGTACTACTTCCATCAATTCTGCCGGTCCGCTGGTGCTGGTAGATGGTGTGCAGATGGACCCCAACCTCATCAATCCTGCCGACGTAGAGAGCGTATCGGTGCTGAAAGATGCCGCTTCGGCCTCTATCTACGGAACACAGGCGGCATACGGCGTGGTACTTATCACCACGAAAAAAGGCAAGAAGCAGGAAGCCAAGGTATCATTCTCGAGCAACTGGTCGCTCAACAGCCCTACGAAAGTTCCCGAGTACATGGATTCATGGACCTTTGCCAATTTTCATAATTTGACTAACCGCAATTCGGGCGGCGGCGATTATTACGACCAGAACTATATGGACCATATCTATGCCTACTACACAGACCCGAAGCATAACCTGCCCGTGTTCATCGATCCCTCCAATCCGGACAAGTACCTGTACTGCGGCAATACGGACTGGATTGACGAGACCCGCAAGACCACTACCCTGTTGCAGCAATACACCTTGTCCATCAATGGCGGCACGGGCAAGACCAACTACTATGGCTCGGTGGGATTTATGGATCAGGAAGGGCAGTTGAAGCATTACGACGATGAATACCGCCGTTTCAATGTAGCGCTGAACGTCAACTCCGAGATACGCGAGTGGCTGCAGATAGGTATGAAGATAAACTATAACCATGCGATGCACGACACTCCTTACGGTCATAACAGCAATGATATGGAAGCCGCTTTCTATGGTGCCGACCTCCGTCCGTTTATGCCGGTCTATCATCCCGACGGCAACTATTCCGGCCAGGGAAGCTGGACCAATATGGTGGCTACACAGCAACTTTCCGGCAGTCGTGTGCACAAAGAGAACGACCTTTGGCTGACCGGAACCATGAAAGTGGAACCCTTGAAAGGATGGACCGTCAATATGGACTATACCTTCAACATGTACATGCTGAACAAAAAGTACCACGGCAAAGAGATCCTCGAGCACTACGCCAATCCCAACGTCACCACCGTATTCCCCCACATCACCCCCAGTCGGGTGAAATATACCGCCGACGATGACTACTATCAAGTACTCAATGTATATACAAACTACGAACGCAGCTTGGGCAAGCACAACTTGAAACTGCTGGCCGGCTACAACTACGAGCGCAAGGACTACCGCTGGTTTGATGCCGAACGGCAGAACCTGATTAGTCAGGACATCGCCTCCCTGGGCATGGCATACGGTGAGAAATACAACGGCAGCGGTGAGCATGCCTGGGCCACTATGGGCTACTTCGCCCGTATCAACTACAACTACCAAGAGCGCTATCTGCTGGAACTGAACGGCCGCTACGACGGTTCTTCCAAGTTCCCCAAGGACAACCGCTTCGCCTTCTTCCCCTCTTTCTCTGCCGCATGGCGCATATCGAATGAGCCGTTCTTTGAAGGCGCCAAGAAGTACGTGGATGAACTGAAACTCCGTGGCTCTTACGGCTCCCTGGGCAACCAGAGCGTGGGCGGTGACTATCCTTATATATCAACGATGGGTGCTAATGGTGAAATGGACTATCTGGTAGATGGTAAGAAGATAGCCAGCGTGACGCCCGGCGGCATCGTCAGCCCGGTGCTGACTTGGGAAACCGTCCGCCAAATGGACTTCGGATTGGACTGGGTATTGCTGGATAACCGCCTGTATGGTACTTTCGACTGGTATCAACGTATGACCTACGATATGGTCACCAGTGGTGTGCCATTGCCTGCAGTGCTGGGTACGGGTGCTCCTCAAGCCAATACCGCCGACCTCAAAACCACCGGCTGGGAACTGAACATCGGCTGGCGCGACCGCCTGGAGAGCGGATTCTCCTACGACGTCAGCTTCATATTGTCCGACTACAAGTCGAAAATCACCCGGTTCAACAACCCCGAGAAACTGTTGTTCAGCGGCGACAAGGCCCAGAACTACACCGGCAGGCAGTGGGGCGAGATATGGGGTTTCGTCACCGAAGGCATCTTCCAAAGCGAAGAAGAGATAAAGAACCACGTTGACCAGTCGGAAATCTACGGCGGCACCTGGTACCCGGGCGACGTGAAATACAAGAATCTGGACGGCGACGACAAGATATCCTACGGCAAGAATACAGCCGACGATCCGGGCGACCGGCGCGTAATAGGCAACAGCGAACCCCGCTACTCTTACGGTATCAAGGCCGAAGCGCAGTGGAAAGGCTTTGACCTGAGCATCTTCTTCCAGGGCGTAGGCAAGAAAGATATAGTGCTGAGCGGCAACCAGTTCTGGGGCTTCGGCAACGAGTGGCATGTCCCCTTCCCCCATGCGCTGGATAGTTGGACCGAGGACAACCGCAACGCCTATTTCCCGCGTTCTACCTACGATAACG
The DNA here is from genome assembly GCA_023458215.1 of Bacteroidota bacterium. The sequence continues at coordinate 12,824 of JAEXAJ010000033.1, forward strand.
TGACGGGAAACCGTGTCACCCAGACCCGTTATCTGCAAGACGCTTCCTACCTCCGCCTCAAGAACCTCACCTTGGGATATACCTTGCCCAAGTCTCTGCTGGGCCGTTGGAAGATAGACAACATACGCCTCTATATGAGCGGCCAGAACCTGCTGACGTTCGACCATCTTTTCGACATCTATGACCCCGAGACGGCGAATATCGGCACCTATCCTTTGCAGAAATCCATTTCATTCGGTTTGAACATAACACTTTAACACCTCTGATAACTTATGAAAACAAGAAATATATCCATCATTGCAGCATTTTTTATGGCGCCGATGTTCACCTCGTGTGCCGACATGCTGGACCTTTATCCCGAAGATTCCGTCTCTGACGAGAACTTTTGGAAGAGCGAACAAGACCTTGAACTTTTTGCCAACGGCTTCTACGGCATCCTGCCGGGAGCGCAAGGACCGGGCGCCGATGACCAGTCGGACTGTTACGTCAACGAGAAGCCCAACACCTGGCTCTTCAACCAGGAAACCATCCCCACCTCGGGTGGTGGATGGAGCAGTGGTGACTGGGGTAATATCCGCTCGGCCAACTACTTTATGGCACGCTATACCCGTGTATCGGGAAACGAGGAAAACATCAACCGACAGGTGGCTGTGGTGCGCTTCTTCCGTGCTTGGGAGTACTTCTACAAGATAAGGCGCTTCGGTGATGTGCCCTGGTATGAGACGGAACTGAACATCGACTCCGAAGAACTTTACAAGGGCCGGGACGACCGCAAAGACGTCTTCGTGCATCTGCTGCAAGACCTTGACTTTGCCATCGAACACTTGCCCGAAGCCGGTTCGGTTGCCGCAGGCCGCATGCACAAGGCCGCAGCCCTGGCGTTCAAGTCAAGAGTTTGCCTGTACGAGGCATCCTATCGCAAGTATCACGGCCTGGGCGATTATGAAGACCTCTTTGGTGAATCGGCTGCCGCCGCATGGCAGGTTATCGACAGTGACAAGTACGAAATTTGGGGCAACGAGAAGCCCAAGACGGACTATTACAACCTCTTTGTCCAGGAAGACCTCTCAACCAACAGCGAGTGCATCCTGCCCCGCGTCTATGAAACCAAGCTGCTGATGCACAACAATACTCGCCAAATGGAAGAGTCTTACACCGGTATGAGCCGTGCTATGTTCGAGCAATATCTGTGTGCCGACGGTTTGCCCACAGCCCTCAGTCCCAAGTATGGCAGCGAGGCCGCCATGCCCGTCGACGAACTTGCCAAGCGTGACCCCCGCCTGGCGCAGAGCATCGACAACCCTACCCTGCCCTTCAAGATGCTGGGCGACGGCACCCCTTCGTTCAACGCCGTGCCCTCGCTCGACACCAAGTACTGCACCACGGGCTATCACGTCATGAAGTACCACTCCGCCGATCCCGACCAGTGGAACATCGGCCTCTCCACCCTCGATGTTTTCATCTTCCGCTATGCCGAAGTGTTGCTGAACTACGCCGAAGCCAAAGCCGAACTGGGAGAATGCGACCAGGCTGTGCTGGACCTCACCGTCAACCAACTGCGCGACCGTGTAGCGATGCCTCATCTCACCGAAACGGTAGGCTTTGAAGATCCCGCCTGGCCCGACTACGGCTACCCGCTCACCCCGCTCCTCTACGAAATCCGTCGCGAACGTGCCGTAGAGCTCCTGGGCGAAGGCTTCCGCTGGGACGACATCGTGCGCTGGAAAGCCGGCAAACTACTTGAGAACCCGAAGACTATGCTGGGCATGAAGGTATCGGACGAACTGAAAGAGGCCTACGGCGACTTCACCCGCAACCTCGACGAGGATGGCTATCTGATAGTCTATCCCGACAAGAAGACCCGCACCTGGGATGACAAGCTTTACCTGCATCCGCTGCCGATAGACGAGACCACGATGAACCCCAACCTCCTTCCTAACAACCCTGGCTGGAGTAAATAAGTTGAACCTTTTAAACAGATAGAAGAACCATGAAACGAAATATATTTTTGTCTGCAGCCTGCCTGTCGCTGGGCTTATTGCTCGCCTTCTCGGCTTGTAGCGACGATGAGAGCAGCAACGGCATTTACATACCCAATGCCGGAGCGATCGTGAAAGTCAATTATTATATTGAAGACGAACCCCACGTCGAGACATTTACCGTGAAAGTCACTCCTGAACACTATCCTGACCTGAATCCGGTCGGATTGTCTGCTGACGCAACGATACACCTCGAAGCCTCCCCGGACAAGGTGGCGGAGTATAACGCCGCCAAAGGCACTGATTATCCCGTGCTGCCCGCTGCTGCCTATACCGTCAGCGCCACTACGGTCATCAAGGCAGGGACGGTGGAATCTGAGCCCATATTGATTACATTGAATGCGAAAGGAAATGTGGAACCATTCATCGAATACCTCCTGCCCGTGAGCATCGTCTCCGCCGAAGGCGCGTCGGTGGATCAATGCTGCCAGACCGTCTATTTCCTCTGCCGCGGCGCTATGGATGCCAGCAACATGGAGCTGCTGGACCGCACCGGCTGGACCGTTCTCGAAGCTTCCTCTGAAGAGCCCCGTGAAGGCGACTGGGGAAACAGCGGCTTGAAAGAAGCCTGCATCGACGGCAATATAGGCACCTTTTGGAGCACGGACTGGGCGCAGAGCCACCCGCAACCCCCTCATTGGATTTCATTCGACCTGGGGCAGACTGTCGATATCCAAGGTTTTGCCGTCCAGGCACGCAGGGAAGGCTACGACGGTCCTAAAACCGTAATCTTCGAAGTCAGCGACGACGGCCAAAGCTGGACCAAAGCGGGTGAATTCAAGGACATTCCCGCCGCCGGCGAATACAGAACCTTCTTGCCTAAAGCCGTTGCGGGGAGATTTGTCAAGCTGACTATCACTGCCGTAAACGGTGGCCCGCATGTCACGGTGAGCGAGTTCAACTTGTTTTAGTATATCCGTATAGATTGTTTTCAGCAGCAAATGAGGCAGATAGGCAGATACAGGGGATTTCCCGGGGTATCTGCCGTATCTGCCTCATTTTATTTATTGGGAATATATCATAGCCGTATATGATCGGTATCTACCTCATCGAAAGCTATGGGATAATCTTCGCCCATCACTCTGCGGTAATCTTTGGTGAAGGTGCCGTAAAGCTGCATCGCCTTGTCCGAACGACCCTGGCGGCGATAGGTGCATACGGCGTAGGTCATGGCATGGTCGGATAGGGGATCTGTGCCGAACAGAATGTTGCAGATGCGGATAGTGGCGGAATTCCGTCCGCTCTTGTAGAATGCATGGATCTGCTCGGTGAGGAGCGAAATGGTAAATGCTTCCGCTTGTTGCTTGGGATAGTCGAACAGGCTTTCTTCAATGCTGCCCAGAAGTTTTCCGCGCGAAAGGATGGCATATAGCTCTGTTGCCTCATTCTCTTTCGAGGGAGCATGCTTTATCCCGCCGGTCAGGAGAAAGAAACGTTGATAATCACAATAACATTCTTCGTCAAGGACCAGTTTGAAATACCCTTTTTGATGCGTCAGCTCAATGCCTTCCAGCTCTTGCAGCGTCTTGCGCAGGTGATTGATGGTCACGTTCTTCAGGTTCTTTATTTTGTCGTCCGGCTTGTCCGGCCAAAACAAGTTGTTCAGGTCCGAGGATAATACGCCGTCTTTCGTAATACTGTTGATTAAGATGTATAGAAACAAGTACCTTATTTTAGGACTGAACATATAGGTCATGTCCCGTCCGTTCTTATCTATGGCAGCGAAGGTGCCGAAGAGGGTAATACTATTTTTGCGTGGGGTTATGGTAGTCGATAGGAGCGGTTCGTCAGCTTCGGCTTCTTCTTTTTCGGCTATTTGAGTAAGGGGGGAAAGTGCCGGGTTGTCCGGTTCCGTATCGGCAACAAGATTATCTTGCAATACGACGGGAGGCTCTTCGCCACGCTTGGCCACTCGTTTCCGTCTTATCATCAAGACAACACTTGCCGACGCAACTATAAATAGTGAAATAAAAAGATAAGACCATGCGAACGGAGGCTTTGCTTCGTCTGCTTGTTTATCATAGAACTCCACTGCCGCCAGCGAAACCGGTGGGTTGGCAAGCGAATAGATGCGCGTGGCAGACTGCCCGTACTTCTCGAACTCCTGGATGACACAGTAAAACTCATCCAGCTTTGGATTGAAGTACAGGTTGGCATTGGTGGCTATCTCTTCGGAAGTGAGAGGAATGCTATCTCCCAGCGCTTCATTCCTGCCGTCGGACACGGATAGACGATACAGTTGCAGATGCGTCTGAGGCATATACTCCGGATAAGCCAGGAGATAGATATACTTCCCGTCATCGGAGAGTATCATGTCTCTGGTGGGAATACGTTTGACATTTGGAGCTTTATGCTCCCAAAGTTTCTTGATGCGTTTGGTCTTGAAGTCCAGTCGGTAGCAATCATAGTAATATTGGATGCCTACATTTTGGTCGCCCGCTTCATTGCCTTTACCGCCGTAGATATAAGCGTATTTCCCGTCGGCAGTCATTGCTATGCCGGCAAAGAACCGGGGAGGGATAGGGTCGCCAGAGAAAGTAAGCGTGTCCCAACGGCTTTGTAGAAGGTCGTAAGTAATGAATGTATTGTAATACTTCCGGTTTCCATAGCCCCCGAAAAAGAGTAATTGGTGCTCGTCCTGACGGTATAGTCCACTGTGGTGATGCATTTGCAAGGCGATATCGTCTTTGTCAATTGTCTTCCAGCTTCCGGTTTCCGGATTCATTTCAGCGATATACGTTTCTTTCCAGTTTAGTTCGTAGGCGTAGATGGTTTCTTGGGCATCATCCACGAAGTTCATGCCCAGGCGAATGGGGAGGCTACCACTCTCCGGTGCGTATGGATACTGTTCCGAAGTTTGTTGCCGGATGTCGTAGGTGGTGATTGAATCTTGGTTGTAGATGTAGAATTTCTGCTTCTTCGGCGTAAATGCAAACCCCGATGGAGTGGGGGAGTAAGACTGAAAAACAGGTTTCCAGTAATAGGAATGATTGATAAGCCAGACAGGGTTTGTGATGTTACCGATAATCTTCCCTGTGCTGTCGTGTACCTTTTCTCCCTGGCTTTCGTTCAGCGGAAAATGCCAGGTTTCTCCACCGTTGCTCATTGTGAGGTTTCGTATGGAGAAAGAAGCTGTTTCCAGAATATGGTTGCACATGCCGAAGAAGGGTTGCGGGGTGAAAGTTTTTCCCTTGAGTCCGATGTCTTCAAGTGTCGCTTTGTTACCTCCTATGCTGATTTCGGCCCGGTTGTTTGCAAAGTCCAAGTCGAGCGAGACGGACATCCACTTGCCGTACAGTTTGCAGTCAGCATACTGTACGGTGTAGTAGATTTGTTTACCGTCCTGGGCAAACATGAAGTTTCCCTTGACATCTCCTTCATAAACGTATGTCAGATTGAAAGCGCCTTCTCCGTCGGCATTCTTCAGGAAGAGGATATATCCGGGGCTTTCTATGTTGTGTATGGCGTATTCGAAAGAGACGCTGAACTTGCCGGTTGGAGCAGGGATATATTCTTTGGTAAAAACACGGAAGGAGGAACGTTCGGCGATCCGTTTCTCGTTGCCATAGAATTGCAATCCTTGTGAATACCCTTCGTTGGCAATGCTGAATAGCAGGAATAGTAGGATATAGGAAAGGTGTTTCTTCATAATATGGATAAGCTTCATTGATACAAGGTACAAAAATATAAAAAAATAGAAAGAATTTTCCCTTTCTATTAAAGATAGTTGTAATTAGTATCTTTGATAAGTGGCTGTGATTATCGCTTTAATATAATAACAGTGACAGCCGAGATTATTAGTCCGATACCCAGTGCTATGCTTCCGGTAAACGGCTCGCCAAAGATGAGGATGCCCACACCTACGGCTGTAACGGGTTCCATGGCTCCCAATACTGAGGTCAGCGTAGAGCCTATGTACTTGATGGCACGTACCAGCGCCAGGTTGGATACGACGGTTGGCACCAGCGCCAGCATTACGAGATTGCCCAGTTGCATACTGTTGGCAATAGGAGCTATACCACCGGTCAGCGATACTCCGGTGCAGAGAATGATGCTGCCCAGCAGGAAGACGAAGAAGGTCATTTTCAGTCCCTTCATTTCGATGGACTTCAGTTGGCTGACGGTTACGAGGTAGAGGGCATAACACAGTGCGGAGACGAGCACGATGAAGATAGCAAGTGCTCCGGCACTTTCACCGGATGTGCCTCCTTCTCCTTGCGAGAGCAGGAATACTCCTCCTGTGGCAAGCACAATGGCAAGTATGCGCCAGGGCGATTTGCGCTCGCCGAAGAAAAGCATCATAATAAGAGTAGTCATTACGGGATACATAAAGTGCAGTGTGGTAGCCACTCCGCTACTCATATATTGGTAACCCCATAGCAGGAATACAGCTGAGCCTACGTAAAGAAATGCCAGCCCCGTGAGCGGCAGCCACTCTTTGCGGCGGACGCTGAACGAATTGCGGTTGAGAAGCACGATACCGCCCAATGCCAATGCTGCAAAGATAAAGCGATAACAAAGTACCGACCAGAAGTCCATACCTTGCTGCATCACGGGAATAGCAAACAGAGGGATCAATCCGAAGCTGGCCGATGAAAGTAGTCCGTAAAGGAAACCGTTTAGTTTATTCATTGAAAAGGAGGCGATAGGCTGGTAAGGTGATAGAGTGATAAGGTGAAGTAATATTACTCTATCACTTTATCACTCTATCACCTTACCACCCTTTTATTTCTTCTTAGGTGTGCGTCTTGCCCATCCTTCTTCGCTGAAGTCGGGTTCATTGCCTTGCAAGTCTTTTTTGTTTTTGTCGTCGCCGCCTTGGAAGAACTGTCTCCAGTCATCCTTCTTGCCACGGGCACCGGTGTAGCCACGTTCTTCGCGACTAGGCTTGTCTTTCTTCTTCGTGTCGGCGGGGGCATCGTTGCGCTTATCGTCTTTGTAGCCACCTTGCTTCTTGCCGGTATATTCTTTTTTGCCGTAACCTTCCTTCTTGGCGCCGTTATCCTTTTTGCCGCCGTAACCACCGTCATTCTTGCGACCGCCTTTCGGGGCAGCGTTGCCTTCATCGCCGGCAATCTCTACAGAGACTTTGCGTCCGTTCCAGTTGGCACGGTTCAGGGATTTCACTACATTTTGCGCTTCTTTGTCTTCTACTTCGAAGAACGAGAACTTCTGCATCAGGTCGATGCGTCCCAGTTCTACACGTCCACGGGTATTCTTGTTCAGCAGGCCTATGAGCTCGCTGGGAAAGAAGTTATCCATTTTGCCCAGGTTGATGAAGAGACGGGTGTATCCCGGCTGGGCTTCACGGCTGCTTCTGCGATCGCCGCCACGTTCACCTCTTTCGCTACCACGGCTATTGCGCTCGCCACGGCTGTCTCCGGTAGCTATTTCTATATCTTCGCGGTTGCGGTAATACTCAGAGAAACGGTTGAACTCATGCGACACCATGCGCTTGATGAGATCTTCCTTGCTCAGCCAGTCCAGCTTGCGGTAGATATCGGGCATGAAGTCGTTGATATCTTCTTCGTTTACTTTTACTTTTTCCAGTTCATCAATCACTTTCAACAGTTGCTTTTCGCAAATTTGCTTGGCGGTGGGCATGGCTCCCTGTTCGAACTTCTTGCTGATGATACGCTCTATCTCACGCATTTTGCCCTTTTCGCGCAAGTTGATGATGGCGATGGAAGTACCTGTTTTGCCGGCACGTCCTGTACGTCCGCTGCGGTGGGTGTAACTTTCGGTATCGTCGGGCAGACCGTAGTTGATAACGTGGGTAAGGTCGTCTACGTCGAGTCCACGGGCGGCAACGTCAGTGGCAACGAGCAGTTGCAGGTTACGGATGCGGAACTTCTGCATCACGGTGTCACGTTGCGCCTGCGAGAGTTCGCCATGCAGTGAATCGGCGCTGTAACCTTCCTGCATCAGTTTGTCGGCAATTTCTTGCGTCTCCTTGCGGGTGCGGCAGAAGATGATGCCATATATCTGTGGGTTATGGTCCACGATGCGTTTCAGCGCAGCATATTTATCTTTGGCATGTACACAGAAAACTACGTGCTTCACGTTGTTGGTGCCTTCGTTCTTACGTCCGATGGTGATTTCTTTGGCATTGTGCAGGTAGTTCTTCGAGATGCGTGCAATCTCAGGGCTCATGGTGGCGGAGAACAACAGGGTGTTGCGTTCTTTGGGTACATCGGCCAAGATGGCGTTGATGCTGTCCGTGAAGCCCATGTTGAGCATTTCGTCCGCTTCGTCCATTACTACGCTCTGAATGGTAGAAAGTGATACGGTCTTACGCTCCATCAGGTCTAGCAATCGTCCCGGTGTGGCAACGATGATGTGCACGCCACGTTTCAGGGCACGTATCTGGCTATCGATGGACGAACCACCATATACGGGCAATACCCGCAAGCCATCTATGTATTTGGAGTAATCGTTCAAGTCGCCCGCTATCTGGAGGCAAAGCTCGCGTGTGGGGCAAAGAATAAGTGATTGGGGGATTCGGTTGTTAACGTTAATCTTCTGTATAAGCGGTAGACCGAACGCCGCGGTCTTTCCTGTCCCTGTCTGTGCCAGTGCTACTACATCATTATTTTCTCCTAAAAGGTAAGGAATCACTTCCTCCTGTACCGGCATGGGACTTGCATAACCCATTTCTTCAATGGCTCGGCGTATCTCCGGCGACAAGCCCAGCTCTTCAAATGTCTTCATTAAAATCTTGTATATCTTTATTTTTCGCGCACAAAGATAGGGAATTAAATGAAGAATAAAGAATGATGAATGAAGAATTTACCATGCGGATTATTGCGCAGTCAAATTCTTCATTCATCATTCTTCATTTAAAAGAATACTTCGTAGTCTTTTAATTTCTTCTTTGCTCAGTCCGATTCCCTTCCGCAGGTAAGTGTCTACGTCGCCATATTTCCGTTCGGCTTCATCTTTGGCTGCATTCAGGAAGTCTTCACGGGCGGAGAATACGGTAGTCATAGCCTCTTGCGAGCGTGCCGGAAGTTTATAAGCATACTCTGAGGCGCTGGGGATATTGAAATAATCATTGCTGAGGCGGTAGTCTTCCATGATGTAGTCTTCGTTCACGCCAAGGGCGGCAAGTATAAGGGCAGATAAGATTCCTGTACGTCCTTTGCCGGAGGAGCAATGAAAAACAACCGGATAACTATTCTTATCCAGTAAGATATCAAATATCTTCCGGTATTCTTTAGTGTACTTATCGATAAGGTCACGGTTCATTTGTTCAACCATGCGGTAGACGGTATCGCTTTTAATCTTTTGTTCCTGAATGCCTTTCAGGATATTTTCCATATCGCCCGTAGCAATGGGGATGTGCACTATATTGAACTCTTTTTGCAAGGTATTCTGCCTTTTTATTTCCGAGGCATCGCGTAAGTCGATAATAGTTTTTATGCCTATATTCTTTAATTCCTTGCGCGAACAGCAGTCCACACTGTCTATCTCGGCCGAACGATACAACATTCCCCAATGCGTCATCTTCTTGGACGGATACGACGGATAACCGCCCAAATCGCGGAAATTCTGGATGCCGGGGATGTTGATGTTGCGGGTGGCAATCTTCACACGGTACTTATCGGCAAATACAAGACTGTAATAATACCTCTGCGTAGGGTCTGAGGTAATGATAGTCATCTTCAGATCCGAGATGTTCGCCATAGCGATGGGGGTATTCTCGGGAATATGATCAGGATTCGTTGAGGCATATACCTTTACACTCCCTTGGGTGAGGGGAGACATTTCCCATTTGACAATGCAATTTCCCACATTGTTTTCCTCACATACAACGGTGATATGTGGAGCAGTGCCGCTGCAAGAGGGTAGTAGTAATGCCAAAGTCAGCCAATTCAACAGGTTCTTGTACATAGTTTGTAATCTCTCTAAAGTCGTTAATCACAAATATATGTAATTTCAGTACAGAGGGTATCGGCAATGCAAAGGTTTTATGTTTCTTTTTCTAACATTAATTTTTCTGCAAACTCTTTTGGCACTGAGTTATTGAAACTTTTGCAAACTTCTGCCGCAAATTCCATTCCACAACGGACTATTTTATCCCAGGTAACTTCGTCCATCGTATTCAAGTCATCGTAGCGGACATCATATTTCAGTAATCCATAGATGATACCGGCGTTGAAATTATCGCCCGCACCAATAGTGCTGACTGATTCTATCGGGGGAATACTGTATTCTTTGTTAATCGTTTTGGTGCGGAGTGAAATATGTTCAGGTCCCGAGGTACAGAGAAAATTGGGGCAGTAGAATTTGATTTTATTCTTGTAAATCTGGTCGGCATCACGCAAATTATACATATAAAAGAAGTCTTCTTGTGATCCGCGTACAATGTCGGCATATTCCAGGTTCTCAATGATAGTGGGGGCTAATTTGATGGCCTCTTCTTTATGCGACGAACGGAAGTTGGGGTCGTAATACACAATAGCTCTTCTTTCACGGGCTTGTTCGAGCAGCTCTACCACCTTGTCGCGAAGAACCGGATTCAGGGCATAGTACGAGCCGATCATCACAATATCATTTTCTTCTAACTTAGGGTAGACAACATCCAGGCGTTGTTTAGGATAGTCTCTGTAGAAGATGTATTCCGCATCGCTCCGGTTGTTCAGGAAAGCGAGGGATATGGGAGACTTGCCGTCGGGAAATACGTTAATATGGTTGGTAGGTATATTATTGTCTCGCATGAATTGCAGGATGATATTACCTACGTGGTCGTTGCCCGTTTCGCTGATGAAGCTTACGGGTATACCTGTACGTCCCAGTGAGACAATTCCGTTGAATACCGATCCTCCGGGAACAGCCGCTGTGGGTTGTTTATCTTGGAAGATGATATCTAGTATGGTTTCTCCGATGCCGATTACTTTACGCATAATGATCTTGATTTTTCTCCCAAATAACCGCCATGATGACGTTTGGAATAGTCTTCGATTGTAAATCCGGTTTCTTTCATGGTTTGTACTACCAATATGTCGCCAATGACGGTCATGGCGGTGGTCGAGGTAGTAGGAGTCATGCCCAATGCACAAACTTCTTTAGGACTGCCGGTGCTGAGACATACATCAGACTCTTTGGCTAACGGGCTGTCCGGGTTGCCTGTGATTACAATGAACTTCAGGTCCGGGTTTAAATTATGAGCCAGTCGGGTCAATTCTACGATTTCACGTGTTTTGCCTGAATTGGAAATCAGCAATAGCAGGTCGTTTTCTTGCAAGATTCCAAGGTCGCCATGTTGCGCTTCGCTAGGGTGCAAGAATACGGAAGGAATGCCTGTAGAACAGAAAGTAGTAGCAATATTCATCGCTATTTGTCCAGCTTTTCCCATACCGGAAGTCACTAATTTGCCTTTCTTGTGATGAATTTGCTCTACAATGATTGCTACTGCTTTTTCGTAGGCATCTGTCACAGGAATGTTAAGAACGGCTTGTGCTTCTTTCTGCAAAAGCTCTTGTATGGATTCAATCATTATGCTTGAATTTGGTTAGTAGTTAGGTTATAGCCCACAAATATCTGCAATTTTCCATAAACGGCAATAAGTTTTATTGTATTTTTGTACCGACTAATTGTTTGGTAGGTCATAATGAAGAATTTGAAACAAGAATTATCATCTGTATACAATCAATATACATTGCCCAACGGATTACGTATTATCCATGAACCGTCACTCTCTAAAGTGGCTTATTGTGGCTTTGCGGTAGATGCAGGTACTCGTGATGAGCTTGAGGATGAGCACGGTATGGCTCATTTTGTAGAGCATCTTATCTTTAAAGGTACCGGGAAGCGCAAGGCATGGCATATCTTGAATCGCATGGAGAATGTGGGTGGTGACTTGAATGCTTATACCAATAAGGAAGAAACGGTGATTTATTCCGCTTTTCTTACCGAGCATTTTGGACGGGCTTTCGAATTACTGACGGATATTGTATTTCATTCCACTTTCCCGCAACGGGAGATTGAGAAGGAAACGGAAGTTATCATAGACGAGATACAATCCTATGAGGACAATCCCTCCGAGCTGATCTTTGATGATTTCGAAGACTTGATATTCCGTGGGCATCCGTTAGGGCGTAACATACTGGGTAATCCCGAACAGTTGAAGACTTTCCGTAGTGAAGATGCGGCTGCGTTCACTTCTCGTTTCTATCGTCCCGGTAATATGGTGTTCTTTGTGCTGGGTAACTTGGATTTTAAGCAAGTGATACGTTGGGCGGAGAAATTGCTGGCGGATATCCCGGCGGTCACAGTAAATAATCGCCGTACTCCACCGCCGCTTTATATTCCTGAACGGCTTGTAGTACATAAAGATACTCATCAAGTGCATGTCATGATAGGTGCTCGTGGTTATAATGCTTACGAGGATAAGCGGACGGGGCTCTATCTGCTGAATAATATTTTGGGTGGTCCCGGCATGAACAGCCGCTTGAATGTATCACTTCGTGAGCGTCGTGGATTGGTATATAATGTAGAGTCCAATCTTACTTCTTATACCGATACAGGAGTTTTCTGCATTTATTTTGGTTGCGACCCCGATGATGCTGAGCTTTGTACCCGGTTGGTGTATAAGGAGCTAAAGCGCATGCGTGATGTTAAGATGACTTCTTCGCAACTGGCTGCCGCTAAGAAACAGTTAATCGGGCAGATCGGCGTTGCCTCGGACAATAACGAGAATAATGCGCTGGGTATGGGGAAAACTTTTCTTCATTATCATAAATACGAAACCTCCGAGGCAGTGTTTCAACGTATTGAACAACTGACCCCGGAAGTTTTGCTGGAAGTGGCAAACGAGATGTTTGCCGAAGATTATCTTTCTACACTTATTTATCGGTAGAGGAATTTTTGAATACCTGCATCATGGGACGTCCTATCCATACTTGCGGTTGCTCCAGTTTGAAAATATAGGCAATGGTGGAAGCGACATCAAATTGCATCATGCTTTCGTGAAATTCTTTTCCTTGTTGTACGTTCTTGCCGGAGATGATGAAAGGAGTTTGCATCTCTTGCATGGTTTTTCCGCCATGGCCTTTATTGATGCCACCGTGATCGGCAGTGACAATAAAGATCGTCTCTTTCAGCATGCCTGCATCCTTCACGGCTTGCACAATTCGGCCTACATATGTATCCAGTTCTTTCAATTTAGCGTAATATTCAGGAGTATCATGTCCCGCTTGGTGACCTACATGGTCGGGATTGTCAAAGCATACAGCAAGTAATGTCGGCTTCTTTTCTTTAATGTACTCTTCTGCCATACCGCACAAGGCTTCGGGATGAGTGTTATAATCGGGAGCCAACGCATGGTGACTCAGCGAAAGAGTATCTACCAAATATTTGATGCCATCCCATTCGTACAGGCAACCTATTTCAGCCTTTGGCTGGGCATCGCGTAGTAGTTGGAAGATGGTAGGGAAAATGCCGTGCTCGTTTATCGCGCGCGAGGGCAGTTCGGGTGTTTTGGACCCCCATTCCGTATATCCGTGTAGTTCGGGACCTGCGCCCATAAACATGGAAGCCCAGTTGACGGCACTGGAAGAGGGGAGTACGGAACGCTTTTCCAAAGTATAGCTTCCATCTTTCATTAATTGTTTGATGTTAGGAATTTCTGCTTTGGGAACGCTGTAAGCACCCCAACCATCGAGGCCGATTAATACTACGTGTTTTGCTCTTTCTTTTGCATAGCAAGGACTAGAGGTTAGACACACTGCTATGAATGATAGGAGCAGTGAAATAGTTACTTTTTTCATGTTTTTTATTTTAATAATGATTCGGTTGTTTTTGGGTTCTGCCATCTATTTTTCGGATGCAATTCCAAAATTGGGAATAACTTTTGATACTGGCAAATTTACAGCAGAGAATGTAAAATGTCAATGTTTTTATTACATATTATTCGCTATTTTGATTATTAATAGTAAATTTGGCACAAATCATTAACTAAAACTGAAATTGCTTATGAAGAAAATTCTTGTTCTATTGATCTGTTTGTGTGCTTTCGCCACAACATCGTTTGCGCAGAAGGGTGAATCTGCACTGGGCGCTAACTTAAATTTTAGTGATGAAAGAAATATTGGCATCGGTGTTAAGTATCGCTATTCTTTTACCGATAACTGGCGTATCGAGCCTGTTTTCAATTACTACTTCAAGCACGATTATGTTTCTATGTGGGATTTGGGAGCTAACATGCATTATGTAATTCCTGTAGCCAGCAAGATTTCCGTTTATCCTTTGGCGGGTTTGGAGTATGCCAATACCAAACTCCATTCCGAATTGTGGAAAGGTGGTCTAAACGACGGACAAATAGCTATTAATTTAGGTGCCGGTGTTGACTTTAAAATAGCTTCTAATGTAACTCTTGACTTGGGGCTTAAATATCAGATTATTGATAATTGGAATCAGTTGGTGTTTAATGCAGGTGTTTCTTTTGGATTCTAAGCTTACTCTCATCTAAAATTTTCTGTTCGACAATATGTACCGAAACACAGCTTTTAATGTTGTGTTTCGGTTTTAAAATGAATGTTTCTTTCACCACAGATTACTCTCGAATTATTCAAATTACTCATTGTTTCATACTAAACTCGCAGCCACAATATTGTTGGTTGTAGAAGTCATACTCTTTAAGTAGCTCATTCCGCCGATCTTGAAGCCCGCCTTTACGCCAGTTCTGTTCCCAGAACTCGGTGCCGGGATAGAGAGCAGCAGCTTGTTTTCCTGCTTTATTAATTTGCTCCAGACTTTTCCAACGTGAAGAGGCAAGGGTAGTGGTGAACAAAGTAAACCCATGCTCTGATGCATATCGGGCAGTTTCCGTTAGGCGCAAGGTAAAGCATTTCAGGCAACGCCCGCCACGTTCCGGCTCGTTTTCCAATCCTTTTATTGTGTGCAACCAGTGTGCATAATCATAATCAGCATCGATGAAATCGAGGTTTTTTGATGTTACAAAGCGAATGGCTTCATTCTTCCTGATCTCATATTCTTCCTGAGGATAGATATTGGGGTTGCAATAAAATATCGTTGGGCGAATGCCATTCTCCAACAAACACTCTATGATAGCTGAAGAGCAAGGTGCACAGCAGGAGTGTAGTAATACTTTATTTTCTCCGTTTGGAGTCTGAATCTTTAGCATAATTATACCTTTAGTTTAATGTTCCCTTTTACCAGTAGGCCGGTCAGTTGCACTATGATAAGCGAGAATACCAGTGATTTGAGTAAGCCGGGTACACCGCTACCTAGTGCTTCGGGATAATGGAGGCCTAATAATTGCTGGACGGCATACCATGC
Source organism: Bacteroidota bacterium (assembly GCA_023458215.1). The sequence goes on from JAEXAJ010000033.1 coordinate 28,165, forward strand.
GTATGGAATGGTGTAGCAAGTCAGCGTAGCCGTACCCGCAGGCTTGATAATATTGAACCAATCGGTTTTGCCTTTTACATCCGTCAACCAATAGAAGAAACCGAATAGCGGGAAGAAAGCGGCAAGGCAATAGAATAGCCAGCTTGGAGTAGCTTGTATCTTGGAGATGATCCAGTAAGGATGGGATACCAAAGCTAGAATAAGCATACCTGCGCCGAGGATGCAGAGCATACTGATAAATCGGGCAGGCCGTTTGCGGTCGGCGTACTGTTGCATCAGTAGGGAGGTTAGCAGGCCGGACATCCCGAAGGCATGCAGTGTCCAGTCGCTGGGGATGAAAGGCAATAAGACAATCCGGCTACCATATTCTCCCGGTATCAAATCAGAATGGCTGAGTACGGCAAGCAAAACCACTACGAACCAGGCAATGGCATTGTTACGCAAACTCTCGCGAGTAAACAGATAAATACCTGCACATACGGTATAGGTCCAACCAATCAGTCCCAGGATTCCCCACCAACCAATTTGGAAAGGTTTCCCATTCATATCTTTATAGATCACAAGAAATGCCAGCAGCAATACGCCTGCTACTTTCATTGCGGTGAAAAGGGCTTTTTTTGATCCTTCAGCCTTCGGATAAACACCCCAGGTAAGGAAGAAGCCAATCACCATCAATATCGAAAACCAAGGATGGGATAATCCACCTTCAATGCCGCCACTGTTGAGTGAAAATACTCCCATAGCTATCAGTGCTATTGTACGCCAGAATACATGCGAAATCACTTGCAGCGTGGTGTCTCCTTTCTTATAACGGTTTTGTATGGCAAACGAAATAGACATACCCATGCAGAATAAAAATCCGGGGAAGATCGTGTCCGAGAATCCCAGCATATCTTCGTCTATCTTTGCATGCATCAGCCAATGAGGAACGTTTTTCAGTCCGGGTATATCGTTTACGAAGAGCATGAGGAACATGGTAAGTGCACGGAATACATCCACCGCAGCTACTCGTTGGGAGGCTAAGTTTTTCATAAGTGTTTTAATTATGGGGGTTTAAGTCGCAAATATAAGAAACAATTTTTTTCGGCGCTATAGCTTTGTGGGATTTCTTGTTATCTTTGTTGCCATGAAAAGGATACTACTGTTCTTTTGTCTTTTCATGGTTGCGATTGTGCAGAATATGGTAGCTTCTGCCGATTCGTTGACTGTTGCTGCGTTGACATCTTCACTGGATGAAGCAATCGGGGCACATGAGCAGTATGTGGCTATACGTAAATCCCGTATAGAAAATCTGAAGCATCAACTACTGGATGCAGATACCACCAGTACCTCTTTCTTTCGATGGAATGGGGAAATTTATAAAGAGTATAAGGCTTATATTTGCGATTCTGCCATCTATTATCTGAATGTTAATTTGGATTGGGCAGAGCGTCATAAACAACAGGATGCTGCTTTCGAAACCAAGCTGGAGCTTGCTTATCTGATGGCTTCCGCAGGAATGTATGAGGAGGCTACTGATTTGTTGGGGCAGATTGATAGAAGATTGCTACCCGATCGTTTGTTGCCCGATTATTACAATTGTTACCGCCATCTTTATGAAGAATTAAGAGCCTTTACACAAGATGATTCTTTTAGAAAGCGCTATCAAAAACGATCAGTCTGTTACGATGATTCGTTGATGCAGGTACTCTCGCCCGCTTCCGCTCTTTATTTGGAACGAAAAGAGATACGTGAGGCGGCAGCCGGGAATTTGCAGTTGGCTTTGAGCATAAATGACAAACGCTTGGCTAATGTGGAAGCGAATACTCCTGAATATGCTTTGGTTACCTATCATCGTTCGCAACTTTACCGGCAGATGGGGGATAAAGAAGAAGAAAAACGTTATCTGGCATTGTCTGCACTGACTGATATTCAGTTGGCAATCACCGATCATGCTTCTCTTTGGAATTTAGCACAATTACTTTATGAAGAAGGGGATATTGAGCGCGCTTATCAATACATCCGCTTTTCATGGAATGAAACGAACCGCTACAATGCTCGTAGCCGTAGTTTGCAAACAGCAGGAATTCTTTCATTGATAGATCTTACCTATCAAGCTATGCGTGAAAAGCAAAATACCCGCCTTCGTTCGTATATTTGGTTAATCAGCGCATTGACTTTGTTGCTGGTTGCCGCAATTGCCTACATTTACCGACAAATGAAACGACTTTCCGTAGCCCGCAATAACCTCGAGCAGACTAATGAACAGTTACATATCTCCAACCATATTAAAGAAGAATACATCGGACGGTTTATGAATTTGTGTTCCATTTATATAAACCGTTTGGATGCCTATCGCAGAATGGTCAATAAGAAAATCTCGGCGGGGCAGACCGAGGAGCTTCTGAAGATGGTTCGATCGCGTGAAATACTGGATGCAGGCTTAAAAGAATTATATGAAAACTTCGATACGGCTTTCCTGAATCTTTTTCCGGACTTTGTTGATAAGTTCAACAATTTGCTGCAACCGGAAGAGCGCATCGTACTTCGTAAAGGCGAATTACTGAATACTGAACTCCGTATCTTTGCCTTGATACGCTTGGGGATTGATGATAGCTCTCAAATTGCAGAATTCCTTCGCTATTCAGTAAACACTATCTATAATTACCGTGCTAAGGTAAAAAGTAAGGCCCGAATCTCTCGTGAAAATTTTGAAACACACCTGATGATGATACGTTAAGAATACGTCAACCAGGATTTTTATATCCACTTTTTAAGTTGCTCTTTTGATGAGTATATGATTGTATATTAGTGTTTTAAATAGATATATGCCTTTCCATATTCCACCTATTCTTATTTCGTCAGTACGGTGTGTGCTAATCTTTCCTAACTTTGGGAAAGTTTAAACCATTAAAGATGATACGATGAAACTGAAATTCCCTTTTTTATTAGGATGTTGTATGTCGGTTGCGGCAATTGCTTATGGCAATAGTTCTGTTCCGACAGAAGAAATAACTTCCGAACCAGTAGCGCCTGAAGGTGAAGTAACGGTATTAACTTCGACTGCCGACCGTGCACAGAGTTTTAATGAAACGACTTTGAACTTCTCTGCTCAGCCCAAGTTTACGGAGATTATTACATTGAATCCGGCTGTGCGTTATCAGTCGATGGATGGATTTGGAGCGGCTGTTACCGGTTCCACATGCTATAATTTAATGAAGATGGCTCCTGCCGACCGTATCAAGTTCTTAACCGAGACTTTCTCTGATAAAGATGGATTGGGCTTTAGCTATATTCGTATTTCCATTGGCTGTTCGGACTTCTCACTAAGTGAATATACTTGTTGTGACAAGCCGGGTATAGAGAATTTCGCTTTGCAAAGTGAAGAAAAGGATTACGTTATACCTATCTTAAAAGAGATTTTGGCAATCAATCCGGAAATCAAAATATTGGGCTCTCCCTGGACTTCTCCAAAGTGGATGAAGGTGAACAATTTGGATGAGAAGAAACCTTTTGATTCCTGGACAAGTGGTCAGTTGAACCCGGATTACTATCAGGATTACGCTACTTATTTTGTGAAGTGGATACAAGCTTTCAACAAAGAAGGCATTCAGATTTATTCCATTACTCCTCAAAACGAACCGTTGAATAGGGGAAATTCCGCTTCTTTATTCATGGGATGGAAAGAAGAACTGGCATTTGTGAAAGAAGCCCTTGGCCCTGCCCTCAAAGCTGCCGGACTGGATACGAAGATCTATGCTTTCGACCACAATTACAACTATGATAAGATGGCGGACCAGAACGATTATCCTATTAATATGTATAATGATGAAGCAGCCGCCTCTTTCCTGACTGGTGCAGCTTACCATAATTATGGAGGTAACCGCGAGGAGTTGAATGATATCCAACGTCAGCGTCCTGACAAAGAGCTTATTTTTACGGAAACTTCTATTGGCATGTGGAACGATGGACGTAATCTACACAAACGTTTGATGGATGATATGCGCGAAGTGGCTTTGGGTACTGTGAACAACTGGTGTAAGGGTGTCATTGTTTGGAATCTGATGCTCGACTCGGAGCGTGGTCCTAATCGCGAAGGTGGTTGCCAAACATGTTACGGTGCGGTAGATATCGATCGTTCCGATTATAAGACGATCACTAACAACTCACATTATTATATTATAGGTCATTTGTCGTCAGTAGTAAAACCGGATGCATATCGGATTGAAAGTAGTAGTAATTCTATCAAAGGCTTGATGTACTCGGCTTTCGAAAATACCGATGGAACGGTTGCTTTTGTCGTATTGAACGAGAATGAAAGCACAGTCAGCATAAGCCTGACTGCCGATAGCAAAAATTATATAGATTGTACAATACCGGGTAAATCTGTTACATCATACCGTTGGAAAAAATAGCAAGGCTTATTTACACACAAACACGAATCAATAATAATAACCCCAAATTATATTACGCATGAAACATTTATTAGCAGCAACGATTTCCATAGCCCTGCTTGCGTTGGGTATCATGGGATGTAGCGACAAGAAAGCTGAGGGAGAGGTTTCTTCTGATGCCTTTATCACCATTCAAGGAGAAGATCTTATAAAACCCGATGGAAGCAAACTCTTTATTATGGGTACGAACCTCGGTAATTGGCTGAACCCGGAAGGGTATATGTTTAGATTCAGTAAAACGAACTCAGGACGTTTTATCAATGAGATGTTCAGTCAATTGGTAGGGCCGGACTTTACTGCCGAGTTTTGGAAGGCATTCAAAGACAATTACGTCACTCGTGAAGATATTCAGTTTATCAAGAGTACGGGAGCGAATACGATTCGTCTGCCCTTCCACTATAAGCTATTCACTGATGAAGATTATATGGGCTTGACTGCCGATCAGGATGGATTTGCCCGTATAGATAGTTTGGTTAACTGGTGCCGTGAAGCAGACCTTTACCTTATTCTGGATATGCACGATGCTCCCGGAGGACAGACCGGAGATAATATTGACGATAGCTATGGTTATCCCTGGTTATTTGATAGTGAAGCCAGTCAGCAACTCTACTGTGATATCTGGCGTAATATTGCCGACCGCTATAAGAATGAACCGGTAATCTTGGGTTACGAGCTTTTCAATGAACCTATCGCTCCTTATTTCGAGAATGTAGAAGAATTGAATGGGAAATTGGAAGATGTATATAAGAAAGGTGTAGCAGCTATTCGGGAGGTGGATAAAAATCACATTATCTTATTGGGTGGTTCGCAATGGAATAGTAACTTTAAACCGTTCAAGGATTCTAAGTTCGATGATAAGATCATGTACACTTGTCATCGTTATGGTGGAGGAACATCGAAAGAAGCTATTCAATCTTACATTAGCTTTCGTGACAGCGTGAACCTGCCAATGTATATGGGTGAAATAGGACATAATACGGATGAGTGGCAGGCTGCCTTCTGCAAGACGATGCGCGAAAATAATATCGGCTACACCTTTTGGCCTTATAAGAAGATGGACGGTTCCTCTTTTGTAGGCATTACTCCACCGGAAAACTGGGCGAATATCGTATATTTCTCTGAAGCTCCGCGTGGCACATACAAAGAAATTCGTGAAGCTCGTCCCGATCAAGCCATTTCACGCAAAGCAATGACGGACTTTATCGAAGCTTGCAAACTGAAGAATTGTGTAGTACAAGAAGGATATATACAATCATTAGGAATGAAGAAATGATTAACTTTGTGCTCATTTTATTGCAAATGAATATTGAAACAGTATAAAATAAAGAACAAATGAAAAAAGTATTACTCGGTTTGGCTCTAGCTGTTGTATTGCCTTTGTCGGCACAACAGAAGCCCGTTTATTTGGACGCAACCAAACCCATTGAACAGAGAGTGGAAGATGCATTAAGTCGCTTGACACTGAAAGAAAAGGTGGCGATGGTACATGCACAGTCAAAATTCAGTAGCGCAGGTGTGCCACGTTTAGGAATTCCGGAGTTTTGGATGACCGACGGTCCTCACGGAATCCGTCCTGAAGTATTATGGGACGAATGGGATCAGGCAGGCTGGACTAACGACTCTTGTGTGGCTTATCCTGCCCTGACTTGCTTGGCTGCTACCTGGAATCCTGAAATGTCTATGCTTTATGGAAAGAGTATCGGCGAAGAAGCGCGTTATCGCAATAAGACCGTTTTGCTGGGTCCCGGCGTGAATATCTACCGTACTCCGTTGAATGGTCGTAACTTTGAGTATATGGGTGAAGACCCTTATTTGGCAGGCCGTATGGTGGTCCCTTATGTACAAGGTGTACAGCAGAACGGTGTTGCCGCTTGTGTAAAGCATTATGCACTGAATAATCATGAAGTGAACCGCCACACCACCAATGTAGTTGTAGATGATCGTGCTTTGTATGAAATCTATCTGCCGGCTTTCAAAGCCGCTGTTCAGGAAGGTAATGCTTGGGCTATAATGGGTGCTTACAACCTTTACAAAGGACAGCATGCCTGCCATAACCAATATCTATTGAACGATATTCTTAAAGGTGAATGGGGCTTTGACGGTGTAGTCGTTTCCGACTGGGGCGGTGTACACAATACGGATGAAGCAATTACTAACGGTATGGATATGGAGTTCGGAAGCTGGACAAACGGTCTTTCTCAGGGTACCAGTAATGCATACGATAATTACTATCTGGCTACTCCTTATCTGCAACGCATTCAAGAGGGTAAAGTAGGCACTAAGGAACTCGATGATAAAGTTCGCCGTATTCTTCGCTTGGCTTTCCGTACTACAATGGACACTAATCGTCCTTTCGGTTCTATGTTATCTCCCGAGCATTATGAAGCCGCCCGTCGCATTGGTGAAGAAGGCATCGTATTGTTGCAGAACAAAAATTCTGTTCTTCCGATAGATTTGAATAAGGCCAAGAAGATTGCAGTGATCGGTGAGAATGCCGTTAAGATGATGACCGTAGGTGGTGGTAGTTCTTCTTTGAAAGTACAACGTGAGCTCTCTCCACTCGATGGTATCAAAGCACGTGTAGGCGATAAAGCCGAAATCGTATATGCCCGTGGATATGTGGGCGATGCAACCGGTGAATATAATGGCGTAGTAACCGGTCAGAACTTGAAAGACGACCGTACTCCCGAAGAACTGATTGCTGAGGCTGTGAAAGTAGCTGCCGACGCTGATTATGTAATCTTTATCGGTGGTCTGAATAAGAGTAATCATCAGGATTGTGAAGACTCCGACCGTAAGGGGCTAAACTTGTCTTACGGACAAGACGAAGTTATTTCTGCTTTAGCTAAAGCAAATAAGAACTTGGTCGTAGTTAACATTTCCGGTAATGCTATCGCCATGCCTTGGGTGAACGAAGTTCCCGCTATCGTACAGGATTGGTACTTGGGTTCAGAAGCCGGAAGTGCTCTTGCGGCCGTTTTGATGGGTGATGTGAATCCTTCAGGCAAATTGCCGTTCACTTTCCCCGTGAGATTGGAAGATGTTCCTGCTCATAGCATGGGCGAATATACCGGCGAAAGCAGCCGTAAAACCATCGATATAAAATATAACGAAGGTATCTTCGTGGGATATCGTTGGGCTGACAAACAAAAGAAGGTAAAGCCGTTGTTCCCCTTCGGTCATGGCTTGAGCTATACTACCTTTGCATATGGCAAACCGACTGCCGATAGCAAAACAATGTCTGTCGACGGTACTTTAACTGTAAAAGTGAATGTAAAGAATACCGGCACTCGTGAAGGTCAGGAAGTTGTTCAGTTGTACATCAGCGACAAGCAATCTTCTTTGCCTCGTCCTATCAAGGAACTGAAAGGTTTCCGGAAGATAAAACTGGCTCCGGGTGAAGAGAAAGAAGTTACTTTCACCATTAATAAAGAAGCCTTGAGTTTCTTCGACGATGCCAAGCATGCTTGGGTAGCCGAGCCGGGTAAGTTTGAAGCAATTGTTGCCGCTTCTGCTGCCGATATTAGAGGTGTAGTTCCTTTTGAACTGAAATAATGGAGAACTAAATTATCAAGTAGTTCAAGTTCTTTTCTTTTCAATAGTTATTATAAAAGATTGTTTAAGAAGGAGGAAGGGTGCGCCGGGAGGTTGCACCCTTCTTGTGTATATGTAAACAATAAAGTTGATAATATATTTAGCGGGCGAAGAAAAACCTATTATCTTTGCAACCGTACCTATTTACAACTATAATAGATAGAGATTTATGAAGAAAATTATGATGACAGTAGCCATCTCCGCTATTTTAGGAGGATATGCATCGCAACAAAAGAGTGGAGATACATCCGGTAATCCCCTATTAAGTGAGTACACAACCCCGTATCAGGTTCCTCCTTTCGACCAGATCAAGGTAGAACACTACAAGCCTGCTTTCCTGAAAGGTATGGAAGAGGAGATGAAGGAAATTGAAGCAATCGTCAATAATCCTGAGGCACCGAACTTTGAGAACACCATTGTGGCCTTAGACCAGCGTGGGGAACTATATCGTAATGTACGAACCGTTTTTGGCGGATTAAACAGCGCCAATACCAATGATGAAATGCAAGCCTTGAGCAAAGAACTCTCGCCGTTGCAATCCAAGCATAGTGATGACATCAATCTGAACCCTAAACTCTTTGCCCGTGTAAAGGAAGTTTATGATAATCAGGATAAGTTCAACCTTGATAAAGAACAGAAGAAACTGCTCGAAGAGACTTACAAAAACTTCGTGCGTGGTGGTGCCAACCTCGATGCCGAGAGTCAGAAGAAGCTACGCGAACTGAACAGCGAGATATCTATGCTGCAACTCACCTTCGGGCAGAATATGTTGAAGGAAACCAATGCTTTCAAACTGATAATAGACAAGAAAGAGGACTTGGCAGGTCTGCCCGAAAACTTGATTGCCGCCGCTGCCGAACAAGCTCAGAAAGACGGTTTGCAAGGCAAATGGGTATTCACTCTGCAAAACCCCAGCGTAATGCCTTTCCTGCAATATGCAGATAACCGCGAGTTGCGTGAGAAGATATTCAACGGCTACATTAACCGTGGTAACAATGGCAATGCCAACGATAACAAAGAGGTAGTGCGCAAGCTTATCAAAGCCCGCCTTGAAAAAGCAAAACTGATGGGTTATGAAGATTATGCTTCCTTTGTACTCGAAGAACGTATGTCGAAGAACTCCGCTGCTGTATATGATTTGCTTGATCAAATTTGGACTCCGACTTTGGCTAAAGCCAAAGAAGAATTGGCGGATATCAATGCCGAGATAAAGAAAGACGGCAAAAACTTTACCGCCGAAGGTTGGGACTGGCGCTACTATGCCGACCGTGCCCGTAAGGCTAAGTTCGATCTCGACGAAAACCAAATTCGCCCTTATTTGAAGCTTGATAATGTGCGTGACGGTATCTTCTATGTATGCCAGAAGCTTTATGGTATCAGTTTCTCACCATTGACTAATGTTCCTCTTCCTCACCCCGAAGCACAGGCTTTTGAATGCAAGGATAAAGATGGTACACACTTGGGTGTACTCTATATGGACTTCTTCCCTCGTGCCAGCAAGCGTGGTGGAGCATGGTGCGGTACCTATCGTTCACAGACGTATGCCGACGGCAAGAAGGTAGCTCCTGTAGTTACCATTGTCTGCAACTTCACCAAACCTTCCGAAGGACAACCCGCTTTGCTGAGTGCTGACGAAGCCAACACCTTCTTCCACGAATTCGGTCATGCCCTGCACAATTTGTTCAAAGATGTACACTACTATGGCGTTGCCGGTGTACCTCGCGATTTCGTTGAACTGCCTTCGCAAATCATGGAGCACTGGGCTTTCGAACCCGAAGTGCTGAAAGTATATGCCAAGCATTACCAGACCGGTGAGGTTATCCCTGCCGAACTGATAGAGAAGCTCGACAAGAGCGGCAAGTACGGCCAAGGCTTTGCCACTGCCGAATATACCGCCGCTTCTCTCCTCGATATGGACTTTCATGTGCTGAAAGAAGTGCCCGAAACAATGGATGTTATGAAGTTCGAAGCTGATGCTTTGGGCAAGCGTGGTGCTCTGAAGCAGATACCCTCACGTTACCGCACCACTTATTTCAATCATACGATGGGTGGTGGCTATACGGCCGGTTATTACAGTTATATTTGGGCGGAAGTGCTCGACTCTGATGCCTACCAGGCATTTGTTGAAACCGGCGACCTCTTCAATCAAGCGTATGCCGATAAGTTCCGCAAATACATTCTTACTCCGGGCGGCATTGACGATGCAATGGATATGTACGTTAACTTCCGTGGCAAGAAACCCGGCATCGAACCACTGTTAGAGAATAGAGGATTGAAATAATATTTTCCTAATAATTTATTGATAGGATAATTTGTGTAGCACAAAATGTGCTACACAAATTATCCTATAACTTTTCAGATTAGCAAATGACTGTCGAGTATTCTTTCCAACACTCCCATATAATAGAACGGTACGTTTATCAGATGGAATCGCTTTCCTTTTTGGGTGACTACTTCATCCACAGAGAAAGGATTACTCCATATTCGTACCGCTATGTCGTGGGGAGCTGCATCCATATAAATATGTAAAGATTTCAAGTGGGAATTGACGCCGGATTTCACTTCAATGGGGATGCACAGTCCGTTTTTAGCTATGACAAAGTCAACTTCAGCATCGCTTCCTTTCTGAGGACTTACCCAAAAATTACGACGAGCGGTTATTTTATGGTTATAGGCCAGTAACTCTTGAGCAACAATGTGTTCTGCTATTTTTCCTCTCCAGGCATCCTGAATATTCGTTGCAGAGAATACCTCTTCCCGAATACCTGCCACATAATTGATTAACCCGGTATCTAACCAAGCTAACTTGGGCCGTCGGGTAAAGGCCGGTTGCAAAGGAAGGAGAGAAGAAGTGACAGGATATATCAATTCCAACAGCATTGCTTTTTCAATGGTACGGAAGGCCTCACCCATTTCTCTGGAGCGATATGATGAGTTTGCGAAATGTTCAAAAGCGATTATACTGCCACCAAATGTCCAGCCATTTTGAATGATGAAGCGTATGACTTTAGTCATGGTGTCATTGGAGGCGTATTTTTCTACATCATCACTATAGGATGCCAGTAATGTATCATAGATATCATCTGATGCCAATATATCTCTGTTTTCTGCGTACCGCATTACGACTTCGGGCATTCCGCCAACCACACAGTAGTTTTTGAAATGCTTCATGATACGTGTGTGGGCTTTATCCGCTTGGAGATTTTCTACCAGTTCTTTGTCGAAGTATTCTTTTGTACCATTGAGAAATTCTAGAAACGAGCAGGGGCGTAGCGCCATATATTGCACTCTGCCTACCGGGAAAGATATCTTCTTATCAATGAGATTCTCTAACAATGATCCGGCTGCTATTACGTGCAGATAATTAGCTTTTTCATAAAAGTAACGTAACATAGCAACAGCTTTCGGAGAGTTTTGTATCTCATCAATAAACAAAAGAGTTAGCTTGTCTTCTTTCTTTTGTCGGCAACGCACGTAAATGGCATTTATTAATTCTTCTATAGTAATGTACCAATCGAATAACTGACAATCGTCCGCTTCATCCAGATTAAGTTTTAGATAAACATCGTATCCTTTGGCAAACTCATCAACCAACGTTGATTTGCCTACCTGACGTGCACCACGCAATATGAGTGGTTTCCTGTTTTTGCTGTTCTTCCATTCAATTAAAGAAGATAATAGTCTACGTTCTATCATAAAAGCTTAAGTATTTGCTGTTCAGTACAAAGATAGCTCTTTTGTAATAAAGTAGGGGTAACTTTAATGGAATTTTGTAATAAAGTAGGGGTAACTTTCGTTGCATTCTGTAATAGAATGGGGGTTAAATCCCGAAGAATATCATCTGATCCGGAAGATCTTATTTAAAAGGTGCTTAAAGAGTAGGATTAAGGGTATTAACCCAAATAATGTCTTTAAAGGGTGTGTCCCAATATACTTTAAGCATAATCTAGTATCTACATACGTTCTCTTTAAGCGTGGGAAGTGAGAGGGTTTACGTTGCATGATCCAAAGTATATTTCCGTATAAACAACAGGTACATTCCATCGTATCTTTTGAAGCTTCATGTAAGTTATCTAATACAATATCTAAAGGAACATTTTCTTTTATGAAGGCTAGTAGATCGGTAGACTTCTCTAATTTACGTAATAAATCACAGTTACAGTCGGGAAAGTGCGGATGATTGGATTCCATGGTATTGAACTTTAAGTTAATATTAGGTTCCCATGTGCCAATAAAAATGACGTGGAAACTATTGTCAATATTATTGTGCTATCACAAGGCTCTGGTAAACCATTAGGGACACAATAACAAGCAATAGCTCCACGCCAAAATGTATATAACAAAATTATATGCAATTTGTACGTGGAGACTCTCACCTATTATTCGAACCCTTTATAAATTTTACCAGAATTTAGTGATAACGAATAATATAATGATCTTCTCTTAATTAAAAATGCACCTTCTCCTACTTCAAGGAGAGGGTGCGACAAAGATAGATATTTTTTTAATTACTTGTAATGAATGGAATGTATAATTCCGTTATTCGTTTTACTTTTGGTATTCTATAGATTTAGCAATACCCATTTCCAATCCTCTAAGTTCTGCCAATCCGCGAAGGCGACCTATGCAGGAATAACCCGGGTTGGTTTTCTTTTTTAAGTCATCTACCATCTGATGTCCGTGGTCGGGACGCATCGGAATGGAGACACCACGGTGCTGTTGCAATTCGAGGAAGGCGCGCATGACGTGATACATATCGACATCACCTTCCAGGTGGTTGGCTTCATAGAAGTTGCCTTCGGCATCGCGTTGGGTGCTGCGAAGGTGAACGAAGTTGATGCGGTCGGCGAAACGGGTCATCATGGCGGCACAGTCGTTGGCGCTGCTTACGCCGAAGGAACCGGTGCAGAGGCATAGGCCGTTGCTCTTGTTGGGAACGGCGTCGATAATTGCCTGGAAGTCTTCGGCACAGCTCATGATACGGGGAAGGCCGAGGATGGAGCGGGGCGGGTCATCCGGGTGGATAACAAGTTCTACGCCTGCCTCGTCGGCAACCGGCGCTATTTCTTGCAGGAAATAGATCAGATTGGCGCGCAGTTTCTCGGGAGTGATGTTGTTGTAGCGGTCCAGTTCTTGTTGGAACTGCTCCAGAGTGAAGCTTTCTTCGGAACCGGGCAGACCGGCAATCATGTTGCGGATGAGGAGTTGCTTGTCGGCTTCGGTCATCTGCTCCAGACGAGCTTTGGCTTTTGCCTTTTCTTCTTCGGTATATTCGGCTTCGGCACCGGGGCGACGAAGCAGGAAGAGGTCGAAAGCGATGAAAGCGGCACGTTCGAAACGGAGGGCACGGCTACCGTCGGGCAGTTCGTAGGCAAGGTCGGTACGAGTCCAGTCTAGTACGGGCATGAAGTTGTAGGTGACGATACGGATGCCGCACTGGCCGAGGTTGCGCAGGCTTTCTTTATAGTGGTCGATATACTTTTGGAAGTCTCCGGTTTGAGTCTTGATATGTTCGTGTACGGGGACACTCTCTACTACAGACCAGCGTAGGCCGACTGCTTCGATCATCTCTTTCCGTTTCATGATTTCTTCTACTGTCCACACTTCGCCGTTGGGAATGTGGTGCAGGGCGTTGACGATGCCGGTTGCTCCGGCTTGTTTGATGTCCCAAAGGCTTACGGGGTCGTTAGGACCGTACCAGCGCCAGGTTTGTTCACATAATATCATAATAGTGATTAGTGTTTAGTGATTTGTTGTTTAGATGGAGAAGGCGTCGAAGCCGCCGTCTACTACGGACAAGGCGCCGGTGACGAAGGTGGAGGCATCGCTGATGAGGTAATGGATAGTACCAAACAACTCTTCCGGTTCGGCGAAGCGTCCGCAAGGGGTGTGGGCGATGATGGTTTTGGCGCGGTCGGTGTAGGAGCCGTCTTCATTGGTGAGCAGGGCACGGTTTTGGTTGGTCAGCAAGAAGCCGGGGACGATGGCGTTGACACGAAGCTCGGGGCTGAACTTGGTGGCCAGTTCGGTAGCCATGTAGCGGGTATAGTTGGCGATGGCTGCTTTGGCGGAGCCGTAACCTACGACGCGGGTCAGGGGACGGAGAGCCGATTCGGAACAGAAGTTGACGATAGCGCCTTTCTTATTCTTTGCCATGACGTCGACGAAGACCATGGTGGGCAGGATGGTGCCGAAGAGGTTGAGGTCGACTACTTTACGGAAAGCTTCTACATCGAGGTCGAGCACGGTCTTGTCCGGTGCGATGGTGGCGCCCGGCATATTGCCTCCGGCGGCATTCAGCAGGATGTCGATAGTACCGAAACGTTCGAGAATGGCTTTCTTGTTTTCTTCCAGTACTTCTTTATTGAGTACGTCGGTTACGAGGAACAGGGCTTCCGATACCTTGTTGAGTTCTGCTTCCAGTTGTTTGCCGAGTTCTTCTACACGGTCGAGGATTACAATTTTGGCACCTTGCTCTGCCAGATAGAGAGCAATACTTTTGCCAAGGATACCGCAACCACCGGTAAGGACGATTACTTTTCCTTTAATGTCGAATAAGTTTTTCATGATTCGTTTTATTAATTAGTTAATCTTGTGTTTTATCTCAATCTACTTTGCAAAAATAAGGAATTATCTGTGGTACTCTTTATCGAATTGCGTATAAATGTTGCTTAAATGGTTAATAAGTAATTGGGAGTTTAGGATACTATTGTCCGGCAATGGGGAGAAATGAAGCCTGTAATGTCCGTTTTCCGTCGTAAGCGCTGACTACTACGGGGGTTTCCCTCTTTTTATGCAGATACTTGCCAGTCCATTGGCGGCTTGTATACGGTGTGATCCCTGCGTAGTTCCCTGATTCTGAAGCAATGCTTTGCTGTCCGTAGAACCGAATTCTATAAAATCATTGGCATCCAGGCAACGGACGCCATTCTTATCTACCAATTCTGCTTGTACGAGTACTGTACTGGAGTCGAGTGTGGTTTGTGTCAGGCGGATCTCTGCCGGAGTACTCCAGGTTTGCGTTTGATACTTTTGCTCAATCTTGTCGCTGAGGCGGATCTTGCCGTTGTAGCCGATGGCTTCGATCTGATTATTCCCGTCTTGTAGTGCCACATTCCAATGCAGACCTGCTGCGGGAAAGTCCTGACTATCCTGTTTCTTTCGTCCTTGTGAAGTGCCGTTGACGAAAAGTTCTACTTCAGGGCAGTTGGAATAAACTAGGATTTCCTTCAATTCCTCCGGATTGCCCCAGCGAACAGGCCAGGTGTGTCCGTAGATGTGTATCATTGGCGTATCGCTCCAATACGATTGGAAGACGTGTCTAGTCATAAGATAAGCGCTATTCCTATAGATTCACCTGTCGGAGAGAAAGATGCTGTGTGCCTATATCAAGATGAACTTGCTTTCCAAGGAGATAGCTCCATTGCTGAACATCTCATTGCGTGGAGTCGAAATCAGCCGTTACCGCTTGCGCAAGAAACTGAACTTGGAAGAGGGTGATAATCTGGCGGAGTTTCTACAGAGGTTCAGCAAATAAGTGGCTGTTATATTCACTTATTACGAGTGAGACATTCACACATTACTATTGAGGTACTTTCCCATTACGAATGAAGTACCTTCCCATTACGAGTGAAGTAGGCTTCCTATACGAGTGAAGTGGGCTCCCATTACGACAGAAGTACCCTCCCACAACGAGAGAAGTGTATAGGAAAAATAATCCCATTGTAAAATAGATACGTGGGACTATTTTTTGCTGAGTATCAGTAGACTTTCCGGTCCCATATTAAAAAGTAAATCAACAATACTAAGGTTGGGCAGGAAGCCGAGCTTCTCTTGGAATACCTGATAGTAGGGTTGTGGTACGAACTCGGTATCCTCTTCTTTGAAGTCTTTTTTCGGATGAATGCGTTCACGGAAATCGGCTTCGTCCGGTGCGAATTCCGTGCGGTATTCTGTAGTACGTTCCATATCGGGTTGAATATCGATTAAGGAACAGATAAGTAGGCAAAGCTCTTCGTTGAAGTCGATTAAAAACTCATACTTCTTTTCGTAGAACGGACGGAAATCATCTTTATAATATTCAAAGAAAGGAGTATGATTATAGGCTGATTCTATGGCATTCCAATGCAAATGCCGCCAGTTGCCGTGGTCCGAGATACGGATATCCCGCATGGGGCATTTTAGAGTGTCAGGTTTGACGGTTGGGATAGAGAGTGCCAGTTCACCGTCAGGTGCAGCAATGGTACATCTGTTACGGTATGTCTGCTTCATGTAATGGTCGTGCTGCTCTATAAACACTTTATCGTATGCCAATAGCTTGGTATAATATTCTACAGGTGCCAGATAGGCAGAAGAAAGAAAAACGGTTTTCATCAAATTAATTACTAATTAATAATTACAATTTACTAAGTCCAATTTACTAATTACAATTCGACAGTGCAATATCACTTACCACTTTATCACACTCTATCCCCTTTACTTCACTGTTTTCCACATTCTGCTCCATCGGTAACCGTTGAAGATGTTTGTTCCTTTTTCTTTAGAAAACCAGATGATCGAAGCTTTGCCTATAATATGATCTTTGGGAACAAAACCGAATAAGCGGGAGTCGGAGAGATTGATCGAGTTGTTGGCTCCTACCCAATAGTAGTCTTTGGTGAAGTAGCAATGTTGCACGGGCTTGCCTTCTATATAAAGAGTATCATTTTTTATTTCAGCCCGTTTCTTTTCATGCAGAACGAGGGTGTTTCGTAGTAGTGTTATATTCCAGGGGTATACACGTATGGGGCTTCCCTTACCCGGAACTATCAGAGGCTTTAAAACCTCTATCGAATCTTCTTTAGTAACAGGTTCGATCCAGCAATTGCTGTTTAGAGCCTGTTCCAGCAAGTAATACTCGTATCGGCTGAAACTGCGGACATTCTTCAACGAATCTTGCCCTAGAAGTCTGTTAGGCTTTATAGAGAGAATGGATAACAATGAGTCCAGTTGGCATTCTTTCGCTCTTGGATAGGTATAAAGAAACTTTTGGTCGGGAGCATTTTTCTCTGAAGGAACAACGGAGAAAAGGGAATCAATCAATAAGGTATCTCCGGGGATGCCGATGCATCGGCTAATGAAGACTTCCCGTTTGTCTATGGTATATTCTGAAAAGTTAGCGGGGTTATTGAAAACGAGGATGTCTTCTTTCTGCACGGGGTTGTCTGCCCATCGATGATATCCCCATAAATTGACGAATGGCAAACGTAGTCCGTAACTCCATTTGTTTACAAGAATACGTTCGCCACAATAGATTGAGTTCTCCATTCCTGAAGAAGGTATCGAGTAGGAAGTTGCCACACAACTCCGAAGTAATACTACAACGAGTACTACCCCTATAGCCGCGCCTGTTATCTTCCAAGCTTTCATTTTATATTATCTACCCACTTAAATATCCGGTTCCAACGAATTTTACCATCAAACCAGCCACGGTCTTTGTCCAGTGATAACCAAACAACAATAGGCTTGCCTACTACATGGTCTTCGGGTACAAAACCCCAGTAACGGGAGTCGGCGGACTTGTCGCGATTGTCTCCCATCATCCAGTAATAGTCCATCTTGAAGGTGTAAGAATCGGTCTTCTTGCCATTGATATAAATACCGTCAGGCTTCCGTTCCAGCTTGTTGCCTTCGTATGCTACGATACAACGTTCATAGATAGGCAGATTATCAGGAGTTAATTGGATAGTGGCTCCTTTGGCCGGAATCCAGATCGGGCCGTAGTTGTTGCGATCCCATTTGGTATAAAGGTTCAGCGGATAAAGAGGACCGGAAAACTCTCCCGGCTCTACTACGATACGGCTGATAAGTTTCTTGTTTCCTGAAAGTGTTTCATACATCTTCTTGGTGAGGGGCAGATGGTAAACAGGAGTCAGTTTGCCTTGGGCATCGCGACGATCCAGTCCCATCTCCATCAATCCTTCTTCCCAATTCAGGTCACTGGTCATCAAGGTCTGATCTTCATTGCTGATGCCTAGTTCGCGGAACATCTCTTCCGGTATATACGGTCCGGTAGTTTGTACGAAATAGTTGAACTGCATCTCTTCGGGGTTCTGAATCGCTTTGCCATCAATATAAACTTGTCCTCCCTTGATTTGCAATGTATCTCCCGGCAGACCTACACAACGTTTCACATAATTCTCCCGACGGTCTACAGGGCGTACTACAATCTCGCCGTACATCTGTGGATTAGAAAGGAGCATGTTGCGTCCGGCATTGTAATACAGATCATAAACAGTACGTTGTTGTTCGCGCGTCAGGCTATCCATGCTCACTTTATTCGGATAAACACGTTGACCGGCTTCATAAGCAAGACTGTAGAAGTCTGTCTGCTGATAGTTCGTAGCTACTGTATCACCCGCAGGGAAGTTGAACACAACAATATCATTTAGCTTCACTTTCCCGAAGCCCGGTACACGTTTGTATTCCCATTGAGGCCATTCAACGTACGATTTGGTGTTCAGAATAGGTAGTGTATGTTGTGCCAATGGCATGGAGAGGGGCGTATTCGGTACTCGCGGACCGTAACTCATTTTGCTTACATAGAGGAAATCGCCTACCAGCAAAGATTTCTCCAACGAAGAAGAGGGTATCTGATAATTCTGGAATATGTAGATATTCACGAAGTAAACAGCCACCAAAGCAAATACAATGGCGTCTACCCAACTCATGACACCACGCACGGCAGGGTTCTTTGATTTCTTCCAGAAGCCCCAAGGTATGATTTTACTGATATAAATATCGAAGATGAAGGGAAGCACGATCAATCCCCACCAGCTTTTCACCCAAATAAGGAAAGCGATGTAAAGCAGGGAGACAATTACAAACTTAATCCATTGGGCACGTGTTGCTTTTCTCATAATGTTTTAGTCTTTTAAAAATGGAAACAGATCACTTATTCCTAAATATCCCTCGTGTGCGGCTGTATATTCTGCTGCAAGAACAGCGCCTAGAGCGAAACCTCCACGGTTCTTTGCATCATGGGTGATTGTAATACTGTCAGCTTCGGAATCGTAGCGGATGCTATGGATGCCCGGAACTTCACCTTCACGAATGGAGTCGATAGCCAATTCGTTGGCTGCGCATTCATTGGAGCCCGAAAGCGATCCGTCCGGTGCCTGGAAAGTTCCTTCCACCCATTTGCTTTTGCGGTCGAGGTTCTCCAGAATATCTTCGGCAAGTGTGATGGCTGTTCCGCTCGGAGCATCCAGTTTGTGGATATGGTGCGTTTCGCTCATGGTTACGTCATAAGCGGGAAATTGGTTCATTATCTTTGCGAGGTATTTGTTTACAGC
>JAEXAJ010000034.1 GCA_023458215.1 Bacteroidota bacterium
TCTTTGGGATCTCTACAAACGGTTTTCGTATAGCAGGTGGTGTCATCATCTTTAAAATTGGTTTTGATATGTTGCAAGCACGTTATACACAAATGAAATTGAAAGATGAAGAGATTAAAACTTATGCCGATGACATCTCCGTCACCCCTTTAGGGATTCCGATGCTTTGCGGTCCCGGTGCTATAGCAAACGCCATTGTCTTGATGCAGGATGCCCATACTATCCAAATGAAAGGTGTACTGATTGGTATGATCGCCTTTATCTACTTGATTACGTTTTTCATTCTACGTGCCTCTACGCGACTGGTAAAAGTTTTAGGGGAAACGGGAAATAATGTGATGATGCGCCTGATGGGACTTATTCTGATGGTAATTGCTGTGGAGTGTTTTGTGAGTGGAGCGAAGCCGATATTGGTGGATATTTTGAAAGAAGGCCTGATATAAAATGCCCCCAAATGTCAGGTTAGACATTCGGAGGCAGTTCTTATTATTTAAGATGTCAGTTATCGTATGATTATCACCATGGATAATTTACGTTCCAGATAAATGCTACGGTCTGATACTAACCCAGACTAACACTGCTTCCACCTTCATCATAACCTACCAGGGCTTCGATTATATAGAGGTTGCCATCGTTTTCGAATGCACAGTTGTTCTTACCCGGTGTGTAGGCAAAGTAATAGTTGCCGTCGTCTGCACTCGCTTCACCCATTTTCTGAACCGTAGATGGGAATCCGACAGGTGCCCCATTAGCGGCATTAACAATGAACTGGATGTGGTGTCCCTTTTCCAAAGTCACTCCTGTTGCACCGGCTTCTGTTTCAGAATAATAGTAAGGACTTACCAGTCGGTACAAACCATTCCCGCCTTCTGCCTTTTCTATATCCACTTTCACACCGTCACCTACCAAACCGTTATCGTCGATGGTTCCTGACCATGAAGTATAGAACTGAGCACTACCGGCTGCTACCCAATTGTACAACTTGCTTAAATTAATTGTTGTGGTAGAATTTCCTGATACAGAGGTATTATCCTTTGTTATGGAAAGAGTAGCTTTATAGGAAACACCTACTTGAATGTCGCCTACTGCAATCGTATAAATGGCAGTATTGCTACCATCTGCAAATGTTACTTCAGCTGGTCCGCTCAATGCAGGATCGTTAAATTTTGCATCTACGGCAATGGTCGATGCACCTACATTGGTACTGCGTGTCAGAGAAACCTTGATTTCAGTCAACGTTTCAGTACCTGCTACGGTATAGGTTTGTTCGCTCTGGTCGAACGTATATTTCACTTCGCTGTCTATCGGGGCTTTGTCCCAATAACCATCGGTGCTACAGCCGACAAACATGACAGCCGCTACCGACAGCGCTATGGATAGAATTGATTTATTGAAATTCATATAATGCTATTTTTACAGTTTGTTACCTATGTTCATTAGTTGTCTGTAACCGGAGACGGAATTGATGTTACCGGATTATTGTCTGATGCCGAGATCAATGAGTTACCTTGTTCTTCACTTTCGGGGATACGGTAGATCAAGGTGTTATCACCAGCCGGCACGTTAAATACATAAGCGGCAGGGAATCCGGCTCCACGACGGTCGATACCTTTGTTCAGTCGCAGAATATCAAAATAAGAAAGGCCCTCACCCCAAAGTTCAATACGGCGTTGCTGCCATACTGCATCCTGTACAGCTGTTGCACTGGAGGCGGTACAAACATAGGCAGGGTCACGATAGTCATTTACAAATTTTTGTAAAGTAGCTGCTCCGGTTGAAGGATTTCCACCCATAGCTTGTGCTTCTGCCAAAATCAAGTACATTTCTTCCACACGCATCAGAGGAATGTCGCTTGCGTTAGTGCTTTGAGCCATTACTCCCTTATAAGGACCGTATTTCATTTGAGTATAAGCAGGGCAACCATATTTCGTAGCTTGGGCTACTTGTGCTTCATTCAGGTTGTCAGAATGCTTATTGGTATCGAGCCACCATCCTTTACGAACGTCTGTATCAGGAATCTCGTTATACAACTTCTTGTTGATCATACGCCATGATCCTACTGAAGCGTATCCATAATTCAGTGATCCCATGTGTGAGGGGAAATTCACAATACCGGAAGTTACTACACGGTCTGTTTCAGCAATTATAATAGCCCACATCCAAGAGTGGTCACTGCTCTCCGTAAAGCCAGGAGCACCTGCTTCTTCGCGGCTATAAGGAGCACCGCTACCACTGATGGCTTTTTGAGCGTCTTCAGCTGCCGCAGTCCAATTTTGCATGGTCAGATTGACACGTGCACGTAAACCATAAGCCACTTCCTTGCTGATGTAGCGCTTATCGGTACCGCGGGTTTTGTCGGTAGCCTCTAATAAAGATACAGCCTTATTCAGGTCACTCATGATCTGGTCGTAAACTTCTTGCACGGTAGACCGGGCGCAACCGTTAGCAGCAGCCTCATTGGCATTCTCGTTTGTAATCAGAGGAACACAAGGTTTGTTTTCATTCCCTTTATAAGTATGCTGATACATCTGGGCCAATACAAAATAGTCGAATGCGCGTATAGACAAAGCCTGTGCCAGGTAGTACTTCAGAGAGCTATCTTCCGTAGCCGGGTCGATGGTACTCACTACTCCATTAGCAGTATAGATCTGGTTGTACATTGTACGCCATAATATGTTTGTCGGGCGATAGTTAAAGAAAAGATCCTCAAAAGTCATGGAACGGGTAAACCAGTTATAGTTTATATCTAAACCAACCATATCCGTGCCACGGCTGTCCAAGTTTAGCATAATTGAACCATAACCGAAGTCGTCGTGTCCAAAAGAAGTGGGGATGGCATTGCCATATACACTGAACATCGCAGTGATACCCGTAACACTTGCCGAGACCATTTCTGGGTCGTTTTTAACCACTTCTTCTTTCTGGTCGCTTGTAACAACAGCACCCAGCGGTTCGGTATCCAAATCATTACACCCCACAAGCAATACACTTGCAAGTGCCGATGCGAATATTTTAAATTTTATATCTTTCATTGTTATTCTGCTTTATAGTTAGTATAGTTTAGAACGTTAATTTCACTCCTGCCGAAATACTGCGTAATGCACCATACGTAGAGGTGGTAGATGATACATAACCTTGACGTGGATCTAATCCCTTACGTGCAGCGAACAATGCAACATTGTCAGCAGCACCATAAACTCTAAGTGATTCTATTCCCAAGTTGCGTACGATTCTTTTCGGCAATGTATAACCTAAAGTAATATTGTTAATAGACAAGTAGTTGGAAGAAACGATCCAGCGGTCGGAGCTTGAACCTGCATCATAGTTTTCGGTTGCACACAAACGAGGAACATCTGTATTCGGGTTCTCTGCCGTCCAGGCTTTGGCAATGTCCTTATGCCAGTTGTAACCGGCATTACTGTTGCTGCCACCATGCATCAAGTCTTGATAAGTATAATCCCACAGTTTACCACCCAGCTGATAAGAGAACTGGATAGAAAAATCAAAACCATAGAAATCCAAGCTGGTACCAAAACCACCATAGACGGTCGGAAGCAAATCACCGGTAGCTTCTTTGCAATTAGAAGCGACAGCATAGTCGGCTGTTGTATAGGCGTTTCCTTCATCATCTTTCGCCCAGAACAAAGATTGTCCGGTAGTGGGGTCAATACCTGCATATTTCACTAGATAAAGTTGGTACATAGATTCACCTTCGCGATAAATACGTGAACCACTGATTAATTCACCATTCAAATCAGGATGCAGCTTATTTACTTTATTTTTCAAGAAAGTAGCATTCCCAAAAATGTTCCACTTCAAATTATTGATATCAATCGGAGTATAATTCAATTCAATTTCTACATCCGAGTTAGTCATCGAACCAATGTTCATTGGAATGGAACTGTAACCGTTGGAGTTTGCTACCGGCTTATTATAAAGCATGTCGCTAGTCTTACGGTTGAAATATTCTATTGTACCTTCTAATTTATGGTTGAGCAGTGTGAAGTCAGTACCTATATTGAAGGAGTTACTCTTTTCCCAAGTGATGTCTGGATTACCTTTGTAATAAAGTGTACCATCCGAGAATATACCATTAGCACCGGTCATGGAGTATTGATCCAGATATGGATAGTAGTTTGCATAACCGTTTCTCAGTAATGCATCGTTACCTTGCTGACCAAACGAAGCCTTTAGCTTCAACATATCAATCCATTCTGTGTTTTCCAAGAATGCTTCTTTGCTGATAACCCATGCGACACTGGCCGACCAGAAGTTACCCCAACGCTTGTCAGGATGGAAGCGGGAAGAAGCATCGCGGCGGTAAGAAGCACTGGCAAAGTATTTTTCATCAAAGTCGTAATTGATTCGACTGATAATGCCTCTGGTAGAATATTCGTCACGAGCACCACCACCACGTTTGTTATCGATAGTGTTGTTTACCGTGAAATCATAATCCTTATAAAGATTCTGCCCGGTTGCATAACTATATTCATAGCGGTAGTCATAGCTCTCATAACCTAACAGAACATCGAAATTGTTCATGCCGAAGCTTTTCTTATAGGTAGCCAGGTATTGCTGGTTGAAGGCGGATGTACGTATGTGTTCTTGTTGTGCAGTACCACCGTAACTTGCAGACTGTCCATAATACTTGTTACCCAAAACATTATATCGCGTATTATCGATATAGGCGCCCAATGAACCAGTTAGTTTCAGTCCTTCAATTGGGGACAACTCGATGAACCATTTACCGTTAAGGATATCCATTAGGTATTCTTCCTTATTATAAAGCAAGTCACCTTTGGGGTTTGACATGGACATAAAGTTACGCGTGCTGTTTGTACTGCTACCATCACCGTAATCATAAATCTTGTTGCCCGAATTCTTGTCGTAAGCCAGTGAACCATCAGCGTTACGTACATACATCGGATAAACTGGAGCAATATTGTTTGCCAGCAAGAAAGCATTTCCTGAAGAAGCTGTAGCTGTTTGGTCGCCCGGATACTTGCTCTTAGAGTTAGTATATCCTAAGCTGGTGCCGAATTTTAACCACTTCTTTGCTTGGTAGTCTACATTCAAACGGGTAGAAATACGATTGAAACCTAAATTTTCAATAACACCGTTATCTTCCAGGTAACCGGCAGAGAAATAGTAGTTCAAACGATCTGTACCACCTGATACGCTCAAGTTATACTCTTGACGCATTTGACTGGAGATCGTTCCATCTGTCCAATCATCCGGGGTATAGTAATATTGTCCGTCACTATAGCCCAACTTCGCATTTGGATTGATTTTACCATCCATACCGATAAGACCCTCACCTTGAGGCAACGTATATATTTGGTAACCGATTGCCGGGAACAACTGTGCATTAGCATAAGTGTGCGCTGCTTCTGGAGTACGTCCTAATTTGTAATAAGCGGCATTGTAATGAGCTTTATAGAGAGTTTCCATGTACGTGGCAGGGCTTTCCATCACATCGTATTTACCTACTTGACGAGAATTGCTACCCCAACGCGCATCTACAGATACACGTGCGTTACCGTCCTTACCTTTTTTAGTGGTTACCAAAATAACGCCGTTAGCACCACGTGCACCATACAAAGCAGCTGCGGCAGCATCTTTCAGTACTGTCATTGTTTCAATATCCTGTGAATTGATAGAAGAAATATCACCATCAAAAGGAATACCATCTACTACGTATAACGGATTGCTGCTGGATGCCATAGAACCGATACCACGAATACGTACTGTGGCTGAAGTTCCTGGCTGACCGTTGCTGCTTGTGGTTTGTACACCGGCTACACTACCAGACAGTGCGTTGGTAATGTTGGATACCTGGCGCTTTTCTAATTTATCTGCCTTTACAACACTCGCAGAACCGGTAAATGCAGACTTCTTCGCAGTACCGTAAGCTACCACTATAACTTCGTCAAGCATCTCTGAATCCACCTTCATAAAGACCTTCATAGTAGGTTTAATAGCCACTTCTTGTGTCTGCATACCAATGTACGAAACCTGCAAAGTCTTCGCAGAACTATAATATAGATAAATCACTAATAAACAAATCATTAGCGATTTAAAAGAACTTGTATAAGTAGACAATACGTCCAATAAAAGTCAACAAAAACGGGATGGTATTATTTAAGATATACCAATATGATACCAATTATATTATTAAATATTTGACAATCTGATATTTACAAACAATATGGTAGTACGTTTACCATATTAAAAATATACTTTTCTTTTTTTAATAGCACTACCTTTTAAAAAATACCCTGTTGAATGATTATCACAATAATTATACTGAAATGGTATTGTGTTAAATTTATCTGTGGAATAATTTAACCGCATAGCTTTCATTGAATGGGAAGTAAACTTTAATAGCTAATATTATTGAGAAATATCTTGTTTATGAAAAAGTTGCGACTTTGGCTTTTAACTCTAATTTCGTACCGGTATTTTGCATATCATCAATTGTCATAAAGAGATATCCCACTATAGAAAATAACAAGAGGGTGAATTACAAATAGAATTCACCCTCTCGGTTTATGACTGCCGTATCGAAAGATACGGACAGGAATTAGTTGTTCAGATACAGCAAGGTGCTGCCTTCGATGGGATAATTATGCTCTTTTCCATTGTTATCAAAACAGAAGTAGACGGCTCCCAAATTGAATACCTTCTTGGAATCATCGTAGCTTCCCAACGGATAAGCAGCAAGATTATTAGAAAGATTTCCATAGACAGAACCGAAAGACTTCCAGTCGCTGTTGGCTTCGGGGCCTGCACCGTTTACCATCTTCCAACCTAATTTCATGCCGGAGATATAATATCCGCCAGGATAAGTCTCACCGTCCAACTCGATATAAGGAGGATCAAAATCGTCGGCAAGAAGACCTTCTACACCAAACAGAGACTCAAAGTAAGAGTTGTCATAAGGGCTTTTAAAGCGATATTTGTCAAGGTCGGGATGCTTTTCCACCGTAATACCAGTCAACTTAATGCCAGCGGCACCAAATGCTTCAAACATATTGTCGACCAGCATGGCATTAGTGCTTACCACTTCCCAAACCAACGGACATATTATGTTAAGCGTCAAGTTTGGAATACCGTACGGGGTGCTGTCCACAGCAGAGAGAGCCAGCGTGTAGGGCACATCACGCTCCATATTCTGATAAGTAACCGTAATCTTAGATTCTGTCACACCATCAGCAAAGCTTACTTCAGTAGGAGCCGTGAAAATACCTGCGGCATTCTCGCCGGGAGTAACCGTAATCTGTACAGTAGCGGCTCCCGAACTTACTGTGCGGAATACACTGACCTCGAAAGAGCCCGATGTTTCAGTCATCGTTATACTGCTTGACTGACTGGAAGGGAAAAAGACGCCTTGTCCGTCGGCAGCGGCACCGGGATTCCAGTCGATGTCGTCAGAACAAGCTGTCATGGTCAGGCCACATACGGCCATGACCAAAAGCAGATTATTAAATATCTTATTCATATACAAATTCTATTAAAAGTTAGTTTGTTGGTTAATTGTTGCCTGGTGCATACTCTCCTATCGGAGTAGGACGTGTAGGAATGGCACCTGAAGGATCGGGATTGTTCTTACCCTGAAGAGCTATGTTTGAATCCACTTCAGTCTTAGGAATCACCAATGTCCAGTTGGGCTTCACTCCTTTACAGTTTATCTTGAAGAGATCCTTTATATAGTTGGTTCCCTCATAGTTTTGGATTACATCTGGTTTCAGACGCTTGGCAGTGGGAAATGCAGTACCTTCACCCCAAAACTCGATGCGCATCTGCTTCAGTACCTCAAGCTGGAAGGTACGCAAGTCACTTGCCTTGCAGTTGTAATCCGGCTGACGGTATCGTTTCATAAAGTCGTTCAGCAACTGTACGCCTGCCGCCACATTTTGGCTGGCTCCTACAGCTTCAGCTTCTATGAAGTACATTTCTTCCACACGCATTACAGGAATGTCGGCAGCGGCACCAACGGAGTAAGTCTTATGGTCACCACTTACGCAGCGGAACTTCAGCGAAAAGTAGTCGGGCTGTTCGGCTAACCACGCATCGCCTTGCACTGATTGATAATCGTATATGCTTCTGTCCGGATCGAGGAAAGAGTACTTACGGAAATCGGTGTCAGCTATCCCATCATAGAGCGAGCGTGCTATCTGAGGCTTCGACAATGATGCATAGCCCCAATCGGCCTCACCGGAAATATGCCCTACGAAATTGGCAAGATTACTCATATTGGAGGCAGTGGGGTGGAAATACCACATCCATGAAGAAGTGGCAGCATTGAAACCTGTGGTAGGGTTATGCCACTGTGCAGAGGTCATAGGCGTTGCACCCGACGCGTCGATAGCCTTGCGGGCATACTCGGCCGCCTTGGCATAATTTTCATCCCACATATATACCTTAGCCTTCAAACCATATACCACAGCCAAGCTGGGGAAGTTTTTGGTAGCAGGCGTATAGTCTGTCAAGCCGATTTCGGCCTTATCAAGATCAGAAAGTATGAAAGCCATCATCTCCTCGCGGGTTGCACGCGGGTTGTTTTTAGCAATGTCGTTGGTAGTCGCTTCAGTCACGATGGGCACTGTAAGTCCCAATATTTTGCTGCAATCGGTGTAGATGTTTTCCACCGGTTCGAAAAGCGCCATCAGTGTATAATAGTCCAAAGCACGGAAGGCATGAGCCATACTTCCATATCCACGCATTTCATCGGAAATGGTGGGGTCGGTAACATCAACTACTGCTATCACATCATTAGCAGACTTGACGAACTTATACAAGGCAAAGTAAGGTAGGTACGAATAATAAGTGTTATCGCCCATTTCGTTGCTTGAACAGTAGGGATTCCACCAATCATAACCAGCCTCTGTGGCAACAATATCACCCAGAAGTTCGGACTGAGCCAACATCAACGAGGGGTAAGCGATGTCAGTTTCGTGAGTTTGCTTTCCGTACACCAGATAGCCTTGCACCATCTGTGACGGCAGACCATTGATTGAAGCCTCAAGCGCTGAAGCCGAAGCACCGATTTGCTCGGAAGTTGCGGTAGAGTTTTCAGGGAAAATCTCTTCTATACAGCTGGTTAGTACCGTAGTCGATACCACCATAGCCGAAAATAGTTTGAATATATTTTTTTTCATATTATTATTATCTATGTTTTAGGTTTAGAACTCAAATGTCACACCACCGAAGATAGTACGCATCGGCGAGTAATAAGTGGCGTTAGTAGTCTCGTCGTATGACTGACGCGGGTCGAAACCTTTACGCTTAGACCAATAGAACACGTTCTCGGCTGACATGTATAGGCGTAATGAGCTGATAGCCATTTTCTTTGTCCATCTGGAAGGTAGCGTGTAACCCACGTTGATGTTCTGAATATTCAGGAAACTGGCATTGGTCAGGAAACGTGTGGACATTGCTGCCGAATACTCGTCATTGAGCTGGAAGCGCGGGATATTGCTGCCCGTGTTCTCGGGAGTCCAGGATTTCAGCAAGTCCTTGTGGTAATTGTAACCAGTCGAACCTGTAGGTGAGGACATGAAATAGGCATACGTACCGTCATACTGCTTGCCGCCAATCTGGTATGTGAAGTTGATGCCAAAGTCCACACCATATACTTTCAGTTTGGTGCCGAAACCACCATACACCTTGGGAATGGAGGTCTCTTCAGTGATATAATAATCGGCATTAGCATAAATTTTGGTAGTTTCACGCCCAGTGACGTTACCGGCGTCATCTTTGGTATTCCGATACCACAGGGATTCACCATTTTCATCCACTCCGGCATATTCCTTCATGCGCCATGTAAACATGGGCAGGTCTTCAGCGATAAAGACGCTACCACTGGAATAACCTTTATATCCCTTGCCGTCGGCAGTGTACTCGGTAGAAATCTGCTTGTCAGGGTCGAGCATCGTAAGACGATTCTTTAGTGTAGAAATATTGAGATTAACGTCCCATGTGAAGTTACGAGTGTCGAAGATGTTCACGTTGAAGTCCATTTCCACACCGCTGTTCACCATGTTACCCACATTGTCGAAGTAGGAAGAGTAGCCCAGAGAGGGAGCTACAGAGAATGAGAACAGCATGTCCGAAGTCTTACGTCTA
>JAEXAJ010000035.1 GCA_023458215.1 Bacteroidota bacterium
TAGCCGAAACTGTTGAAAAGATGTTGCCGGCGAGTTGCATACCATCACCGGAGTCTCCGGAGAAGCGGACTACCACTTGCTCCAGTTCTTGGACCATCATGTCGTTAGCCATAACTTAGATTTATATATGTTATATAATGAATTTGTTTCTGAATTTGTTTCGAGCGCAGGCAAATTTCGGAAAGTTAATCGGATTAACAAAACTTTTTTCGGAAAATCAGCAGAATACATTATCTTTGTCCCCGCAATCGGGTCGCAAGGTGTGGAAATCGTGAAGAGGTTCTACAAATATTCTACAGAATCCGGCAGATTGCCCGTCAAGGTCTTGTAGTTCAACGGATAGAATAGAAGTTTCCTAAACTTTAGATCCGGGTTCGATTCCCGGCGAGACTACGCTCCTCATAAATACTACCATACATAAATTCATGAGCAAGACTTTGTTTTATATTTTAGGTATAACCATCTATTCATTGATGATATACTGCATCATACCCTATGTAATGCGGTCTATGGATTTCAGTTCGGGCACCGACCCTGCAGGAGGCGGAATGGCGCGTGCATTTTCTTACTTAGGCTACTGCGTCCTATGGAGTGTTATCCTTTTCTTGTTGCAAATGGCTGTTGAATGGAACCTCTACCACGCTGTGTGGCGGTCAATTATTTGTCTGGTATTGGGGATGTTCCTTGTATGGGGACTTTATGGAGGGGCTGAAATATGGAAGGATAATCAACGACATGATATTACAACCTATTACAACACCGGTGAAGTGGAACGGACGGGTATTGGTATCGGTTCATCCAAGAAGGAGCATGGTGAAATCACTACCTATTACCGGAACGGCAAGATCAAGTCAGTCGAAACATTTGTACGGGGTAGGGTAAATGGATATTGTCGCATGTATTACGAAAATGGAAATCTACGTTCCGAAGGCAATATTATTTCCTCTGATAGCGGTACGGACTTTGACGGT
Organism: Bacteroidota bacterium; assembly: GCA_023458215.1. Next base: position 972 of record JAEXAJ010000035.1, read on the forward strand.
GAGTGGAAATACTATCGCGAATCGGGTAAATTGGATGATGTGCGGACGTATTCATCAGGAGTACTGCTGAGTTCGCAGAATTATAAACTTGTCTTTGACGAAAGAAGGGTTATATGTAATATCAAAGATGCTGAACCATATACCGGGGTACTTGATAAAACCCCGGTTGTAGATAGGGAGGAGGACTTCCCTTGCCTATATACTTGCAGCGTGATTAATGGAGTTGTGCATGAGGGTGATTTCGTGAGGTACTATAACTTAGATTCGGGCCCTGTGGTTGCCTCGACCTGCTCCTATTCAAATGGAAAGATAGAGGGAGACTATGTTGCATATCACAAGGATTCCATTCCGGGACATCTGCATGGCACGGTGTGGTACACTTGTTTTTATAAGGAAGATGAGCGGAATGGTGTGGCTCGCTGGTACAATACTGACGGTAGTATTAAGAGCGAACAACCTCATAGAATGGGAATGAAAGCCGGTGCTGAAACACGGTATTATTATCAGGCAATCGATGGTGAGGATTTGACCTTTCAGAAGTTTTATATAAACGACAAGTCGTTGAGCAGCATCATAACTTCGGCTGCTGACGGCCTGGACAGGGCGCATCTGGATATTTATCTGGAAGGAAGTGAACCGGGCTTTATCGAAGAGTTTGAGTATTGGAGGAATGTTGATCCTTCATGGTTGCTGATGGAACGCTCCCTCTCTCCGGACACCCTTGAATGTAGACTGAATGCCGGGCAAGACATTGAAGGATGTTATGCTATTTTGCGTGATAAAGTAGTGCCCCAAGGTACATTATTGCCAAAGATACTTTCTCGAAACGATAAACCTGTAACGGTGAAATTTCCCGCACACTCCGAAGCGCAAAGTGCTAAAGTGGAGAAAGACTATAATATGGTTGTTACGGTAGACTACCCCAAGAAAGTGATAACATACGAATTAAGCCTTGCGTGCATCGGGTCTTGGGTCAATGTTACAACTATAAAGAAAAGTTCGGAATAGATATCGGCTCGGTATCAGTATAAGTGCCCTTCGTTTGCGGGACTACAAAAAAAAGAGGAGATCTCCGTGGAGATTTCCTCTTTTCTCTTTTACCTTATTATATAGGTATTATTTTGCTTCTTCGGGTTCAGCGTCTTTCTTGTTCTTCATCAGCATATAAGCGATAGGAGATGCAACGAACAGAGAAGACAATGTACCGATAACAACGCCCAGAATCATGGCGAATGCGAAGCTGCGGATAGAATCACCACCGAGGATGAAGATACACAGCAACACGATCAAGGTACTCAGTGAAGTATTGATGGTACGTGCCAAAGTCGTATTCAGTGAGTCGTTGAACAATAGCTTCTTGTTGCGCTTCGGATATAGATGGAAGAACTCGCGCACACGGTCGAAGATTACCACCTTGTCATTGATAGAGTAACCGATAGCCGTCAGGATAGCACCGATAAACGTTTGGTCTATTTCCAGAGAGAACGGCATCCAACCCCAGCAAATGGAGTAAGCACCCAGGATGATAATCGTATCACAAGCCAGTGCAGCTACCGAACCGATACTGTAGGCGATGTTGCGGAAACGGATCAGGATGTAGATACCGATAGCGAGCAACGCCAGTACAACCGACCAGATGGCGGATACCTTGATATCGTCTGCGATACTCGGACCTACCTTCTGAGAGCTGACGATACTACCACCGGTGTGGTTCTCACGGTCAATGAATGTTTCCAGAGTGATATTCTGAGTCAATACCGGTTTCAGAGTCTCGTACAGGTATGCTTCGATTTCAGAGTCAACGTTGTTGCCATCTTCTTCGATGCGGTAGTTCGTACTGATACGTACCGTTTTGCCGTCCGTACCGATAGCGATAACGCTTACGTTAGCATCGCCGAATTTGCTGGAGATCAGCTCGCGTACTTGTTCCGGCTCAACCTTATTCTCGAATTGTACCTTGAAGTTACGTCCACCGGTGAAGTCGATACTCTGACTCAAACCGCGTGTCATGAGGAAGCCGAGGCAAACCACTACTGCGATACCTGTAATAGTCATCCACAACTTGTTTCTGCCCATGAAGTCGAAGTGTACGTTCGTCATCAGGTTCTTTGAAAGCTTGGAAGAGAATGTCAGGTGCAGCAATTTGTCCTTGCCCATGAAGTGTTCGTAGAACAAACGTGTCATGAACACGGCTGTAAAGAACGAAATCAAGATACCGATAATCAACGTCGTAGCAAAACCACGGATAGGACCTGTACCGAAGTTGAACAGGATGATACCGGTGATGATAGACGTCAAGTTGGAGTCGAAGATTGCGGAGAAGGCGTTGGAGTAACCGTCGGCCAGTGCTTTCTTAACACTCTTGCCTGCACGCAGCTCTTCTTTGGTACGCTCGTAAATCAATACGTTGGCATCCACGGCCATACCCAGCGCCAATACCATACCGGCAATACCGGACATTGTAAGCGCAGCCTGGAAGGACGACAGAATACCCAATGTGAAGAACAAGTTCAGAACCAGGGCGCCGTTGGCAACCATACCCGGAATGAAGCCGTACATAGAGCACATGTAAACCATCAACAGGATGAGTGCCACGATAAATGACATGATACCGGCGTTGATAGAAGCTTGACCCAAAGACGGACCTACGATGTCTTCCTGTACGATGTGGGCAGGAGCCGGCATCTTACCGGACTTCAATACGTTTGCTAAGTCCTTGGCTTGTTCGGGAGTGAAGTGACCGGTGATTTGTGAGTTACCGCCGGTAATTTCATTGCTTACGTTCGGTGCGGAATATACATAACCATCCAATACGATGGCGATGCTTCTGTTAATGTTCTGCTTGGTGAGCTGAGCCCAACGACGCGCGCCGTCTGTATTCATAGACATACTTACGGCAGGTTTGCCGAAGTGGTCGTATTCATCTTTGGCATTAACCACTACATCACCTTCCAATGGAGCTTTACCGTTACGTTCGGTAGACTTGATGGCATAAAGCTCGAAAGTCTGTGCTTTCGGATCGTATTCGAACGGAGAAACGCCCCACTTCAAATTCAAATCCTTCGGCATTTCGGCTTTCACTTCCGGCATGGAGAGGTATTTATTGATTTCGGCGGTGTCCTTGTAGTTGGCATAAGCCACTACCGGACCTTGTCCGCTAGAATTAACCTGCAATATGGCCAATAAAGGATGTTCTTTCTTGATCTGAGCAAGGTCGGCTGCTTGAGCTTTGCTCTCGCCCTTCAAGGCAGCGGCAAGGCTGTCTGCTGTAGACATAGTCTGTGCTACGGCAGGAGCTGCGGTAGCTGTGGTGTCTGCAACGATTGTGCTGTCCGCCGGAGTTTCGTTCGATAAAACAGCGCGCAACTTGGCATCAGCCGATTGAAGATAAGGAGTAACCTCTTTAGCTGTGTATGTTTCCCAGAATTCCAGGTTGGCAGAACCTTGTAACAATTTTCTTACACGTTCAGGTTCCTTGATACCAGGCAGTTCCACCATGATACGTCCCATCTTGTCTTCCAGACTTTGGATGTTGGGCTGAACCACACCGAAACGGTCGATACGAGTACGGAGTACGTTGTATGAGTTGTCTACGGCAGCTTTCACTTCTTCACGCAGTACTTTTTCAACGTCTGCGTCAGAGGATTTCTGGTTTACTTTGTCTTTTAATTGTTGGGTGGCAAACAGTTCCGAAAGACTGGCGCCCGGGGCGAGCTTGTGATACTCTTTCACGAACAGCGTGATAACGTCGTCTTGGCTTGTGGTAGCCTGTTTGGCTGCATTTGCCAGTGCTTGGTTAAATGCTTCGTCCGTTTTGTTGTCAGCCAGTGCTTTGATGACATCGGGTACGGAAACTTCAAGAATGACGTTCATACCGCCCTTCAAGTCCAAACCTAAACTGATTTCCATTTCACGGCACTGTTTCAACGTCCAGTTGCCAAAATACACTTTCTCGTTAGCCAGAGAATCAAGGTAGTCTTGCTCTACCTTTACATCACCTTTTGCGAACTCTTTTGCCTTACTTGTATAGTGGCGAGTCACAAAAGAGAAGGAGAGATAGAACACACACACCAGTGTGAGCAGTACCGCAAAAATCCTTACAAATCCTTTGTTTTGCATGTTACTTTAGTTTATTATGATTACTTTTTAATTGATTTCAGTAGTCTACAAGGCTGCAAATATAGCTTTTTTTTCACAAAACTTACTTCATACCACGATTTTTTAACATCGGGTCTAATTGAGGCTCAGCACCTCTGAAGTTCTTGTAGAGGGTCATCGGGTCTTCGCTGTCTCCTTTCTCCAGAACATTGCGGCGGAAGAGGTCGGCGGTTTGTGGGTCGAAGATGCCATGCTCTTTAAAAGCTTCGAAGGCGTCGTTGTCCAAAACGTTTGCCCAAAGATAGCCGTAATAACCTGCATCGTATCCACCGATGATGTGGTTGAAGTAGGTGGTACGGTAGCGCGGAGCTATTTCGGGAATCAGTCCGAGTTTGTCCATCGCTTCTTTCTCGTAGCCCACTACGTCGAGTCCTTCGGTACTTGTCAGGTTATGCAGGTTCATATCGAGGATGGCGGCGGCAAGCAGTTCGGTAGTCATAAAGCCCTGATTGAAAGTCTTCTGGTTCAGGATCTTTTCGATCAGGCTGTCGGGGATGACTTCACCGGTTTTATAATGTTTGGCGTACATCTTCAATACTTCGGGTTCGGTGGCCCAGTGCTCGTTGATCTGTGAAGGAAGTTCTACGAAGTCTTGTACGACGTTGGTGCCTGAAGTACCTTTGTACTGGCATTGAGTCAGCAGTCCGTGCAGGGCATGGCCGAATTCATGGAACAAGGTTTCTACTTCGTCGATAGTCAGCAGTGAAGGAGTGTCACCTACGGGTTTGGTAAAACTGCACACGTTGCATACCAGCGGACGGATGTCTCCGCTTTGTTCACGGTAGTTGCTCATCCACGCACCGCCGCTCTTTCCGGGACGGGGGAAATAGTCAACGTAGAAGATACCGAGTTGAGAACCGTCGGCAGCTTTTACTTCGAACACTTCTACATCGGGATGATAGACGGGGATACCGTTCAGCTTGGTCAGCGTGATGCCGTACAATTTGTTGGCAACTGCAAAAGCGCCTTCGCGTACATTCTCCAGTTTGAAGTAGGGTTTGATGTCTTCTTCTTCGAGGTTGTATTTCTCTTTGCGCAGTTTCTCGGTGTAATACCACCAGTCCCATGCTTCCAGTTTTTCGCCTTTACCTTCTTTGTCCATCAGCTTTTGCAGTTCAGCAGCTTCGGCTTTGGCTTTGGGTAGTGCATAGCTCCAGAGATTGTTCAAAAAGTCCATGACGGTGGCGGAATTCTTTGCCATCTTGGTGTCCAGTTTAAAGTTGGAGTAGCAGTCGAAGCCCATTAACTGAGCTTTTTCAAGACGGAGGTTGATGATTTCGGTCAAAATCTTCTTGTTATCGTTCTTGTCGTTGTTGTTGCCACGATTGATGTAGGCTTTGTATATTGTTTCACGCAACGGGCGGTTGGTGGAATATTGTAAGAAAGGCAGGCGGCTGGCATTGTGCAGGGTAAACAGCCATTTACCTTCCTGACCGTCGGCTTTAGCTTCTTCGGCGGCACTTTGGCAGAACCATTCGGGCAGACCGACGAGGTCTTCTTTCTTATCTACATAGAGTTTGAAGGCATTGTTTTCGTTCAGGATGTTGTTGCTGAAAGTAAGGCCGAGTGTAGAAAGCTGTTTGTTGATTTCGCGCAAACGGGCTTGTTTGTCTGCCGGAAGATTGGCTCCTGAGCGAACAAAATCTTTATATATTTTGTCCAGCAATCTCTGCTGTTCAGTGGTCAGTCCCAGTGCGTCTTTCTGCTCATAAACCGCACTTATCTTTTTGAACAAGTCTTGGTTGAGAGAGATGTTGTCTTCATGTTCGGACAATGTCGGGGCCAGTTTTATGGAAAGGGCGGTCAGCTCTTCTGTTGTTTCGGCATCGGTCATGTTATTGAATACTCCGCCTACTCTGTCCAGTATGGGCGAACTGTTGTCGAACGCAATGATTACATTCTCGAAAGTCGGAGCTTCGGTGTTATTGACTATTGCCAGGATGTTGGCGTTTTGTTCTTCCATACCTTTTTTGAAGGCCGGTTCGTAATGCTCCAGTTTGATTTGGTCGAACGGAGGTACACCATTAGGGGTTTGGAACTCGGTAAAGAACGGATTGCTTTCCGTTTTAGTAGCACAAGAGTACATCATACAACATGCAGCTAAGATTAGAATACTTTTCTTAAACATCGTTTTTCAGTATTAAATATTTAGTTTTACTTTTCTATTCTCGATTACTTCTTGTCTTTCGAAATGTAGCACCATATCGGATAATGATCGGATTCGCTGATCGAACGGTCTACGGTGCAATTATACGATTGCAAGTTTTTGCTTAACAATATATTGTCTATCCGGAAATAGAACTTATTCTGGTTATAAGAGATACCCAACCCCAGTCCCGATTGAGTGAAAGCGTCGTTCAGATCTTGTGCGATGGTTTGATGCGCATAAGAAATGGGAGTGTCGTTGAAGTCGCCGCACACAATGATATAGGGGTGTGGAGAGGATGCAATATCGTTGGCGATACTATCAGCCTGTGGAGCCCGTATGGCAGATGCCTCCGCCAACTTTCGGATCAGCAGGCGCAAGCCGCTTTTCACTTTTTCTTTTTCGGGATCTTTCAGCATAGCTTCGTACACTACCTTATCGGCTTTCGTCAGTTTGTTCGACTCCAAATGATTGTTGATAAGGGTGATAGTGTCTTCGCCTATCTTTATCTCGTATATAACGGAACCATTGTATTCACTCGGATAATCCAGTACACGGGCTGAGAGAATAGGATGTTTGGAATAGCAAGCTATCTTATTGGTGCGTCCTTTGCCACGACCTACCGTGTTGATGCGGTGATAAGGATATGCTTCCAGTTCCCGCTCCACGTCTTTTTGTGAGAGGTGCCGGCTTGATTCGACTGTGGTATATTCCTGCAAACAAAGAATATCGGCATTACTTTCTTTCAGATAAGTAAGGATCGGGTTTTTTCCGTCTTTCTTGGTGGCGCCGTCAAACCCCATGATGTTATACGAAAGCAACTTGAAACTTTCTTCCGGCAAATTGTCTGTACGGAAATTGATGGGCAGGTAGGTCCGTATCTGCGAGTAGCACAGCAGGAACCCCAACAAGGGCAGTAAAGCGGATTTGTACCGTTGAATCACCAGCCAGAATAGGAGAAAACATCCGTTTATCACCAAAAAAATGGGAAATGTCAACCCAAGGCACGAAACAACCGGATGTGTCACCGGTTGGATGTGCGGACTATATGCGGTAAATAGTAATAGCCCCGTAAACAGAGCGTTGACCGCCAAAATGAGGAGAGCGACAAAGTCGCCAAAATGCTTCACTTTCTAGTTAGTTTAACGTTTGCTCGCATCAAACAAGCTTTTCTTTTCTTCAGTTGTCAGGCTTTCATACCCCGACTTCTTCAGTTTGTCCAGAATACGGTCTATTTCTTCGGATTGAGCTTTTTTCCGGGTGTTATAATCGTAATCTTTTTGTCTGTTGGTACCATAATGCACCTTCATCTTCGGCTTTCGAGGCTTGAAGCTGAATAAGGAAACGATTGCATCCAGAATCTTATTAATCCAGGATGTGATGTCGATACCCTTGCTGAGTCCGGCAGCAAACCAAAGCCCGGCAAGTGCCCCGCCAAGATGAGCTATGTGCCCACCCGCATTGCTGGAAGTAATAAACAACAAATCCGTACCGATTACTATCAATGCCAAGTATTTCAACCGCACGGTTCCGAAGAGAAGCAAGCGTATCGGATAGTTAGGCTCGCGATAAGCGGTAGCCGCAACAATGGCAAGTACCGAGGCAGAAGCACCCAACATGAACGAATAGTCTATCATCGGGCTGAAATAGGGGAAAATATTGTAAGCCGCCATATAAAGCAAGCCGCCGCAGATGCCTCCTAAGATGTATAAGCCTCGCAGGTGTTTCGCTGAGAAGAAACTCAGGAACAATGCTCCGAACCAATAGAGCCAAAGCATATTGAAGAGGATGTGCATCAATCCGGCATGCATAAACATGTAGGTCAGTATCGACCACGGCTGGATGATAAAGCGTGTGAGCGATGCGGGCAGTTCCAGCCACTCGAATGCACCTTCCAGACTGCGATTAAAAAGTTGCAGCATGACTTCCAGCAGCGTGGTAAGTACAAATACTCCCGCGTTGATGTAAATCAGTTGAATGTATATGTTCCCTCTGCGGAACGTTTCTTTCAAATCAGTTATAATAGCCATTTCCTTTATGCTTTTTTCTCCAATACATTATCAGGAAGAAACCGAATATCATACCACCTAAGTGCGCGAAGTGCGCCACATTATCACCGGCACTATTGGCAAATCCCGAATACAGTTCGATGGCAGCATATCCGATAACGAAATACTTGGCTTTGATGGGAACCGGCAACGGGAAGATGAACATCTGCTGGTTGGGAAACAACATGCCGAATGCCAGCAAAATGGCGTATACCGCACCCGAAGCACCTACAGTAGTCATCATGTTGAGGTACTCCTTCATCGGTATAACGGAATATCCTGTATTGACACTATCGTAAGCCGAAAGCACTGTTTCGTAATGGATGTATTGCACAAGCTCCTGTATAAGGCCGGCGCCTATACCGCACACCAGGTAATAAAACAAGAAACGTTTCGGTCCCCATACTTGTTCGAGAATACGTCCGAACATCCATACCGCGAACATATTAAAGAATATGTGGGTAAACCCGGCGTGCATGAACATGTATGTGATGAGTTGCGCTACATTAAACTGTTCGGAAAGGAAGAAATGTAATCCCAGGTAATCAGCAAGATCTATTCCGTAGCGTTGGGCGACGATCGTACCGAGAAACATCAGTACGTTGATGATTAGCAGGTTTTTGGTAACGGTTGGTATAGTATTCATAATCTGTTATTTCGTTCAATTCAGTGAAGCATTCTTTTAGCTTTGCTTGGCAAAAATACGAATAAATTCTGTTCTATAACAGAAAAAGCCACTTCTATTGTTTCTTTTTCGTTATTTTCCCAACTTTTTTTAATGTTTTTATTTGATATTCAGAAATATTGCTCTATTTTTGTGAGGGTTTGTGATGGAATTTGAAGATATCTTTTGTGTAACATATTAATTAATCAATTGAGCATTATGAATAAAGC
>JAEXAJ010000036.1 GCA_023458215.1 Bacteroidota bacterium
TCTACTCTATGGCCAACAGCTTTAATCACAGTAAACTTAAAAAACGTATCACTATGATGTTAAAAGAAAAATCAAGTCCGTGGGCACGTATGAAGTATCTTTATGTACTTCCGTTGGCAGCTATTGCTGTAACTGCTTTTGCCCGTCCCGAAATCTCTAACACAGTACAAGAGATTTCTGCCGTCAAAGTTAATGATTTGGCAGCAATTGTAGAAACAAAAGTAGCGGAAAGTATCAGTACTGCTCTTGTGTCGGCCCAGGCGAATACTTTGCAAGGAGATAGCACCAAGCCTGTCGAGGTGCAGTATATACCTTCCGGAGTGAGTGAACAATTAAATGGTACGGTCTTTGAAAAGGCAGAACAAATGCCTGAATTTCCCGGAGGTATACCGGCTTTTATGAAGTATCTGCAAGATAATATGCGTTATCCTGAAATTGCTAATAGGGACGGAACACAAGGTCGGGTAATCGTACAGTTTGTTGTGGATAAGGATGGAAGCGTAAAAAATCCGAATATCATTCGTTCGGTAGATAAAGAGTTGGACGCTGAGGCTATCCGTCTGGTGAAGGCTTCGCCGAAATGGCAGCCGGGCAGGAAGAAAGGTGAGCCGGTAGCGACGATATTTACAATTCCGGTAGTGTTCAGGCTGGACGTAAAAAATGCAGAAGTGGATGGCGTTGTTATTAGTAGGGAAGAAAGTTCCGGGCAGGGTGTTCCGCTTTATATCATAGATGGTAAGGAATCTGCTCCGTCAGTACTAGGGGTGTTGAAGCCCGAAGCGATAGAAAGTATGGCGGTATTGAAGGACGATGCGGCTACTCAAGTGTATGGAGAAAAAGGGAAATATGGAGTCATACTGATTACTTTAAAAAAGGATGGACCTACCGTATTGGGTATATCGACCGATAAGAAAAACTATACAGGGGCTAGAACAATGACGACAACCACTACAAGTAGTAGTTCCGGGCTGCCCGGTGTGGGTGGAATTTATATGAATGGTAATAAAGCTGATTTGGAAGATGTGACTATTTATGTAGATAACGTTCAGATAGACTTGAAGGGGAGAAAGCTTGAAGACGTTATTCCGGCTGATCAGATAGAAAGCATTTCTGTGAATAAGAGCACATCCGCAAACAATAGCAATGTGACAAAAGGTGGTGAAATATATATTACTACCAAGAAGAATGCTAAAGGTTCGGAGAAGACTTCTACAAAAGGTAATATGAAAGTTGAAGGTTATGTAAAAGATGTGCAAGGCAATCCGCTTATTGGTGCTTCAGTCATCATAGAGGGTACTACTACCGGCTCTATAACAGATGTTGATGGCAGATTCATCTTGTCTGTTCCCAGTAAGGAGTCCGTTTTGCTTGTTGCTTATATAAATATGGAGACAGTTAAAGTCAAAGCTCAACCCAAAATGAATATTGTATTGAAGGATGAATGACTGATTAGTCTCGTGGGAAGAAAGGAATTCCCTATTTAGTGCTTCAATTGTTTGCTATCCTTCAGTAGATTGTTATATCTTTGTATGGTAACTTTAAAGTAGGCAAAACATATGATAAAACGTTATTCTTTAATACTGGGGATAGTTTCTGCACTATTTCTTTCTGAGCCGCTTCTGGCATGTACTTCTGCCGTGATATCCGGCAAAATCACTCCCGATGGTCGTCCGTTGTTGTGGAAGAACCGTGATACGGATTTTCCTCAGAACAGCGTGAAGTATTTCTCCGGCGAACGTTATCCGTTTATAGCCATCGTAAATAGTGTGGAAGATAATCCTAAGGATGTGTGGATCGGTACAAACTCCACAGGATTTTCCCTGATGAACACCCAATCCTATAATCTGGTAGAAGTAAAGCCTGATGAAGAGCGGGGAGAAGCAAACGGACGTATCATGCGTCGTGCCCTAGAAGTTTGCGCGACCGTAGAGGACTTTTGCCACTTTCTTGACACCATTGCCAAACCAAGTTTGATTGAAGCCAATTTTGGTGTGATTGACGCGAAAGGCGGTGCCGCTATGTTCGAAGTAGATTACTATAAATATACGATGTACGATGCGAACAGTCCGAAGGATGCTCCTTGCGGTTATATTGCCCGAACTAACTTCTCTTTCTCCGGCAAGGTGAACGAAGGTGCCGGTTATGTCCGCTTCATGCAGGAAGACAAACTTTTATTACCGGCGTCTGCTACCGGGCAGATTACTCCTCAATGGATCTTCAACGAACTTTCCCGTTCATTTGCCAACCCTATGATGGGCATTGACTTGAAAACGGGCGATTTCAATCGTCCTAAGACCAACGGGTGGTTTGTAGATCAGGACTTCATAGCACGTAGCAGTACGGCTAGCTCGGTAGTGGTGCAAGGTGTGAAACCCGGTGAGAATCCTGAACTGACTACGATGTGGACGATACTCGGTTATCCTCCTACCGGTGTAGCCATGCCCGTATGGTTAAAAGGAGCGGACAAAGCGCTGCCTAAGCTTATGGCTCGCGATAGCGTGAAAAAAGTATCTCCACTTGGCAATTGGTCTGTTATATTGGCTGGCGATGTATTCTCATATACCCAAGGTATGGGCAGCAATCGTTATATGAACTGGGAAAAACTATACAATGCCGAGAAGAACGGCTATATGCAACTGCTTGCTCCTGTTGAGGCGGAAGTATTTAAACGTACGCAACCTGCCCTTAAAGAATGGCGCAAAAAGGGAAGCATTGACATCAAAGCAATGCAATCACTCTATAACGAGCTTGATACCTTTATTGAAACCAAATATGCAGATCTTTTTGAATTATAAAAGAAAGGCGTTGAACTAAATCACCGAACGGAGGTACTCAAGTATCTCCGTTTCTTGTTCCGGGTGAAACCAACGGATCTCTTTATCTCTTTTGAACCAAGTCATTTGTTTGCGCGAATAGATGCGCGAGTTCTGTTTGATCTTGTCAATAGCAAAAGGAAGATCCCATTCGCCATCAAGATATTTGAATATCTCTTTATAGCCTACAGTATTAAGAGAGTTGAGTGCCTTATGGGAATATACCCGGCGGGCTTCTTCTACCAGCCCATCTTCTATCATCTGGTCTACCCGGAGATTAATGCGGTTGTAAAGTTCTTCACGGTCACGTGTCAGTCCTATTTTGACAATACGGAAAGGGCGTTCTTTAGCTTGACTGGTGCGAAAAGAGGTATAGGTTTTCCCCGTCATATAACATATTTCCAACGCATGGACTACACGTTTGTGATTCTTTAAATCTACAATCCTATGATACTCCGGATCCAGTAGTTTCAGTTCTGCACACAGCCTATCCAGTCCTTCCGTTTCGTATTTATCCAGCATGAGACGGCGGGTTTCAGCGTCTACAGTAGGAATATCGTCAATACCTTTGCAGATAGCGTCTACATACATCATAGAGCCACCCGTAAGCACTACGGCATGGTGTTTAGTGAATAAAGTCTCAAGAAGTTCCAGTACGTCGGCTTCGTATTGAGCGGCACTGTAATAATCGGTTAGTTTCAGAGTACCCACAAAATGATGCTCTACCCTTTGAAGTTGTTCGGGTGTGGGAGCTGCCGTGCCTATCTTCAAGTCCGCATACAGTTGCCTGGAGTCAGCCGAGACGATGCAAGTGTTGAATTGCTCTGCTAATCGGAGGCTTAACTCTGTTTTACCTACTCCGGTAGGGCCGATAAGTACAATTAATGTGGGCACTTGGTAAATTAAGAATTAAAAATGAAGAATGAAGAATGAAAAATTACTTTGCAGCGTGTATACATAGCGAAGCAAATTCTTCATTTTTCATTTTTCACTCTTCATTTAATTAAAATTTCTCTTCTTCAAAAGAAGCACTGCCTGCGCCGTCGTCCAATCCGCCGAAGCCTTCTTTGTCGAAGTCTTCCATGTCGAAATCCTGATCGCCGTAGAAGTTCTCGTCCAAATCAAGTCCGCCGCCGGCTGCCGCCATTTCTTCGAAGTCTACGGTCTGTTTGGGAGCATCGCCTTCTTTCTTGGTACATTTGGCACCTTTTATTTCTTTTCCGGTAATGATTTCAGATAACTCAATGAAGAAGCAACGCTCCGTCATATAGTCGAAAACATAGAGTAGCTTCTGCTTTTCGTCTTCAATGAGTTCGCTGATCGGAGTTTCCTTCATTACCCAGCTATCCATTTCGGGATTGTCATCCATTTCTTCCAAAGTGATTTCCTTTTCTTTCTCCCAATCGTCGTCGCAAATGAAGAAAGAAGTCATTTGGTCATCAGTATAGCCTGCTGACTTGAGGATTGCCTCGTGGAAGTCGAAGAAAGTAGCTTCCGGATCTATTTGTATTTCTCTTACAAAATCGTCCACCTCGTCTGAGATGATTGTAAATCTGTATATCATAATGCTGAGAGTTTTTATTTGCCTGCGGGAATTATACCACGGGCTGATTCACGTATAAAGTTTACAATATAGCTTATTTCTGGTGTCATTTCCATTTCATCCTCAATCTTTTTCAAAGCCTCGGTGTTGTTCAGTCCGCTTTGATAGATTATACGGTATGCATTATGGATGTTTTCAATCGTTTCATTAGAGAATCCACGACGGCGTAATCCCACAATATTGATACCTGCATAGCAGATAGGTTCGCGTCCTGCGATGATGTACGGGGGGATATCCTTACTGAAACGGCATCCACCTTGTATCATTCCGTAACCTCCAACCCGGCAGAATTGGTGCATTAAAACTGCGCCACTTATAATGGCATGGTCATCAATGACTATCTCGCCTGCCATCTTGGTAGAATTACCGATGATGCAACCGTTGCCAATGATAGCATCATGGGCTACGTGTACACTTTCCATCAGCAGGTTGTTGTTGCCAACAATCGTCTTACCCTTGGCAGCAGTACCGCGGTTGATAGTTACGTTCTCACGAATAATGTTGTTGTCACCAACTTCAGCGGTTGTTTCTTCACCTCTGAATTTTAAATCCTGAGGTATGGCACCGATAACTGCACCCGGGAAAATAGTATTTCCATTACCGATGCGTGCACCGTACAGAATATTGGCATTCGCCATAATCTTGTTATTATCGCCGATTACCACATTCTTGTCAATGAAAACAAAAGGAGCAATCTCTACGTTTTCCCCGATTTTCGCATCGGGATGAATATACGCTAAGGGACTTATCATCTTAATTTATGATTTATGATTTATAATTTATGATTTATAGTCTATGATTTATGTGGTATAAGCTATCCTAACACAACATAAATCATAAATCATAAATCATAAATCTTTTCACTTGTTCTTAACTATTTGTGCCATAAACTCTGCTTCGCAAACGACCTTTTCACCTACGAATGCATAACCTTTCATAGTGGAGATACCCCGGCGGATAGGAGCAAGCAACTCTACCCGGAAAACCAGCGTATCGCCCGGCACTACTTTCTGACGGAATTTCACGCCGTCAATCTTCATAAAATAGGTAGAGTAGCGTTCTGGTTCATCCACGGAGTTCAGTACTAATAAACCGCCGGTCTGTGCCATCGCTTCTATTTGCAATACACCCGGCATAACCGGTTCTTGCGGGAAATGTCCCTGGAAGAAAGGTTCGTTGGCAGTTATATTCTTTACACCTACAATATAATTGGCACCGATCTCAATTACTTTATCTACCAGTTGGAACGGATAGCGGTGGGGCAGTAGTTCGCGGATGCGGTTTACGTCCATCACAGGTTCGCGGTTCCAGTCGTAAGTAGGAGCCTGAATCTCGTGGAGACGTATCTCTTTGCGCATTTGGCGGGCAAACTTATTATTGATGGTATGTCCCGGACGGGTAGCGATGATGCGACCTTTAATGGGTTTGCCAATCAAGGCAAGATCACCGATCACATCGAGAAGTTTGTGGCGGGCACATTCGTTGGGGGTTACCAGCGGTTTGTGATTGATGTAACCCAACTGCTTGGCATCCATGTGTGGAACGCCCATCACGTCGGCCAGTTTGTCGTAGTTCTCCTGAGACATTTCGCGCTCGTAGATTACGATAGCGTTGTCCAGGTCGCCGCCTTTGATAAGACCGGCTTGTAGCAACGGTTCTATTTCGCGTACAAATACGAATGTACGGCTTGAAGCTATTTCTTCCTTGAACTTCTTCATGTCCTCCAACGTAGCAAATTGGTTGGGGATAATGCTGGAATCGTAGGATACCAATACATTGAGACTGAAATTCTCGTCCGGTAATACGATGATGGAAGAACCGGTGGTTTCGTCACGAAACTCTATTTTAGACTTGATGATATAAAAGTCTTTTACGGCATTCTGTTCTACAGTGCCTACACGTTCTATTTCGTTGACATAATATTGGGCGCTTCCGTCCAGAATAGGGAACTCCGGACCGTTTACTTGTATCAGACAGTTGTCTATACCCAATGCGTAGAGGGCTGCCATGCCGTGTTCAATAGTACTCACCTTTACTCCATTCTTTGAGAGTACAGTACCACGGGTAGTTTCGGCTACATTATCGGCAACGGCATCGATGGTGGGGTGCCCCTCTACGTCGATTCGTTGGATTTTATATCCGTGATTATCCGGAGCCGGATTGAAAGTTACGGTTAGGTCAAGTCCCGTGTGAAGACCTTTCCCACTGAGTGAAAAGCTATCTTTCAGTGTTTTCTGTTTCAACATTGGTTACTTATTTATTTGTTGTTTTAGTTCATTCAATTCTTTGCGAAGCTGGCGGAGCTCAAGTTGCATTTCGGGCAGACTTCGCTGTGCAACGGATGCTTTGAAATACTGCTTCAACTCCATAGGGGGGGTACCGATAAGTTGGCTGCCATCTTTCAGATTACTGGGGACGCCTGATTGTGCGCCAAGGCTTACCTTGTTGCCGACACGGATATGTCCTGCCAAACCTACTTGTCCGCCTATCATGCACCACTCGCCTACTTTGGTAGATCCGGCTACACCGGCTTGTGCCGCCATGACTGTGTTTGCACCGATTTCGTCGTTGTGGGCAATCTGAATCAGGTTATCCAGCTTAACCCCTTTGCGTATAATGGTTGCACCCATCGTAGCACGGTCCACGCAAGTATTTGCGCCGATTTCTACATCGTCTTCCAATAGGGCGATACCAATTTGAGGAATCTTTTCATATCCATCGGGGGTAGGAGCGAAGCCGAAACCATCTGCACCGATTACCGAACCGGAATGCAAAATACAACGATTACCTATCCGACAATCATAATAAACGGTACAACTGGCGTAAAGAATACAATCACTGCCTACTTTGGCGCCACTACCGATGGTAACATGCGGATGAATCACAGTATTGTCACCAACTTCAGCATGATCGCCGATGCAAGCAAAGGGCGCTATGTAAACATCCTTGCCTATTTTTGCAGTCTCTGCAATGAATGCCAGCGGACTAATTCCCACTCGTTTGGGCTTGCTTTGCTCATAAAGATTTAGCAATTTGGCAAGACTTTCGTAGGCATTGTCCACTTTTATCAAAGTAGCTTTTACTTCATGTTCCGGAACAAAATCCTTGTTTACCAATACAATGCTCGATTGGGTTTCGTATATATAGGAAGTATATTTAGGATTAGATAGAAAGGAGATAGCTCCCGGTATTCCTTCTTCTATTTTGGCAAAGGTATGTACGGTTGCATTCTCATCTCCAACGATTTCTCCTTGGATAAATGTTGCAATTTGTTTAGCAGAGAACTCCATAACTTATTCTTGTTAGATGGTTTCAGAACACAAATAACGGACTTTTTTTTTATATT
>JAEXAJ010000037.1 GCA_023458215.1 Bacteroidota bacterium
CAAGCAGAAGGACAAGTAAGCTGACAGTTTGCTTTTTCATATCGAATTTTGTTTATAAATCATCATATTAATGAAAAATCTTTATCGACAAATATAGAACTAATTAACGAACTGCACGCATAAAAAAAGAAAAATTAATTGCCGCAGACGGTTAAAACATTCTATCTTTGCATTTGTTTTAAATGACATGAAGAAACTCCGCTACATACTTGCTATTCTGTTTTCCTCCCTTATTATTATAAGCGGAGTAGGGGTTTCTATTATGCATTATTGTTGTGCCGGATGCGAGACGACGCAAAGTTGTTGTGCCACCGGTTGTGCAAAGTGTGATAAATCTCATCATTCATCACAGGAAACATGTAAGGATACGGGCTGTACCGCTGTTCACTATAAAGTGGATTTAGTGAAGTATGCGCAAGAAACGTTGCCGTTTGTACCGCCTATTGCTTTTTTCTGTGAACAATTGCCACAGTTGTGCTGCTTTTTGCCGGCTGACAATCGGGTGACAGTAGCGTATGAGTCCGCTCCTCCGCTTTCGGTTAGTTCGCGGCAGTATTTGGCACTTTATTCAGTACTTCTCATTTAGAATAAACGCAGAGCTGTTTATATCTTTTAATTATACACGGCAGTCTTAATAAGCTGTGTATCAGAGTCGTTTAAATACCTGCTTGTACCTCACCGATGAACGGGTGGTTTCTCACCGATGAACCGCCTGTTTCTCACCGAGAAAGATGTTGTTCCTCGGTGTCTCTCTTGGAACAGTCAGGAATATTCTTAATTGACGTCAGTTCGATGAATTTGTGAGAGTATCTTTATTGAACTTATATTCATTGATAATAGATGAAAGAAGTCTTAAAAAACAAACAACGAAATGAGAAGTAAAATCATAAAAATAAGTATATGGATGTTATTATTCCCCTTTATAGCCTTGCAGGCGCAAGTACGGGGAACGGTTAAAGATAATCTCGGCGATCCGATTGCAGGTGCTAACCTTTTTTGGCAAGGCACTACGCAAGGCACTACGACTTCTGCCGACGGAACTTTTTCCTTGTCCAAACCGCAGAATATGCACATGTTGGTAGTCAGTTTCATTGGTTTTGAAAATGATACGGTGCACGTGAGCAGGCCTGATGAAGCCTTCGATATTGTTCTTCGTGAAGGAGTTGAACTAAGTGAGGTAAACGTTGTCAGCCGTAAATTGGGAACCATGAAGCTTCGAAATAGCGTGATGAATCAGGATATGATAAGCAGTGCCGAACTAACCCGTGCCGCTTGCTGTAACCTTGGAGAGAGTTTTGTAACCAATCCTTCGGTAGACGTTACTTATTCCGATGCCGCTACAGGTGCCAAACAGATCAAATTGTTGGGCTTGTCCGGTACATATGTGCAAATGATGACCGAGAACATTCCCAACTTTCGTGGCGCTGCGGCTCCATATGGTTTGGGGTATGTGCCCGGACCATGGATGCAAAGCATACAGGTGAGCAAAGGTAGCTCTTCTGTAAAGAATGGCTATGAAGCTATTACGGGACAAATCAATGTTGAGTTTAAGAAGCCCCAGCTTCCCGAAGCGGACTGGTTGTCGGCTAATCTGTTTGCCGGCAGCACGAGCCGGTTTGAGGCAAATGCAGATGCAACCGTTAAGCTGAACCAACGTTGGAGTACTTCCTTGCTGGCTCATTACGAGAATGAAACAAAAGCTCATGATGCCAATAAGGATGGCTTTGCCGATATTCCCCAAGTAAAGCAATATAATCTATGGAACCGTTGGGCATACATGGGAGATCGTTACGTATTCCAAGCCGGAATCAAAGCATTATCCGAAGTACGAAACAGTGGACAAGTAAGCCATGATGGCGGACATTTGATCGATCCTTATAAAATAGGTATTGAAACCGACCGCTATGAAGCCTTTACCAAGAATGCTTACATCTTCAATAAGGAGAAAAATACGAATTTGGCTTTGATCCTTTCAGGTTCCTTGCACAAACAAGATGCGATGTATGGGCGTAAAATCTATGATGTGAACCAGCACAATGCATACGCCTCTTTACTGTTTGAAACAGAACTGGGTAAGCGGCATAGCCTTTCTACAGGATTAAGCTTCAACTATGATTCTTACGACCAGCACTATCGTCTGACTAATGACGCAGATCAACCGTTGGTAAAGAAGTTCGTTAAAGAAGCGGTTCCCGGAGCCTACGTGCAATACACCTATAATTGGGAGGATAAGCTTATCTTGATGGGAGGTATCCGCGGCGATCATAGCAGTGAATACGGCTATTTTGTAACTCCTCGTTTCCATGTGAAGTACAATCCTAACGAATACATTCATTTCCGTCTTTCTGCGGGAAAAGGCTATCGTACAAACCATATTTTAGCAGAAAACAACTATCTGCTGGCAAGTAGCCGCCGGATTGATATCGCTAAACATTTGGATCAGGATGAGGCTTGGAATTATGGAGCCAGCACTTCTGTTTATATTCCTGTATTCGGAAAAACGTTGAACTTGAATGCTGAATATTATTATACCGACTTTCGTAAGCAAGTGGTGGTGGATATGGATACTGATCCGCATGCCGTTTTGTTCTATAACCTGACCGGGCGTTCTTATTCGCAAGTGTTTCAGGTAGAGGCAACTTATCCTTTCTTTACCGGTTTTACCTTTACCGCCGCTTATCGGTGGACGGATGCCAAGACTACCTACAATGGGAAGCTAATGGAGAAACCACTCACAAGCAAATATAAAGGCTTGTTGACCGCTTCTTATCAGACTCCTTTGGGCTTGTGGCAATTTGATGTAACTTTGCAATTGAACGGTGGTGGCCGTATGCCGTCTCCTTATAAATTAGAGAGCGGGGTAGGATCGTGGGAAAAACGATACGGCGGCTTTAAGCAACTTAGTGCGCAGGTAACACGTTATTTCCGTAACTGGTCTATCTACGTAGGAGGTGAGAACCTGACGAACTTCAAGCAGAAGAATCCGATTATTGACGCCTCCAACCCTTGGGGAAGCGACTTTGATGCTACAATGATCTGGGGGCCGATGCATGGGGCGAAAGCGTATGTGGGGGTGAGATTTAACCTCCCGACCCCCTAAAGGGGGAGGGGGATACTACTGAGTGATAATAAAAATTTTTATAAGAAAATGAGAAAAGATATGTTTTACGGGGCCGAACCTATATTGTTTGAGTTTGCAAAGGAGATGCGAAATCATCCGACAGAGGCTGAGAGTTATTTATGGCGCTTTTTATCGGGAGGATATCTCGATTATCACTTTAGAAGACAACATCCTGTAAAGTATTTTATTGCTGATTTTTATTGTCATAGTTTTAAATTAGTGATTGAAGTTGATGGTGGTTATCATGAAATTCCCAAACAATATGAATATGATTGTGAACGGGATTGGGAATTAAACTTATTGGGAATAACAGTACTTCGCTTCACAAATGAAGAAGTTTTGTTTGATATAGAACATGTATTACAAATTATAAAATCGAAATTACAATGATTACATTCAATTTATTAAAGAGAGTATTCTCCTCCCCCTTCAGGGGGACGAGGGGTCGTGTTTGGATTGCTTTTGTCGCTGTATTGCTCAGCGCAACCACCGTTATGGCAAAAGACTTTCGTACTGCTGTATTCAAAGTATCACAGATGACCTGTGAAAACTGTGTGAAGAAGATTAATAATAACATTCGCTTTGAGAAAGGTTTGAAAGACTTCAATACCGATTTGAAAACGAAAACGGTTACTATCACTTATGATGCCGATAAGACGAATATCGAAAAGTTGAAAGAAGGCTTCAGAAAGTTCCATTATGAAGCTGAATTTGTGAAAGAAACCAAGCAGGACGACAAGAAGTAATCGAACAAACTGCTCATTACGGTTGTTGCATAGATTAAAGTTGAAAAACAACTATCTAAAGATAAACTGAATGAGCCATATATTTAAGAAAGAACAGATACATAGCCATGCATATTACCGCCTGAAAGAACGCGTTATCGGTGCATGGATTTTTACGATACCTCTTTTGGTACTTTCTGTTCTTTCTATGTTTATACCTTATAGCAGAGAAATACAGATGGTGCTGACTATTATAGTAATGATCTTCTTCGGTGCCTCTTTCTATACCGGTGCGTGGAATCAAGCCCGCTTAGGACGTAGCAATATGGATACCCTGGTTGCTCTGAGTACTTCTGTAGCTTTTCTGCTTAGTGTGTTTAATACTTTCTATCCTGAATTTTGGTATAGCCGTGGTATAGAACCCAATGTCTATTATGAAGTTACCGTTGTTATAATAACTTTCATTTTAACCGGTAAACTGATAGAAGAACGTGTGAAGGGAAATCTGCCTGAAGGACAGCGCATGGACGATCGGATTGCAGGGCTTTGCGTACCCATTGCGCTGTTTTTGTCGGCTTTCACCTTCTTCATTTGGATTTTCCTGGGCGGTACATTTGTAGCATCTCATGCTTTGTTGGCAGCTCTTTCCGTGTTGATTATGGCTTGCCCTTGTACATTGGGATTAGCTACCCCTATTGCACTGATTGCCGGCATAATTAAGTCTGCCGATAACGATGTGTTAGTAAAAGATGCCATCGCTTTGGATCAGATGAGCAAAGTCGATGTAATAGTATTCGATAAAAGGGGAACGTTGACTGAGGGACATTTTTCGGTTACGGGTTGGTTATGGGCACAGGCTGAGGAAGAGCATTTTAAAAATGTATTGTTAACTGCCGAACTTCATTCTAACCATCCGTTGGCAAATGCTCTTATTTTAGCTTTGGAAGCTGAACATGTACACCCTGTACAACTGGATGGCGTTGAAGATATAAATGGAAAAGGTGTCAAAGTAGTTTATAAAGAGGCCGAATATTGGGTTGGCAGTCACAAGTTACTTAAAGATTTTCGGGCTAATCTTTCTGATATTCTAGTTGAGATGTTAGTGGAGTATGAGTCCGATGGAAATAGTATTGTTTACTTCGGTCGCGAAAATAGCTTGCTCGCTATCATTGCCGTTAAAGATCAAATGAAGGTCACTTCTGCTGAGGCTGTTAAGGAGCTTCGTGGGCAGGACATCGATATCTGTATGTTTACAGGAGACGGCGAACGTACCGCTTCTGCTGTAGCCGGAAGTTTGGGTATTCTTAATTTCATAGCCGATGCGACGTCTGAAGATAAAGAAGATTTCATTCGCGAACTCCAACTTCAGGGAAAAACTGTTGCTATGGTGGGTGATGGCATTAATGATACGCAAGCCCTTTCCTGTGCGGATGTCAGTATTGCAATGGAGCAGGGCACCGATGAGGTAGCGATGGTTACTTTAAAGTCTTCGGATATGTTGTTGCTGCCGAAAGTTTTCCGTATCTCACACCAGACTATCGGTTTGATGAATAAGAATCTCTTTTGGGCTTTTATCTATAATATTGTTACCATTCCTGTAGCTGCGGGAATACTATATCCGGTCTATGGCATTTTACTGACTCCATTACTGGTAAGTGCAGTAATGGTGTTGTCGTGTGTGTCGGTATTATTTAATAGTTTAATAATAAAACATTAGCTATTTCTGTATTCCAATGGACTCATCCCCATGTGTCGTTTAAAGTATTTTCCGAAGAAAGAGGCACTCGGGAAGTTCAGTGAATAGGCTATTTCCTGAATGGTCATGTCCGTCGATTTGAGTTTGGCCTTTACATCCACCATCACGACGTGCGCTATGATATCCAGTACATTTTTTCCTGTAACCTGCTTCACTGTGGTACTAAGATGCTGCAATGAAACACCGAGTTTGTCGGCATAAAATTGTGCACGGCGTTCATTGGTATAATTTTCAATGACGAGTTGCACCAGCTCACGGCATATTTCCTCTTTACGGCTCTTTGTACTCTTTTGTTGTTGTGGATGGGTTCTATATAATTTATCTATTCCATAAAGAAGTATATTCAGTGTGCCTTGCGCCATTCTGGTGTCAGGGGGGAATGGACCGGTAGTGATACGTGCCCATAAAGCAAAGTAGTCTTTGAAATAAGCAGCAATTGTCGGATTGATATTCATTACGGGGTACTCTAATATGGTAGAAAAAGAGCTTAGAGTAGATTGAATGAGGTTAACCCCATTCAGGCAATGCGATGAAAAACCGACAAATCCCAGACATACCTTTTCATGTTGTTCGTAGAACTGAATAATGGTTCCGGGTAACAAGGTGACAAAGTCTCCTTGCTTTATTTCAGTGTCCATCAAGTTAATGGATACTTTGATGGAGCCTTCTATACAGAGTGCGAAGATACAGGCTTTTAAACGGCACGATTGCTTGTAAGTATTAAGAATATCTTCCGTTACTTTCGTCCATGCAATCATATCTACAGGTAGATCGACTTGTGGAAATTCCATACGCGTTGTCGTTTTAGGTTTGCACAAAGGTACGTTTTTTTTCCAAATAAGTGTCTTGTCATGCTGTTATAACTATTGAATTATTTATATTTGTATCAAATTTCGCCGCCGCGAAAATAGCGGTGGCGATAAAAAGAGAGATGCAGCAATCACTCTCAGATGACTGCTTTATGTTCCCAATTCGCAGAAACGGTAAATCGTTCATTAGTTATGAAAACAGAAATATCAGATTGGAAAGTAATACCTTACGCCGAGGCATGGAACCGGCAGACGGAATGGTTTGATGCACTGGTACATGCCAAACAAACGGAAGAGGAGTATGTAAATCACATTATACTGTGTGAGCATCCTCATGTGTATACATTAGGACGTAGTGGCAAGGAAGGTAATATGTTGCTCAGTGAAGAGCAACTTCGCAAGATTGACGCTACTCTTTATCACATCGACCGCGGTGGAGACATAACTTACCATGGTCCGGGGCAGTTAGTCTGTTATCCTATCCTTAATCTCGAAGAATTCTCTTTAGGACTAAAAGAGTATGTGCATCTGCTCGAAGAAGCTGTAATTCGTGTTTGTGCTTCTTACGGTATCACAGCCGGGCGTTTGGATAAAGCGACCGGCGTATGGCTGGAAGGCGATACGCCTCGAGCTCGCAAAATCTGTGCGATCGGAGTTCGAAGCAGTCATTTTGTAACCATGCACGGACTGGCGTTCAATGTGAATACTGATTTGCGCTATTTCAGCTATATCAATCCTTGCGGATTTATAGATAAGGGCGTCACTTCCCTCGAAAAAGAATTAGGGCACAAGATGCCTATGGAGGAAGTGAAAGAGCGACTTTGTGAGGAGATAAAAACGTTGCTTGCGAGAAGTTAATATCGTGTCAGCAGGAAGTTAACTTTGTGTCAACATTATAAAAGGTGAAAGTCTTGTTTGATATTTACGATAAATTGAAAGTAACTTTTTACGCTATTCCTTTTCCGCTTCGAAGCAAGGACGCGGTTTCACCGGATTTAGGTCATGATGCCCCACGATCAGCGCCCGTGGGAAGATCCGTTTCAGCTCACGAATCAACGCAAGCAGCGAAGCTTTTTGCTCCGGCGTGCGAGTGTCCATGGGACGACCTTCTGCATCCAGCCCCCCTTCGTAACAGATACCTATGGAGTGTCGGTTATGATTGAGGCAATGCGCACCGATTTTTTCGGTTGAACGTCCCCGATGTATTTCACCGTCACGAGTCAGGTAAAAATGGTAAC